>QHYU01000165.1 GCA_003224235.1 Acidobacteriota bacterium
GTTCTTGAGCACAACGCCTTTCCCATCGATCCCAGGCTCGCGCTGGAGCTTCATGTAGGCCTGCTGCCCGCCATGTTTGTCCTGCACTCACGGCGGGTCGAAAGGCAACCGTTTCGGCCTCATGCGCCCCCGCGATCAACCTTGCTGTTTGTGCCACCACTCCCGAAGCGATTTGCAACGACAGTCAGCATCAAGAGAAATTAGGAAGATTCCATCCAGCTTGGTTTGCAGTCCGGGCGGAATGCGAACAAACGACGCCCACCATCGGGCAATCCCTATCTCAGGGGTCACAGCCAAGATCTCGTATCCAAATCGGATGTCCTCTTCAGTTTGGGCCACCTGCGACCAATACGCGAGAATCGCTTGGCGTCCGCGCATGGGCTCGAGAAAGGGTGTGACTTGGTAGGTGCCGTCCTCCGCGAACAGTTTAGCGGCCGCCTGCGGGTCCCGGCTCTCCCACGCGCGGCCGTACGCATCCAGCCAGGACTTGAATGCGGCCGGATCCACGCTCATGCGCAGCCTCCGAGCGTGCATTATAAGGGCGTAAGCGAAGCCGCATATATAAACATTGGATGGTGAACCCGCAGTCTCTTTCTCTCCAGAGCACCGGGCGCCGCCCGCCGGACCCGCTTGCCGCCTGCCGACAGGATTGCTTTTCAGCCGCAGCAGGTGATCCTCTGGAATCTGGGATAGGGGTGCATGTCGCCTTCCCGCCCCCGGTGGTTCAAAATGTCAGTTGCTGCGATCCATAGAGTAGGAGCGCTGGAGGCGGAGGCAGGCATGCATCGAAGATTGCCAAAGGGACTAATCCTCATGGTGCTGTATTGCTTTTCGATGCTCGCCTCGCAAGCCCAGATTCCCAGCGCCGTACCGCAACCGTCGCCGGCGCCACCGCCACCGCAGATAACACCAGATCCTCTCGGACGAGACACTCCTCTCGGAACAGTTTTCGGTTTTATCAAAGCAGCTCAGGAAGAAAACTACCAGTTGGCGCTGAGGTACTTTCAGGCCACGAGTCGTCGCAAACCGCGCCAAGAGGATGAGAAGCTCGTCCATCAACTGAACATGATTCTGAATCTGAGATTCGGCCCCTTCCTGAACCAAATCAGCAAGGACCCGGCGGGCAGGTTGGATGATGGCCTGCCTGCGGACAAGGAGAAGGTGGGCGAAATCAATATCGGCGAGACGAAATTCACGCTTCTCCTCGTTCGAGTAAGCGATAAGGAAGGCGGCAAGATCTGGTTGATCTCCTCGGAGACGTTGGCAGGTATTCCCGATTTCTACGACCTGCTTGGCTTCCCCAGATTGGAAGCCAAGCTGCCACGGTGGCTGGTGGATTACCGACCGTGGTCGATGCCGCTGTGGCAGTGGATCGCAATCGCTTTACTTGCTCCATTCGCTTTTGGATTGGCGTGGTTCTTCGTACTTCTCGCCCGGCTCTGCTACCGGCTTGTTATGCGCCAGCGAAACAAGCCCATAGAAGGAGCCCGGTCTCTTTCTGCGGTTGGCCCTATCACCCTGCTGGCCGCGTTGTATCTGCACTATCGGTTTGTCAGCCTGCTCGGCGCGTCGCTGCTCTACCGCCAGTACTACAAGCTGATTGTCGGCGCAATGCTAGCCTTCGGGCTTTATTGGGTGATTGTACGTTTGACCGATTTCATCGTGGCGCGAATCGAGCGTGGCCTGGCAGGGAGAGGAGAAGGTTCAGCGCATTCGTTGCTTGTGCTCGGCAGTCGCGCTTTCGATGCCCTCGTCTTCATTGCCATCGCGCTATTGGTGCTGAGGTCGTGGGGTGTGGATGTGACGACGGCGCTGGCGGGCATCGGAATCGGCGGTATCGCCCTCGGTCTCGGCGCTCAGAAGACTTTCGAGAACCTGTTCGGCGGGGTCTCGGTGATCAGTGACAATGTCCTGAGGGTGGGGGATGTCTGCAAGGTGGGCAACCAGTTCGGCAGAGTCGAGGATATCGGACTGAGGTCCACGCAGATCCGCACGCTCGACCGGACGCTGGTCTCCATTCCGAACGGTACTACGGCCACGGCAAACCTGGAGAACTACAGCAAACGCGACAAGATCTTGTTCAAGCAGATCGTTGGCCTCCGCCGGGAAACCTCTGCCGACCAACTCCGGTATGTCCTGGCAGAAGTCCGTCGTCTGCTCTATGAGCACTCCAAGGTGGAGTCCGCAACGGCTCAAGTTCGCTTGGTGCATTTCGCGGACGCCTCACTCAACATCGAAGTCTTTGCCTATGTTTGCACCACTGAAGCCGAACAGTTCCTGGCCACCCAGGAGGATTTACTTCTTCGCATTCTCGATATCGTGGAGAAATCGGGGACGCAGCTAGCAATCGCGGCGCAAACCGTGTACCTGACTCGGGACAAGGGGCTCAATCCCGAAAAGACCAGCGCGGCCGAAGCGGTTGTGAATCGCTGGCGGGAGAACGGTTAGCTCCCTTTCCCGATTGCGACGCTTCACGTCAACCGCCAGCGTTCGCCGAAGACGAATACGCGGCTCAAACGCAGATCGTGCGTCAGCAACCGGTCGCCAAACTCAAAGTTGGCGGGCAGCTTGGGTGTTGGGGGATTTGCTTGGCGCCCGTGTGGCACTCAAGGGTGCATCTTCCAATCTGAGGACGTCGAATCTTCGGCAAGGTTCGGTCACAATCAAGGATGAGAGCCCATCATTTCGCGCCGCTGTCCTTGAACGTGAGGAGGACAAAGCGTGACGTGGGGCGCTCGCCCGAGTTCACGAAAGTTGCCGCAGCGCCGGCATTGAGCCAAAGCGCTTCGCCGGAGTGCAGCTTCTTTGCCGGCTGGCCGGGAGATTCCACATTCAGTTCGGATTGGTCAAGTACGGCGAGGAGCCGCGCGGGCTGTGTATCCGCGCCGGCGATTCTGAAAATGGACGCAACCTCGCCCGACTGCACAGCAACCTCGTCGGTTTCGAAGACCAGTGTCGTGCCGGCACCGAGCGGGCTTGCGGTTGTGTGCGGACAATCCAGCGGGCTGTCGGCGATGACTTTCACGCACCGATTGCGCGGGGCTCCCTGCGGGCGGAGCAGCTCGATGGTGAAGTTGCGGAACGGCGTGTCGGTCTCGGTGCGCGCGACATGAGAGAAGCCGCCCTTCGAGTAGCTGACCTGCCCGTCGGTCAACGTGACGTGAGCCTCGGGTTTTCCGGTAACCGCGTTGATGAAGTCGGCGGAGCCGACCGCAATACCGAAATAGGGAAGGTCGTGATTATGAAGCAGCGTGGCTTGGTGCCCGGTGATCCCGAAGGCCCACGCGCGCGCGTAATCATTTTCGAACAGAGGGTGGTGATGCGGCTCGTCTTTGAGCGCGACGGGAGCCGTCGCGGGCGCCTGAGCGCCGGCCGCCAACGAAAGAAGCAGAATCGACGAGAAGAGAATTGCTTTCATGGCTGCGCCTCCGCGGAAGTGTTGAGGCGGAAGCTACTCCACATGGCCGCCGGTGTCAACGCCAGAGGAGCTTTTCGAGCGCGGTAGAGAGTTCCCATCGCGGCGATTAGCTCAGGCGCGATTCATGTCTCAGACTTTCCAGCCGACATTGATCTCCCCCAAATTCCTCCCCGTGTCCCAGTAAGCAACGGTTCCGCACGACGGACGCGAGTCTGGGCAACGGTCCCCAAAATGGCGGCTTTGCTGCAATCGGCTTGGCTTTGACGGGGTGCGCTGCGCAGGCGTACACTCGCTGCAACGGGTTCCCCTAGGCGCAAGCGCTGTCGAAGAAAAAGCACAGCATTTTCCATGGTTGCCGGTCAACGTTTTCAGCGCGGCGCTAGGGAGCTGTTTGCACCGGAAAGACGTGAGTTGCGGTCGTATCAAACTCGAATCGCAGGACCCATTCACTGGAGACAAACCGACCATCAACTTTCGCAGGCCAAAACTCCCAACTTTGCGCGGCCTGCAAAGCCAGATTGGCAAAATACTTGCTCGGTCCGGGAGAATCGAACCTCGCTCCTACCACCTTTCCTGACGGATCAACAGCGACTCTCACGCTGACCCTCACCTTGCCTCGAATGGTGTCTCGCGCGTTCTGGGGCACGTCGGGCAAGACTTCCCGAAAGACTTCGCCTTGAAGAAGTCCGCCTGTGGGTGTCTTCACCGCCGTCTCGACTTGAAGGGAGGCAGGCGACGGAGCGGTGCCACGGGAACCTTGCTTTTCATCACTGGTCTTCGCCGTGAACTGTCCCCTTTCAGGCGTCACTGGCGTCTGCTCCGGTCTTGGCTGAACCCTGGGCTGTTCGGACACAATGGAAGGGGTTGGCTGAGGCTCCCGCCGACGGTGGAGCAGTCTTGGGCCTGCCAGCATGGCCGCCAGTGCTAGACCAACTGCGACCGCTGGGACAATGTAACGCCGCTTCGCGACCGCCTCTTGCGGCTCAGCAGTCCTCTGTTCTTCGGGCGTGGGCGCGGGAGCGGGCGCGGGTAAGGTGTGCTGCAGCCGCGCCGAGATCTGGGCAACTGTCCATCGGCGCTCCGGGTCCCGCCGCAGGCAGTGACGCGCTAAGTCAAGGAATGGCGCGGGCACTGTCTCCGGCAGTGCCGGTTCTCCGTGTTCCTTCCCTTCCCAAACGGGCAGACGCTGTGTCAGGGCCTCGACCAGGGTCATGCCAAGGGACCAAACGTCCCCAGCCGGTGAGATCGTTCCCCTTGCAGCCTCGGGTGGGTCGTAGACGCGCGGCTTCCTCCGGCCGCCAGTCGACTCGCCCATCCGGCAGAGCCCGTCGCTCGACAGTTTCAGTTGATCATCGATAGCCATGATGTTTGCGGGTTTCATGTGGCCGTGCACGAAACCTTTGCCGTGAACGTATGCCAGGGCGTCCAGAGCCGGCGCGAGCATGTCGCGCGCTTCCGCCGGCGTGAGCGGCCGGTGTGGAAGAATTTGCGACAGGTCCTCACCGGCGTACTCCATCACGACGTAGAGCAGCACCGCGGCGCCCAGTTGGCAGCGTCCCATCTGAAAGAGCCGGATCAAGCGAGGGTGTGAGAGTTTCGCGGCCAGCCTCCAGCGGGAGAGTTGGAGTTCCGCGTTCCCTGGATCCGCCGGAATGAGTTTGATCGCGGCTTTTTCAAGTCCCCGCTCCCCGTGCTCCGTAAGAAACACGGCGCTGTGCTCACAGCCACCCAAGTACTGGCGCAGGTAGAATTCCCCATCGACAACCTGGCCTTCCCACTGTTTCCAGGCCTCGCTCATATGCTCCCCCGCCTGTCCGCTCACATACGTCAACGTTATTGTACCCGAGCACCCCGCCTGGGTTTCACACGAGAAGTAGCGCCGTTGCCTGAGGTAGCACGCGAACTCAAGGGCTTCTGGTTAGGCTGTCACGGGCCATCAACTCGTACATATGAGAAATCGCCTTAAGGAGCACAAGGGTACTTTGTCACAGGTCTTTTTTCACCGCAATGGTGTGCAAGGAGACCGTTTGGCGGTGACAAACCTCTTCTGTATACTCGCGCGTGCCCAGGAGATGAAGATGGAAGCTGCGGTCAAGTTGAACCGCAACGCAAGCTCGGCGGCACAGGCAGGACCCTCGGAATGATCACAACAGCACAGAGCGGTTGGTGGTTCAAGAATTTGCTGCGCGAACGGAGCGTGCAGATCGCGCTGGGGCTGTGGGTTGTGTGCATCGTCGCGATCTTCCCCTTGAGCGACGGGACGCTGCCGTTTAACCGGCCGATACTGGCACAGATACCTTTCCGCGGCCAGGTTTTGGTGCAGATTTTGCAGCCGGTGCCCCCTTTCATCTTGATGGGGGTGACCTATTTCCTGACTCGACGGCGGTCCATTCCGGACATGGCCAGCCGGGCTCCGGCCCATGCTGTCGCACTGCGCGAGACATTGCTGCTGTGGGTCTATGCCGCGTTTGTGCTTGGGATGGGCCAGATCATCGGCCGCAGGTTTTTCGGTGAAGGAATCGGGCTGCATTTGAATGGCTCGCTGTTTGGTCCGACACGAGTCCAAACCCCACAGGAAGTGTGGTTCTGGGCCGGACACAATTTCTTGTTATATGCAGTTGTGCCGTACCTGACATTCCGCGCACGCGGGTATTCGCGGGAAGCGCTCAACTTAAAATCCGATAACCTGCGAAACGACACGCTGGTCATTCTCGTGATCCTCGCGTTGGAATCTGCGGCCGAGCTGGCGGCGAGCGGTATCTTCAAGCTGACGAGCCACCAATTACTCGCGGGCACCGCGCTTTCGTTCGCGGTGCATCTTCTGGGAACCGGATTGCCCGTGATGATTTTCATCTATAGCATTCTCCTGCCACGCTATCTGAAACTCACGGGCTCGGTCACGACGACGGTTCTGCTCGGGGCGCTCAGTTACGCCGCGCTGCACGTGTTCGAATACTGGACCGTGTACGATTCCGTTTCGCATTCCGTATTGTCCGTGATTTTCGTCGTCCTCACGTTTATCGGCCCAGGGATGATCAAGTCGTATCTCACGCTGCGGACGGGCAATGCCTGGGTGCATTTGTGGGGCTACCACGCCATCGCACCGCACGTCACGACGGATACGCCTGTCGTGGTGAGAGTCTTCGGCATACGCTGAGATACTGCAGCAGGCCCTCTTGCCGGCGATTAGAACCACTCCGAATTGGAAAGAGCCAATAAGATCGCTCCCAGACTGAATATGTCCGCTTAAGTTCCGAATATTTCAGCAGAGCGGGCGAGAACAGCGAGACTGGGTTGAGTACCTCAATTGGCGGGAACGGCGCGGTCGTGAGCCCAGGCACGCAGCCGGGCGATATCTTCGTGGCGGGTGACCGAGAGAGGCCGGGTGCCGCGGAGCTCAGCCAGCAGAACCTCGGTGGAGAGCTGCTGCTTTTGGGCGAACGCCGAATAGAGTCCGGAGATGATGGCCTGCTCGATTTCTGCGCCGGAGAAACCTTCGCAGGCAGAGGCGAGCGCAGCGAGATCAAACTGCGCCGCGTCGCGCCCGCGGCGCTTCAAGTGGATGCGGAAGAGTTCCGCGCGCCCCTCCGCGTCCGGCAGATCCACGAAGAAGATCTCGTCGAAGCGGCCTTTGCGCAGCAGCTCCGGCGGCAGAGCGGAGAGGTTGTTGGACGTGGCGACAACGAAGACGCCGCTCTGGCGGTCCTGCAACCAGGTCAGAAAAGTCGCCAGGATGCGCTGCGACAGCCCGGCGTCCACGTCGGCGCTGGCCCCACTGGCGGCGAACCCTTTCTCAATCTCATCGATCCACAGGACGACAGGGGCGAGCTGTCCGGCAATTTCGAGCGACTTGCGCAGGCGCTTTTCGGATTCACCAACATACTTGTCGTAGAGCGCGCCGGCATCGAGCTTCGCCAGCTCCAGACCCCATTCGCCCGCGACGGCCTTTGCCGCAAGGCTTTTCCCGCAACCCTGCACCCCGGTGATTATGATGCCTTTGGGCGGCACCAGGCCAAACCTCTGCCCCTCAGCCGTCAAGGCCCCGCGGCGTTTGCGCAGCCACTCCTTGAGGTTCTTCAGGTCTGCGACGTCGGCAAAGCTGGCGCTAGATTTCAGATACTCGAGGACCCCTTCCTGGCGCAGCGAGAGGCGCTTGGCCTCGAGCACGTCGGTGAGGGTTTGAGTGTCGGCGCGGCCGCGCGCCAGCAGGCATTTAGCCAGAGTGCGGCGGGCTTCGTCCCGGGTCAGGCCGGACAGGTTATGGGCCAACTGACGCAGGCCGATCGAGTCGAGCTCGACCTTAAGCTGGTTCTGCTTGCCGAGTTCGGCCAGCGTCCCCAGGACCACCTGCAAGAGCAGCCCGGCATCGGGCAACTCGAAGCGGAATGGGACGACCTCATCGTCCAACTCCGCAGGCAACTTGAGCGACGCGCCGGAAAGGACGATCGAGCGGCGCGCGGCGCGAAAACCCTCGCCCAGCTCGCGCATCCGGCGGAGGATGCGGTCCTGCTCGAGGTAGCGCGCGAAGTCTTTAAGAAGAAACAGAGCGTCACCACTAATCAGGGCGACGCTGGCCAGCGCCTGCTCCGGGTTGTCGGTGTGGTAGATGGGGGCGTCAGCGCCTTTACGAGCGAGGCCTGTGGTCACGCTCCACACAAACAAGGGAACTCCCAATTCGGCGGCGACCTCGGCCAGGAGTTCTTCGACGCGGCCCTCCTCAGCGGTTTCGATGGCAATAATGGGGTGGCGCGAGTTGACGAGCAGGCGGAGCTCGTCCTTCTTGTCGCGTGCTTGGTCGGTCTGTGCCAAGAGAGGGCTCATGATGGACCCATTCAGCTTACAAGATCACCGGTTTGACAAAGGCTGGGTTCGTCGGCTACTGTAGTCGATTTGTTATCGTCTAACGAGGAGCCTTGAATGCCTGCAGGCACGCCAACGAAAGTCAAGAAACGAAAGAAGTCGGTGCTGAAGCGCGCCAGGCAAACCGTGCAACGCGCTGCGGTCAATCGAGCCAACCGGACCCGCGTGCGCACGATGATCAAACGGATGCGCGCCGCGCTCGGCGCGGGCGACGCCACGGCCGCCGGGAACTTGCTTCGGCCAACGCTTGCGGCGATCGACCGAGCCATCAGCAAGGGCGTACTACACGAAAATACGGGGAACCGCTACAAGTCGCGGCTGGCGCAGGCCTACAACGCTCTGACCACAGCGAAGAGCGCGTAGGGTATCCGCTTCCCTTCCAGATCCGCGGCAGGCAGTTTGTTTCTGTAGCGGCATAGCAAGCTGTGCCCAACACGTTCATCCCGCCGCGGAGGCCGATTGCGTGCAGGTCAACCGCGCCACGAGAAACTCCATCACTGCGCGGGGATTTGCCGCGCCGGACTTCAGCCGGCTGTCGGCTTCATAGAGCGCTGCGAGCCCGTCGAGAAGCTGCGCGCGCGGGATCTTGCGCGACTGCCGCAGCGCGAGCTCGGCAGTATCTGCCCGCATGCTCAACGCCCGCGCCGCCTGCCAACCGGAAAGATGCGGGGACAGGTCCTGGGCCTCGAGTAGCTTGCGGTACATCCAGGCCAGCGCCCCAACCAGGCCAGCGGGCTGCTCGCCTTCGCGCAGCAGGCTATCGAGAAACTCCAGCGCGCGGGACCGCTCGCGAGTGGCCAGCAGGTCGGCTAGCTGCCAGACCGAATACTTCCTGGCGGATATTACCAGCGCCTCGACATCGGCCAGGGTAATGCTCCGGCGCTCGGCGGCATAGGTCGCCAGCTTGCTGATTTCAGTGCGGATGCGAGCTAAGTCGCCGTTGCTGCACTCAGAGAGTTCCTCAGCGGCATCGCCGAGCAACTTGACTCCCATCTCGCCAGCTATCTCTTGAGCCAGTGCGGTTGCAAGGCTAATGCGTTCCTCGGGGTTCTCTCCCAGCTCTACCAAGACCACGAGCACTTTCTCACTGAGCGTCTTGAAGAGCCGCAGGCGCTTGTCGAGCGTCCCGGCTTCCAGCACGAGGACGGTGAACGGCGCGGGATCGTCGAGATATGCAGCAAGCTCCTTCACCGTCGAATCTTCGTTGGAGTCGCCCTGGTCGGCCTTTCCGCCCCGCCCCTGCCACGCATCGACATCTTCTACGAAGACGACTTGCCTCGGCGTAAGCATCGGCAGAGTCTGAGCTCGGGCGAGGATGCGGTCGAGCGAATCTGAGGCGGCGGAAAACCTCGAGACGCCCCAATCGCGCGCATCCGCAGGGACGCAAGCTTCTACCAGCCGAGTGCGGCAGAGGTCGCGCAGGTACGCGTCGCTGCCGAGAAGGAGAACGCCCGGCACCGGCTTGCCCTTCGTGATGCGCTCAATGAATTTTTCCACGGCCAGCGTCGGCATCAGAAGTTCTCCAGCAAAGCCGCAACCAGCTTTGCGGCGAAGTCGCGTGCGAGGCGGTCCAGCGCGGGATCCTGTTCCTCGAAGAAGCTGGGGACGTCGGTCGAGACTTCGTAGCGCTCGCGGAAAAGGAAATTGTCGTTCTGGTAGAGGGCATTTTTGCTGCCGCGCTCTTCCAAGCGCACCTTGAGGCGCACGGTGACCAGCATGGTGGTGGCGCGGCCAGTGACGCTGTCAAACACCACCGCGCTCGATTCGAGCCCGGTGATCTCACCTCGCAACACCGCGTCTCCCGCCGCTGGATCGGCCACGACCCGATAAGAAGTGCGGGCCAGCAGCTCGTGTACCAGCGCAGAGGTGAGCCGTTGCTCGAGGCGGTAGCGCGAGGTGCGATTGTCCAGCGCGGGCACAGCGATAGTATTCAGGCTTGGCGGCAGCCGGCTGGCGCGTCCGGAGACGTGATAGCCGCAACCGCCCAGCACTAGCGCCCCAGTGAAGGAAGCCGCCGAGGTGCAGAGCCCACAGAGGAAAATGACTACACTAGTTTTTTTGGGGCTCATCTTTCTGTGCCTCTGTGTTAGTGGCCCCTTCCGGACGCTCAGGACGCAAGCAGCTTCTCCGCGATGCGCATGGCGTTGACCGCGGCGAGGCGCAGGTTGTCAGCGGCGCCCCAGAACCAATAGCCGCGCTCAACGTTCGGATCGCGTTCCGCTTGGCTGAGCAGAATGCGGCTTTCGCCTGCGACGCTTACGTTTGACGGCGCGGGCTCGTTTGGGGCTCCGACCTGCAGGCCCACGGCGTTCAGGGCTTGGTGAAGGCTAGCCGTCTCGGGCGGTGAACCGAATTCCGCATAAACCGTGAACGCACAGCCGTAGAACACAGGCGCCTGGACCAACTGGATCGCAGGCGCCGGCAGCCGACCTGCCAGATAACCGCGGACTTCGCAGCCGATTCTCGAGCGAGCGTCGGCGAGGCGCTCGGCGCTGGCTTCCCCGTAGCGATCCAACAGATTGAATGCCACCTGCGCGTCGAAAACTTCACGCGCGATGGGCTGGAACGATAGCAGCTTGATCGTCTGGGTTTCCAACTCTTCAATGCCCGCTTGGCCACGCTCGGAAACCGGCTGGAAAAAGACCAAGGCAAGCCGCTCAAGTGCAAAACCGCTGAAGGCGGCGGCCAACGAGCACGTCACAATGACGGGAGCAGGAGGGGAGAGAAAGAGACCCGCAGCGGGGACATCAGACTTTGGCGAAGGCGGCGGCAGGACCGCGTCGAGCGCGGGGATCCACCGCCGGGTCGAAGGCACGTCCGCGAGTCCGCCGCTCAAGTCAACCACGGTGGCGCCGGCGCGGTGAGCCACCTCCCAGTGTCGTGCGGTGAAAGCCGGCGACCCCGTAAAAAAAGCAAAGCGGACGCGCTCGAAGCTATCTTCATCCACAGTTTGGATGACAACCGGCTCGCCACCTGCCTCTGTCAGCCTGCCAGCGCCGAGCTCCTCGTCCAGCAGGCGAATTTCAGCGGCCGGAAAGGCGTTGTCTTCGATGAGCTGCTTGAGTTCCTTACCGCCAAGCGAAGAGGCGCCCGCAATAGCCACTCGGCAGGCTTGGACGTCGGCGGGCATCGTTCAGACAGGACGCGAGACCAGGCGATGCCGCACCGCACGGACCACGTGCAAGGTGATGCCCGAGGCCGTATACGTCGCAGCGATAAGGAGAAGGACTTCTTCAGAATAACGGATGACTAATCCAATTAACAGCGCGATCAGGACAAAGGCCAGCGAAGGCTGCCGCCGGGTCCAGGGAATATCTTTGAAGCTGTAATGGCGCACCGTGCTGGTCATCAGCGCCGCCAGAGCGCTGACCAGCGCCAGCCACGCAAGCGACCAGCGCCAATCTTCGATCGGCGTCTTCCAGGCGTGTACCGTCGCCGCGATCATCCCCGCCGCTGCGGGCGTGGGCATACCGACGAAATAGCGCGAGCCCCCCGGAGCCATGCCGTGCACGTTGAACCGCGCCAAACGCCACGCGCAGCAAATCACGAACGCCAGGCTGACCAGCCATCCGAGCTGAACCACGTGCCTGGCCGGGCCGACGCCACTCTCCAGCAACCCGCGGACCCCCCACGCGAAAGCCAGCAGAGCCGGGGCCACCCCAAAGCTGATCACGTCGGCCAACGAATCAAACTGCTTACCGAACTCAGAAGTTGCGCCCGTGGCGCGCGCTACCCAGCCATCGGCCGAATCAAACAACCACGCAAGGCCGATGGCGCGCGCCGCGTTATCGAAATCTGCGACGCTGCCCTGGAGCGAGGCCAGCACGGCGTAGTACCCGCAGAGCATGTTGGCCACAGTGAGGGAACCCGGCACCAGGTACACCCCACGCCGGAGGCGATGGTTCCTCTCCCTCTTTTGCTCGGGTACCGGGAGTTCGTATTGTTCGACCCCGTTCATGGCCATCGCGCCAAAATGCTCGAGCCGCCGGCAACGTGCTGCCCTGGCCCCACTACGATTTCCGCTTCCAGGGGTAACCAGATGTCCACACGGGACCCAAAGCGGATCATGCCCACGCGCTCTCCTAGTGCGACTGTATCCCCTTCGGCTTTCCAGCAGAGCACGCGTCGGGCGATCCAGCCGGCAATTTGCTTCAAGACGATTTCGCCGCGCTCAGTGGAAAGATGAATCACGTTCTGCTCGTTTTCCGCCGAGGCCCGCGAGCGCATGGCTGCGAGGAAGCGCCCCGGACGATACTCGAGCTTGCGGATGCGGCCGGCCAGTGGAGCGCGATTGACGTGTACGTCCCAGATGGCCAGAAAAATGCTCACGCGTCGCCCCGGCCGCGAACCCATCGCCTGGTCCACGATCTCCATCACCCGGCCATCGGCCGGGGAAACCACGACCGCGGGGTCAGCCGGAACTATCCGCTCGGGATCACGGAAAAAATACAGGATGAAAGCGGCCAGGAAAACCAGGATCCCGCCGGCCCAGTTCCAGCGCAGCGCAAGGGCCAACACGCCCAGCCCCAGCGGCGCCACGGCAAATTTGTAGCCTTCCTTCACCATGAGAGAGTTGCGGGGAAGCCGGCCGTGAAACCGACGCCACGCGCACACGCGTATTGTACGACAGAATGCGACGGGAAGGGCGACCTCAGCTCTGTGGCGCGGATTGCCAGTGTCGGGCGACCAGTTGCTCCATCTCGTCCTTGACGCGCAGCTTTAGCTTCTTCAGGGTGATCTGTTCGAGGAGGTCTTCCGAACTCAGGTAGGGCGCTTTGGAGAGCTGGTCAAGTCGGGCTTCATAGCGGGAATGCTCTTCGGCGAGCCGTTGATATTCGGCATTGTTGGCCATCAGGTGTTCGCGGATACCCCGGGTCGAGGTCGAGATGGACATCAATTCCCTCCTGATTGTGGGGGGTTTTACATGGCGAGAAAAACCTAGCACAGCCCAAGGCCACAGCCAAGAGAAATCAAAACGAATCTGAGACCAGTTGTCGTGAAAGCACAAGGGCATCCTCGGTCGGGTCAGTGTAGTAGCCTGGCCGGCGCCCCTCCAGCCCGAAGGACATCCGCTGGTAAAAGGCGATAGCGCCTGTGTTGGAGGCCCGCACTTCTAGAAATGCTTTCTTCGCTCCGCGTCTTAGCCCAAACTTGAGAGCAGCTTCCAGCAACCGGGTGGCGGTTCCGCGGCGCCGCGCAGCTGGTTCGACACCCAAATTCAAGATCTCCATTTCGTCGGCCAACCGCCGCGCGATGACGAATCCTACTACCCTGCGATTTTTTTCCGCCACCCAGCCATCGCACTCTCCGCTCGCGGCTCGCTCATAATCGCTCGGCGCCCAGAGCGCCGCTCCGGGGCTGCGCAAGGCGATATCTGACACCGCGAGGACATCCCCTGGTCGCAACCGGCGCACGGCAGGTGGTTTCTCTTTGTCGCTGCTAGGGGCGCGCCCCTCCATGGGGAAATCTCCCTACGGGCCCTTCCACGACAACTCGGCGTCAGAGCGGCGGACATAATTGGCGTCCAGGGTCAGCGCGTCGACCACGTCACCGCGCTTCGCTCGGGCAAAACCAAGCTGGCCGATAACCGGCGCCAACACTGCGGATACGGGCTCAATCGAGGCGCCGCGAAAAACCGTCTGTTCCAAGGCGGCGGAAAAGACTTCGGGCGCAGGTGACACAAACGCCCCGGCGCCACCTCCCAACTGACCGGTCAAGATCTCAAGGAATTCGGCGGGGGTCATTACCACTTCGTCGCCGCGGCGAACTTGGCTGCCGCCACGACGTTCATAGACGCCCGCGTAGACCTGTCCGCGGCGGGCGTCAATTACGGGAACCAGGATCGCTTCCGGGGCCTTGGCCTGCGCTGCAACGGCCTCAAGGGCACTAACGGCGGCGATGGGCTTGTTATAGACCTCGGCCCAGCCCTTAACTGCCGTCAGGCCAACGCGCAAGCCGGTAAACGAGCCGGGCCCGGCGGAGACCGCAAACAGGTCCACCTGCCGCAGATCGAGGGCCAGCTCGCGCAGAAGAAACTCCAGGTGACGGAATAGCCGGGAGGAGTAGGTTTCAGCCACACAGGTGGCGACCTCGCCTACGACGCGCGTATCCTGCAAGATGGCCAAGCTACCGGCCTGCGTGCTGGTGTCAAGGGCTAGGATGAGCATTGGCGGGTATTCTAGCGCAACTCACAAGATGGGCAAGACTACGTAGGGATGCGGTAAATGCTGAGCAATTGGAGTGCCAATTCGACCCCTTATTTCTACTTAACCCCATGATTTTATGAGGAATAGCTTGACTGTTTGGACGCAATTTCCCTAGAATTGAAATTGCGTACCGGGGGAAAAAGCATCATGGACTATAAGATAGGCGACAAAGTTGTCTATCCGAACCACGGTGTTGGGTTGATCGAGCAGATTAGTTACGGAATGTTGAACGGCAGGACTGAAAAGTATTACATGCTGCGCATAGTTTCGAGTGGTCTGAAGGTGATGGTGCCGCAGAGCAATGCCGCGGCTGTGGGTTTGCGTCCTGTGATTCGCTCGGGTGAAACCGAGAAGGTCATGGGCTTCCTCGAAAAGGGCAAGTTCAACTCGCATCATGATTGGAAGCATCGGTTCAAGGAGAACTCGGAGCGTATGCGCACTGGGTCACTAATCGAGGTGGCCGCGGTCCTGAAGAGCTTGGTAGCGCTCAGTCGCAACAAGCCGCTGTCGTTCCGGGAAAAGAAGATGCTCGAACGCGCCAAGTACCTGCTGGTCAGCGAACTGGCCACCGCTCGGAACACGTCCGAAACGAACATCGAGAACGCGCTGGTGAAGTGCTTGGCCAAGGCAAAACTGCAAATGCCCGTGATAATGCAGAAGGTGGAAGGTTAGGGGCAGGTCAGTATTTGTGTTTCATAGGAACAAGGATCGGTCAGATTTCAAGTGTCAGGTTCCTAAGGGGTTAGGCGGGCTTCCGGGCAACTCTCTGCTGCATATGCAGCGTTGATGATAGATAGAAGGTGGCCCACATTCTTTCTCCCGTAACGCCTGAAGCCTATTTTCTCTTCACCCTTTCTTTTTTTCTTTGCGTTCTTCCCTTTTGCTTTCCCCAGCCGCCTCCGCCAGGGGTTTCTATCCGGACGATAGCTCCTGCAGGCGCATAGAAACCGCACTTACCGGCCAACAATCTCGGCCGACCGTCCACTATCAGTGCATTCCTTCCTGTTGCGCCGGGCTTGCCGCCCGCTAGCCCGTAGGGGCTAAACCGCCGCCGATCACAGAGTAGACCAACTTGAGTTTCAGTCAGTAGCTCGATTTCGCGCACGATCCCATCGCCGCCTCGGTAGAGACCGGGCCCCCCGGAGCCGCTTCGCAGAGCGTAGCAACGCACCCGGACCGGATAAGCTTCCTCGAGCGCTTCAACCGGTGTGTTTAGGGAATTGGTCATGTGAGTATGGATGCCGCTTACGCCGTCCTTGCCGGGACGGGCGCCCATGCCGCCAGCTATGGTTTCGTAGTAGGCAAACGGAGCGCCGCCCCGGCGGGGATCTGCGCCGCCCAGGGTAAGGTTATTCATGGTGCCCTGGCTCGCCGCGGGGATCCTTTTCGGGATGGCATGAGCCAGAGCACGCAGCAAGCTATCCACCATGCGCTGTGAGGTTTCCACGTTCCCGCCGGCCACAGCCGCCGGGGGCCGGGCATTGATGATTGTGCCCTCGGGCGCAAAGACGCGGATAGGCTGCATCAGACCTGAGGTCGCAGGCACCTGCTCATCGAGCAGGCAACGAAATACGTAGAAAACCGCCGAATACGCGATCGCCGCGACCGCGTTGACATTCCCGGCGCACTGAGGCGCCGAGCCCGAAAAATCCACCTCGGCCCGCTCGCCTCGGATGCGGATCGTGGAGGCAATGCGCAGCGGCACGTTCGAGATGCCGTCGTCGTCGAGAAAATCCTTGCCGCGATAGGACCCGTTGGGGATAGAGCGCAGGACCGTCCGCATCATAGATGCAGAATACGCCAGGAGATGATTCCCGTAAGCGGCGACCTCGCGCCGGCCGTACTTCGCGACAATCTCCCCTAGCCTGCGTTCGCCGATGCGGCAAGCGGCGATCTGCGCGGTCAGGTCCCCTTCGCGCTCGCGCGCTGTGCGAACGTTGCCTAGAATAAGCGCCAGGAGGTCGCGGTTCAGCCCGTTGCGCTCGATGATTCTTACCGGAGGGATGCGGAGGCCTTCCTGAAAGATGTCGCGCGCCAATCCCATCGAACCAGCCTGCGCGCCGCCAATATCAGCATGGTGAGCGCGGTTTGCAATGTAAAACATGGGTGCTGGGGAGCCGGGGAAATACACCGGCATGACCATGGTCAAATCGGGAAGGTGGGTGCCGCCGGCATAGGGGTCGTTCAGAAGAGCGACATCGCCCGGAGCCAGTTTCAGTGCCGCGATCGCCGCAGCCACCGACATGGGCATCGAGCCCAGGTGCACAGGCATGTGGTCGCCCATGGCCAGCACCCGGCCCGCGCCGTCGAACACCGCGCAGGAGTAGTCCCGCCGCTCCTTGATGTTCGGCGAAAAGGCCGCGCGGCGTAATGCCGCCCCCATTTCCTCCGCGACGGAGTGGAAGAGGTTCTTGAAGATTTCCAGCCGCGTGGGATCAAACGTCATCCGCACCTCGCTGCTTTCCAAGTGTCACCCCAGGCAAAGCGAGCGATCATTCCGGAGAGATTCCTCGCTTCGCCCCGACTGCATCGGGGCTCCGCTTGGGTTGACATCGTCGAACATGCGCGCTCACTCTGATTGACAACGCCCCCAAAGGCTCCATTGAAAATGACATCGCCAATCTGACGCGCCGGCGTCATGCAAGCGACGGCGTCAACGAGAGATTGCCGTAAGCGTCCACGCGGGCGCGCCAGCCGGGGGAAAGCACCGTCGTGGCGCTGTACTCGGTCAGGATTGCCGGGCCAGCGAAACGGTTTCCTGCGCGCAACTTCGCGCGGTCGTACACTAGCGTGGCCCAGGCGTGTCGAGCGAAGACGGTGCGACGTGTCCCCAGCACAGCGGCGCTGGCGTCGGCTCCCCCCTCGCGCCGGCGCGGCAGCTCGGGCTTTGGCGTCGCGCCGATCAACCTCGCGCGGACGTTGACAATTTCAGTAGACCGCGCCGGATCGGCATAGCCGTAGCGTCGTTCGTGCGCACGATGAAAACTTTCCACAAAATCGCCCACTGCGGGCACCGTCAGCTCGTACGCCTGGCCGACGTAGCGCATATCGAGCAGGCAATCGGTGCAAATCTGCCCGGGCGAGAAACCCTCGGCGCGCATCTCCCGCAAGCCGCGGCGCTTGAGGCGCCGAAACGCGTGGTCCAGAGCGGCTCGCGTCTCCTGCCGTGCGCCCACGGTCAGGCGCACAGTCTGCGAGAAGTCCTTCACCACATCGGCCCGCAAAATCCCCAATGCCGAAAGGCCTCCGGGAAACTTGGGCACCAGCACGCGAGGCATTCGCAGGGCGGAAGCGAGTTCGCAAGCATGCAGACCGCCGGCGCCGCCAAAGGCGACCAGGGCGTAGTCGCGCGGATCATGCCCCCGTTCGACCGAGATCACGCGAATCGCTTTTTCCATGACAGCGTTGGCCACATCAAGAATCCCCTGGGCGAACGCTTCGAGTGACCGCATCGAGCCTCTTGTTCGCTCCATCCACATCCGGGTGCGACGTTCGTCGAGCCGGAATTCGCCGCCCAGAAACCCCTCCGCGGCGATGCGGCCAAGCACCAGGTGCGCGTCGGTGACGGTCGGCTGCTCGCCCCGGCCGTAACAGATTGGGCCCGGGTCCGCGCCGGCGCTTTCCGGGCCGACACGCAAGGCGCCTGCACGGTCAAAGCGCGCAAGCGATCCGCCTCCCGCGCCGACAGTGTGGATGTCGAGCATGGGCACCGCGACCGGCAGCTCGGCGACCTGCGATTCGTTGGTCGTCCGCAGGCTCCCTTCGATGAGCGCTACGTCGGTGGAGGTACCGCCCATGTCAAAGGTGATGATGCGGTCGAACCCCGCGCGGCTGGCGACGTACTGCGCGCCCAGCACTCCCCCGGCTGGGCCGGAGAGGATAGTGCGCACCGGCTCGCGTGCCGCTATGGATGCGCGAACGATTCCGCCGCTGGACTGCATGACCCGCACTTGAGTCCGAGCAGGGTGACTCCCTGCCCTTCCCTCGCGGGCTGCGTAGGCCGCGTGATGCTCGATCTCGGCGAGATAACTGCTCAACACCGGCACCAGGTAGGCGTTGACCACAGTTGTGGAAGTGCGCTCATACTCGCGGAATTCCGGCAGGATCTCGTGCGACACGGAAACCTGGAGTCCCTTGGCGCGTAACGCGCGGGCTGCGGCCTGCTCGTGCGCCGGGTTGGCAAAGGAAAAAAGCAGGCAAACGGCAACGGATTGAACTCTGCTGCGTACGACCTTGTTCACAATGCGGGCCAGCTCCGCAGGCGTGGGGCGCGCCAGCGCGCGGCCGTCGTACCCCACTCGTTCGCGCAGCCCGAAGCGTCGCTCGCGCGACACCAGCGGTAGAGGCTTTTCCACAAAGAAATCGTAGAGTCGCAGCCGCGCCTGCCGGCCGATTTCGACGACGTCTTCAAAGCCGGCGGTAGTAACAAGGGCCACGCGCCCGCCACGGCGTTCGAGCAACGCGTTGGTGCCGACGGTCGTCCCGCAAGTCAGGTCGAGAAAGGCCTCACCCCGCTGTCTACCGCTCTGCCTTCTTTGCAGAAATACGGGGTTTGAGCCGGGTGAAGTCGCGGGGCGCTGCGCCCCAAGGAGGATCTTTTCGAGCGCATGGCGGATGGCCTCCGCAGGATTATGCGGAGTCGAGGGCACCTTGAGGACCTCGAGCGCGCCATCGCGCACGAAAACGCAGTCCGTAAATGTTCCACCGGTATCAATCGCGATGCGCACGGGCCGCGCGATTCTATAACAATTGTGGCGATCTGCCCCGCTGGAGCAGTAGGACAGACATTCATGTCTGTCTTGCAGTGCCACCGCGTTTTCAAAGACAGGCAGGAATGCCTGCCCTGCCGGCGCCGCTTGACAAGGCAACGCGGGCGCGGCATCGTCCAACGCACCAAATCGAAGGAGGAACAGCATGAGACGCAAGTCAGCTTCGATACAAACGCTGGCGGTAGTCGCGCTGCTGATGGTCTGCAGCGCCTGCGGCTACCAGCAGAAGCCTTCATCCGCACCGGCCCCACCGGAGGACACACGCGCTGCGGATGAGAGCGCTATCCGCGCCCAGGCGCTCGAGTGGGCGAAGGCCGCTGCCGCAAGAGATCTCGAGAAGACGCTCTCGTTCTACGCTGATGACGCGGCGATGTTTCCGCCGAATGTACCTATCGCGGCCACCAAAGAGGCTCGCCGCCAGTTGTGGTCGGCCTTTATGGCCACCCCAGGGTACGCGCTGGAAATCAAGACCTCCAAAGTCGAAGCAGCAAGGTCGGGCGACCTGGCTTACGAAACAGGAGTCTATTCGCTTACGCTAAACGACAAAAAGGGGAAGCCTGCAACCACAAACGGCAAGTACGTCGTCGTTTGGAAAAAGCAGGCCGACAGCGGATGGAAAGCCGTGGCCGATATCTTCAACGCGGATCAGTAGAACGCGGGAGTCATGCCAGAGGCAGGCTGGCCTCAGCATTGAGTTGGGCGTCCGCGAGCTCGCCGGCCAGCAGCTTCGGAAAAGCCGCAGCTGCGATCATTGCCGCGTTGTCGGTGGACAGCTGGCGGCTGGGGAAAAAGACGTCCAGGCCGCGCGAGCTGGCTTCCTCTTGAAAGCTGCGGCGGAGCTGGCGGTTTGCAGCGACGCCTCCCGAAACGAGGACCGAGCGTGCGCCGCTCTCCTCGGCAGCAGCGAGCGTGCGGCTGACCAAGTCCTCCGTCACCGCCTTCTGGAAGCTGGCAATCAAATCGAGCGTGCGCGTGCTGCAGAGCGGGCGGAGTTGATCCGCTCTGCGCTCGCCGCGGGCGAGCGCCGCCTGCCTTGCTTCGATTTCAGGGTGTAGCACCGGATGCGCGCGGACATAGTAAAGCACCGCGGTCTTAATTCCGCTGAAGCTGAAGTCGAGCGGATTGCCCTTCATTTTCGTGGGGCCAAAGCGCACCGCATCGGCGTCCGGTAGTGCTCCTGCCACCGTCGCTGCGCCGATGAGCTGGTCAATCACCGGCCCGCCCGGATAGCCCAGCGCGAGCATTTTGGCGACTTTGTCAAAGGCTTCGCCAGCAGCGTCGTCGCGCGTCTGGCCTAGGCGCCGGTAGCGAAAGCTGGTCGCGGGCGGAGTACCATTTGACCGCTTGGGCTGCACGTCGTAGAGCACGGTGTGCCCGCCGGAGACAACCAAGCAGACCGCGGGCAGCGTGGGCTCCCGGCCTGCCGCGTGAGCTTCCAGCAGCACCGCATGGATGTGCCCTTCCAAGTGATTGACCGGCACCAGGGGCTTGCCCAGCGCCATCGCCAGCACCTTGCCATACGTGATGCCCACTAGGAGCGAACCAACCAGCCCCGGCCCGTGCGTGACCGCGATGGCATCCACGTCGGCGAATCCGAGGCCGGCCCGTTCGAGCGCTTCGCGCACCACCGGCACGATCTGCCGCAAGTGCTCCCGCGAGGCCAGCTCCGGCACTACCCCGCCATACTTCCGGTGGATATCCACCTGCGAGGCGACGATGTTGGAGAGGACTTCGCGGCCGTCGGCGACGACGGCGGCGGCCGTCTCGTCACAGGAAGATTCGATGCCGAGGATGCGCGTGGTCATCTTCGATTGGCCTGTCGGAGCGGCGTCGCCATATCCCCGCTGGGACGTCCTCTTAGGGGTGAACCCAACTTCGCCACTCCTTCCAAATCGCTATGTTAGCATAGCGCGATGGATCGTTTGCTTCGCCAGCAGCTGGATGCCATTGCGCGCGACCGCCGGTCCGGCGCGGCCCAGCTTGCTCTCCGCGCGGTCACGGACCTCCAATCCTGGCTGCGCCGCCACCCCAAGCCCACCGAACAGGAGTTGCTCGACATCGCCCGCGCGCTGCTGCACGCACAGCCCTCAATGGCGCCATTGCTGCGCTTGGCAAACGATGTGGCGCTGGCCGCAGACGCCGAGGATGCTTCCAGGGCCTTTCCATTCTCCCTTTCCCAATTGCATAAGGCGCTGGTAAGTGCCCCAGGGAAAATCGCAAACCACTTTTGGCGCGCGCTACCTCGTCATCCCGACAGGTTCATGACCTATTCCTACAGCTCGACCGTGTTGAAAGCCCTGGTTCGCGCACGGTCGCGCATTCGGATTGTGTACTGCTCGGAGAGCCGCCCGGGTTACGAAGGACGCACCATGGCGAGCAAACTGGCGCGCGCGGGAATCTGGGTATGCCTGAAGACGGACGCTGCCCTGTTTTCCATGGCCCCTTTTGGGCATCTGGTTTTGGGCGCGGATAAGATCTTGCGAAACGGCTTCGAGAATAAGATTGGAACCGACGTTCTGGTCGAACGCGCACACAGGGGAGCTATCAAGGGACACATGAGAAAAATGAGATTCTGGGTGCTCGCTGACACGACAAAGTTTTGGCCAGAATCTGTTAATGCCCTGTCTCCATTCTGGAAACTGATTCAGGGACCGCACACGGAGGTGTGGAAAGAAGCGCCGAAGGGATTGTGGGTGTCCAACAACTACTTCTGTGGTGTGCGTTTCTTCTCCCCAATTCGGATTCTGACTGAGCGCGGGTGGATGACGCCAAAGCAGGTGCGAGGATATCTCAAGAACATCCGGATTTCGCCGCGGCTGAGGGAGCTGGCCAATTGACAGCGGTGCCGAGGCCGAATATCGTGCCTCTTCCCGTGTTCAACGGGGCGGAGGGATGCCGGGCTGAAGCCCGGCGCTACAGGAGCCGAGCTACAGGAGCCGAGTGGTAAAAATCCCCGGCGGGACGCTGGCGCTCCTGAAGTACGGTGCCAGATGAAATTCCAAATGAGGTGAGATGGCAGCCAAGGTCAAACGCGTGCGCAAGGCGGTTCTGCCTGCGGCAGGACTGGGGACGCGGTTTCTGCCCGCTACCAAGGCACAGCCGAAGGAAATGCTGCCGGTGGTGGACAAGCCGCTGATCCAATACGTGGTCGAGGAGTGCGTCGCCTCGGGCATCGAGAACATCATCATCGTCACAGGCAAGGGCAAGAATGCGATTGAAGACCATTTCGATTCGGCGCCGGAACTGGAACGCTTCCTCGAACAGCGCGGTAAGGTCAAGCAGGCCGAGATGGTCCGGCAAATCAGCAACATGGTCCACTTCAGCTACACGCGGCAGAAGGAGCCGCTGGGGCTGGGTCATGCGGTGCTGGCGGCGCGCGAACTGGTGGGCGACGAGCCGTTTGCCGTGCTGTTGGGCGACGTCATCATGCCCGGCCCTCACCCCGCTACCCGGCAACTGATCGACATCTACGAGGAAACCGGCTTGGGAGCCATCACCGTTGAAGAAGTGCCCCGCGAGAAAACCTCTCTCTACGGAATCGTGGACGCCGAGCCTGCGCCGCGGCCGCCCTGGGGCAAGCGGCTTCTGCGCATCCGTAATCTAGTGGAGAAACCGAAGCCCGAAGAGGCGCCGTCCAACCTGGGCATCACCGGGCGGTACGTCCTACCGCCGCGAGTGTTCGATTACCTCGAACGCACCCAGCCCGGAAGCGGCGGCGAGATCCAGCTCACGGATGCGCTGCGCATGTTAGTTCAGGAGCATGGACTCTTGGCCCATATCTACGAGGGCCGATCCTACGACGCGGGAGACAAACTGGGTTTCCTGAAAGCTACGGTCGAGATGGCGCTCGAGAACCCTGATTTCGGCGAGACCTTCCGCGCCTACCTGCAATCGCTGAAGCTCTAGAATTCCGTTCGTCAACAAGATAAGCGCTGTCGCCCGGATCGCGGAGGTACGCGCTATGTCTGTAATACGCCAGCCTGCATTGAATTCGAAGAGAGAGACGGACTACTTTTCCTTGCGGCCGGTGTGCGGCTTCTTGGCTGCTTTGGCGGGTGCGGAGTCCTTAGCCTGCTTAGCGTCCTTAGCGTCTTTAGCGTTCTTTGCCTCCTTTGCCTCCTTTGCTTCCTTCCCTCCGGCTTTCTCCCCCGTACCCTCGCCGGACGAATCCGCGCCGGATGTTTTCCGGGCATAGTCGGTCACGTACCAGCCCGAGCCCTTGAACTGAATAGCCGGGGCTGCGGGCAGGCGTTCCACTTTGCCGTTACACTGCGGGCAATTCTTCAGATGCGGCCCGGATACCTTCTCAATCTTCTCGACGCGATGGCCGCATTGGGTGCACCGGTACTCGTAAAGAGGCAACGCAATGCTCCTCTCCCTGGGGGAAACACGACGCAAAATCTTACCACGGGTGATAAAGTATCCGCGAATACGACTCGGCACGGTGTTCAAGAAGGTCTCTCGAATGAGCCGCTCGAACCAAACCGCCGCGGAAACGGGCTGCCTTTACCTGGTGGCTACGCCGATCGGCAACCTGGAAGACATTACGCTGCGGGCGCTGCGTGTATTGAAGGAAGCCGACTTGGTGGCGTGCGAAGACACCCGCCGGACGCAGAAGCTGCTGAACCACTACAGCATCCGCAAGCGTTTGGTGAGCTATCACGAGCACAACGAAATGACGCGCGCGCCCGAGTTGATAATCGAGATGGAACAGGGGGCGAAGGCGGCGCTGGTGAGCGACGCAGGGACGCCAGCGATCTCGGACCCGGGGCATCGCCTGGTGACGCTGTGCCTGCGTCATCGCATCCCGGTGGTGCCAATCCCCGGGCCGTCGGCTCTGATTGCTGCCCTGGCCGTTTCGGGAATGTCCACGGAGGAGTTTGTATTTGTCGGCTTCCTTCCCGCGCGGGGGGGAGAGCGGCGCAAAGCCCTCGCCGGATTGGCCACCGAACCTCGCACGCTGGTTTTCTACGAAGCGCCGCACCGCCTTGCAGACACGCTGGCTGACGCCCTGGAAACCTTCGGCCCACGCCCCGCAGTCATCGCGCGGGAGGTCACGAAACTACACGAAGAATTCCTGCGGGGCACGCTCGAGGAGCTGGTGGAGCAGGTCAGGGGCAAACCGCCGCGTGGCGAAATAACCCTGCTCATCGGCCCCGGCCCTGTGCAACCCCCTGCCAACACACAGGACTCACTGGTGGAACGCGTCGGGCAGATCATGCGCGAGCAAAACCTGGACCGCAAAGCCGCCCTCAAGCAAGTCGCGCGGGAGCGCGGCTTGGCCAAGCGCGAAGCCTACAAGCAGTTGCTCTTGGAACGAAACTGAGCGCGAAACGGAGGACTTTTGGTTATTCCTTTGACCCGAGCTAGCCCAGCGCCTCCGAACTAAATACGCGGTGGAACCGCGGCCCAGTGAACAGGACGCCGACGATTCTTTGGCGCTTGCCCTTCCCCGGCGCGACATGAACGACGCGCCCGCGGGTGGCAAAGTCGGTTTCCCCTTCGGCTTTTTGCTTCGGCAGAGGGATGGTGATTTCGACGTCGTCGCCTAGATCGAGGTTGTGCCAAGTGGCAAAAGCGGCTCCGGTGCGGCCGATGTTCTCGCTTTCAGTGAGTTCTTCGAAGCGCAGGCCCTGATGGTCGGTGCCCCGCACATGCATCGGCATGCGCACAACGATGCGGCGCTCCTGGCGACGTTCGAGCGCCCTTCCGGCAGCCCCTTCTGTCATCCTTCACCCCCGACCGCAACCGTATCGGCAAAGAAGGCGTCTACGCGGTCTAAAACCTCCGTAGGAGTATGCGCCGAGTGGACTTGCCGGCGCAAGTCGCTACCTTTGCGCACGCCGTGAGTGAACCAACAGGCAAACTGTTTCATCTTGCCGACAGCGTCGGGCATCTCAGCAGCTACCAGCATGCGAAAGTACCCGGAAAGCAGGCGGTAGCGGTCAGCCTCGGACGGCTGGTCGTAATGACCCCTAGCGGCGAACTGTTCCATCTGGCGGAAGACCCAAGGATTGGTGGCCGCAGCGCGGCCGATCATCACCGCATCACAGCCGGTTTCGCGAATCATCCGCGCGGCATCCTCGGGGGAATTGATATCGCCGTTGCCGATGACGGGGATGCGCACCGCCTGTTTCACCGCGCGAATCACGCTCCAGTCGGCGCGACCGTTCAATCCCTGCATCCGCGTGCGGGGGTGCACGGCGATGGCCTCGATGCCAATCTGCTCGGCCAGCCGCGCTACCTCGACGGCCACGATGCTGTTTTCATCCCAGCCGGCGCGAATCTTAATGGTCAGCGGGATGCTCACGGAGCCGCGCACCGAGCGCAAGATCTGCTCGAGCAGTTGGAGGTCGCGAAGCAAGCCCGAGCCGCCGCACTTGACCACTTTCTTCGCGGGGCAACCCAGATTGATGTCCACCAGGTCGAACCCAAGTTCCTCGACCAGCGCCGCGGCGGCAGCCATAACCTCGGGGTTGGCGCCAAACAATTGCGCGGTGATTGGCCGCTCGTCGGGTTCGAAATAGAGATAGTGCAGGGTGCGCGCAGCGTTGCGGGTGACGCCCTCGGCGCTGGTGAACTCAGTCATGATCAGGCCGCAGCCGCCTAAGCCCCGGATCACGCGGCGGAAGACCGTATCGGTCACGCCGGCCATCGGCGCCAGCACCGTCGCCGGGCGAATCGCAAGGTCGCGAATGGTGAGCGCTGCGGGAAACATCGCTGCCTAGAGTAAACTCTCGTCCAGTCGCGTCGCGGGAAGAACTTCCACCCGCTCCGTCGATGCGTCAACATTCTCAATAGATTTGGCGGCGGCCTTCTCGGGGCTCGGAGCAGGCGCCTGCGAGTTGGGATAGGGCACTTCCGCGCGCGGGGGCTGCGTGCCCCGGCGCGGCAGCGGCCCAGTGCCGCCGGCGACGCCCGCCAAGTGCGCCGCCAGCGCTTCCGGGGAGCCTGCGAAGAAACTTTCGACGACCTGCTCGACTGCGTGTGCCCGCGCTTCCTGGGCGCTGAGGTTCGGCCGGTAGAGGTACGCGCGGCCCACTTTTCGTCGCGTCACAATACCCTTATGCGCCAGCCGGTCCAGGATGGTCATAATCGTGGTGTAGGCGCGCGGCCGGTACGGCGCGAGGCACTGCTGAATCTGGCGGACGGTGCCTTCACCAAGTGGCCAGAGGGTATTCATGCAATCGAGTTCGAGCGGCGCCAGATCCAGGATCGACTTGCGCGGGCCGCTGCTTCTGAGCTGCTGTGCAGGAGAGGCCATCGTCAATCTTCTTCTTGGCGCGGATCGAAAGAGAGTTGCGCCGGCACTTCCTTGCCCTCCGCCTGGACTTGGCGGTATTGTTCGACGCGCAGCAGGCGGCGATCGAGCGCGGCGCTCCAGCCGGTCCACTCGCCCTCGCCCCGGTCCGAAGCCAGGACGGCGCGCATGGCTCCCATCTTGGAATCCAAATCGTCCAGATAGTGCAGCATCACGGCCTCGCGGAACAGCGGCAGCTTGGGCGAGCCGAACTCGTACTGCCCGTGATGGCTGATGAGCAGGTGCTGCACCAGGCGCTTCAGCTCCCGCGGGAAGCCCTCGATGGCGTCCATCTTCCTGGCGGTCAGTTCAAGCTCGAGGATGATGTGGCCGAGCAGATGACCCTCTGTGGTGTAGTTGATTGAGCGTTCGTAGCTGAGCTCGTTAATCTTGCCGATGTCGTGCAGCACCGCGCCGGCGAGCAGGAGGTCAGCGTCCGTTTCCAGGTAGTGCGCGGCGACCGCGCGGCACAGCCCGCACAGACTGACGATGTGTTCGAGCAGCCCGCCCAAATAGGCGTGATGCATCGTCTTTGCAGCGGGCGCGCGCTTCAGCTTCGGGACGATCTCCGGGTCTTCGACTACGCTGGAGAGCAGGCGCCGCAGCCATGTGTTGCCGATCGAGGCCACGTGCTCGCGGAGCTGCGCGTAGAGTTGCTCGACGTCCTGCGTCGTGTGCGGGAAGTAGTCAGCAGGGTCCACCTCGCCCGGTTCGGCGCGGCGCAAGCGGTCCACCATTAATTGAGTTTTGTTGCGGTAGACCTCGACCCGCCCTTGCACCTTGACAAAATCATCGCGCTCAATGGTGCCCGCGGTTTGCTCGAAGTTGTCCCACATTCGCGCTTCAATCGTGCCGGTGCAGTCTCCCAGCTCCAGGCGCAAGAAGGGCTTACCCTCGCGGGTGGAGCGGATTTCCTTCCCGCACACCAGGAAGAATGACGTGATGGTCTGGTCGGCACTGAGGTCTGCGACGAACGCGGGTTTCATTGGCCTGCTTTCTTCCTCTTTCCGAAAAGGAGAAACTTGCGTCTGCCTTTCTTTTCTTTTTCCTCGTCGGGCGTGGGCGCGACCTCTTGGATGGGCGTACCCGCCACAGCGGCCGAATCCGAGTAGCCGGGTTTGACCAGCACGTAGCTGTCCTGCCGCAAGGTCTGCAAGTAGGCGCGCAGGGCGGGCTCCATCTTTTCCATATAGAGCCGATTGGAAATTTCTCCCTCGACCTTCTCAATCGGCTGGAGGCCAGCCTCGAAGCGCTGTTCCACCTTGAGCAAGAGGAAACCGGTCTTCGTGCGGATAACGTCGGTCACCTGACCCTTTTTCATTTTGAAGACCATATCTTCAATTTCTTTGGAAAGCTGGCTGCGCTCGAAAACGCCCAGTTCGCCCCCGCGTTGCGCGGTGGCCCCGTCGGAATACCGCCTAGCCAGCTCGATAAAGTCTTCGCCCTTCTTCACCCGCTCGAGGAGGTTTTTAGCCTTTTTCTCCAGCTCGGGAATCTCCTCGTCCTTTTTTCCTTCCGTGCTCACGAAAATCTCGCGCAGATAGACCTGCTCGGGACGCTGGAACTCATTCTTGTGTTGGTCGTAATACTTCTGGATTTCATCGCGGCCGATAATGATGTGCGACCCGGCTTCGCGGCGGATGACCTCGTCCGTTAGCAATCGATTCCGAATGTTGGCCTTAAAATCCTCGGAGCTGATTCCCTGCTCGCTGATCTTTTTTTCCAGGTCCTCCATCGAGGCGATATTGTTTTGCTGGCGAATCTGGTCCAGGCGCTTCACGACCTCGGGTTCAACGTTGATACCCATGTCCTTAGCGCGCTGCACCAGCAGCGATTGATCGATCAGATCGCGCAAAATATTTTTCTGCTTTTCGGCCGCCATCGCCTGCAGTTGCTGCGGCGAGCAATTGCGGCAATCCTGGCGGAGTTCCTCTTGGAGCGCGGCTTGCGCGCGCTCTAGGTCCGAATGCGTGATGATCTCGTTGTTCACGCGGGCGATGATTTCTTCGACCACGCGACCCTTGCTCTGCGCGGCCGCCGGCGAGCAGGCCAACAGGATGAGGAATGCAATCCGCCAGATTTTCATGGGCTTTTCCACCATCGCGATTTTATCCCTCCGTTCGCAGTTGTAGCAATACGTTCCTGACGGTCTGCGTCAGGCGGGGCCTGTCGCGCCCGAGATTCATCCAGAGCACCCCGCTGGGGTCCAGCCGCAAGCCGCCGTGCGCGCGGATCACCCCGACGACCTGTTCGGGCCGCACCGGCGTCTCGGGATGAAACTTGATGGCCACCTGCTCTGCGTGGCGCTCCACCGAGGCCACCAGGAGTTTCTCGCACAGCGCTTTCAGCACGGCGTAGTCGAGCAAGTTGTCCACCGCCGGGGGCGGCGGCCCGAAGCGATCCGCGAGCTCGCGACGCACCTCCTCGCGTCCGTCCTCGGTGGAAATCTCGGCGATGCGCTTGTAGGTGCGCAGGCGCAGATTTTCACTCGGAATGTACTGTGGTGGGATGCGAATATCGAGCCCCAGGTTGAGCGTGGCGCGCAGTTCAGGAGCGCCCGCTTGGCCCTTCAGACTGGCCACGGCACGCTCCAGCATTTGGCAGTAGAGATCGAAGCCGACGGCATTGATGTGGCCATGCTGCTGGCGCCCCAACAGATTGCCGGCGCCGCGCAGCTCGAGGTCGAGTGCTGCGATGCGGAAGCCGGCGCCCAGCTCGCTGAACTCCTTGAGGGCCGCGAGCCGCTGCCGGGCAAGCGGGGTAAGCGCGCCTTCCGGCGGCACCAGCAAGTAGGCGTAGGCGCGCTGATTCGAGCGGCCGACGCGCCCGCGAAGCTGATACAGCTCGGAGAGCCCGAAGCGGTCGGCGCGGTTGATGATGATGGTGTTGGCGCGGGGGATGTCCAGGCCGTTCTCAATGATGGTGGTGGAGACCAGCACGTCGGCCTCGTCGCGGACGAACTTCAGCATCACGCTTTCGAGCTCCTTTTCGCCCATCTGGCCGTGGCCGACCACTACGCGAGCCTTGGGGACGAGCTTCTGCACCAGCGAGGCCAGCGAGTAGATCGACTCCACGCGGTTATGGACGAAAAACACCTGGCCTTGCCGCGCCAGCTCTTCCTCCACGGCGCGGCGGATGAGCGACTCCTGAAATGGCGCCACTACGGTTTGGATGGCCAGGCGGTCTTTCGGCGGCGTCTCAATCACAGACATGTCGCGCAATCCCACTAGAGACATGTTCAGCGTGCGCGGGATGGGAGTGGCCGAGAGGGTCAGCACGTCCACGTTTTTGCTCAGCTCCTTCAGCCGCTCTTTGTGCGCGACGCCGAAGCGCTGCTCCTCATCCACCACCAGCAGGCCGAGATCGCGGAGGCGGACATCGCGCGAGAGCAGCCGGTGTGTGCCGATGACGACGTCTACCTGACCCGATTCCAGCCCAGCCAGCACCTCTTTCTGCTCGCGAGCGCTGCGAAAGCGGCTGAGCATCTCGACGCGAATGGGAAAAGCGGCGAAACGCCGGCGGAAAGTTTCGTAGTGCTGGAAGACCAGCACGGTGGTGGGCGCCAGCACGGCCACCTGCTTGGAATCCGTTACGGCCTTAAACGCGGCGCGCATGGGCGGTAGACTGGTCTGGCGTTTCCTCAAACTCGAAAGCGTCCTCGAACTCTTTCTGCCAGGGCGTGTCGGTGGAGAAGGCGAAACCCCCTGTGGTTTTTCGTTCGGCGTAGAGGCGGAGCAGCTGTTCCGCCAAGTCGGCGAGTGACTTGCGCACGCGGGCCTTACGCGCCACCCAAGCCGTTCCGCCGAGTTTGTCAAGCTGCGGCTCGGCTCCCTCGAGCGAGCGGAAACTCTGCACCAGATCGAGTCGCTCGAGCGGCACGTAGAGCCGCGCGTCGTCGGCATAGCGCAGCAGCATGAACTCGCCCTGGGCGCCGTCGGTCTCCACCTGCCGCAGGCCCTCGAACTGGCCGATGCCATGGTCCACGTGCACCACGTAGTCGTCCGGCTTCAACTCGGAAAAATCGCTGAAGAAGCTGGCCGTCTTCGGACGTTGCTTGGGGCGGGCCGCTGCCGGCAGAGTCCCAAACAAATCGCCAGTGCCATAGAGCACGAGCCGGCTTTCGGGGAAAACGACGCCCTCGGCGAGCGGCGCCTTCGCTAACACCATCGCCGGGACGCTCCCGGCGGTGGAATCTTCGGCCAAGCGTACGGTGGTGGCGGTCTCTTCCAACTCGCCCAACCGGTAGGGCAGTTCGTATTCGTGGCAGAGGTCGGCCAGGCGTTCGAGTTCGCCGGTCGTGCCGGCGGAAACCATTACCTGTTCGCCGGCAGCAATCCGCCCTCGGGCCTCGGCCATGAAGGCGGGCACGTTGCCGTGATAGCGCGGAGTGGGCTGCGTCTGGAGCACGCGCGGCTCAGCGTGATCGGGACCCTCTCCTCGGACGGCCAAGCGCTCGAGCAGAAGGCGCTGGTGCGCTTCGAGCGCGCATCGCCACTGCCCTGGGGTGAGGTAGTAGGCCTCCGGCGCAGCCGTCTCGCCAAGAGGGATGCCTTTGGATTCGCCGGCGGAGCAGGCCTGGTCATACGCTTCCGCGAGCCGCTCGTGGAATTTGTTTGCCGCCTGCTCGAGTGCTTCCGGTTCATCGAGGATAACGACCGGCCGCTCGCACAAATCAAACAGCGTGGCCTCAGGAGGCTCCAGTAGCGCGGCTTGGAATTCCCACCCGGGGAAAACTCCGGCGAGACGCACAGATTCATCCTGGAGGACCTCACCCGCGTGCCCGGCAGCCCTCGCAAACGCGCGCTCGAGCAGTTCGCTGCGGCGCGGAAATTCGGTAAGCGGCGGCAAGGTGAAACGTTCGAGTGGCCCGACAGACCGCTGCGTGCCGGGGTCGAACTCCCGCAGGGATTCCACGGTGTCGCCGAACAATTCAAGCCTCACCGGCCGGGGCGCTTCCGGCGAGAAGACGTCCACGATGCCGCCGCGCACTGTGAATTGACCGGGCATCTCGACTGTCTCGTGCCGCTCGTAGCCCACGCTTGCCAGGTGCGCGACCAACTCTTCGAGCGGGACCTCTTCGTCCCGCGCTACCGAGCGCCCCAGGGCGCGATAAAACTCGGCCTCGCGTAGCCGCATCTGCGCCGCGGCCATCGGTGCCACGACCAGCACCGTCTGGTTGCTCGCCAACCGCCACAGCGTCACCGCGCGCGTTTCTAGGATTTCCGGATGCGGCGAGAGGGATTGCCACGGAAGCGTGTCCAGCGCCGGGAGGATGGCTACCTGGCTGGCGGGCTGGCCGGAGAGCGCCCGGTAGAAGAACCGCAAAGGCTCAGTCAGCGCCTCGGCTTGCTGGTTCGATTCCACCAGCAGAAGGACGGGCCGGCGCAGCACCGCTGCGCAGTGCGCGACGATGAGGGCCTTGGCCGTCTCAGTGAGGCCGGCCAACCGTGCCTCCCTGCCGCCGCGGCGCAACTCGTCCAGAATCTGCTCGACGGCGGGGTGGCGCCCCACCCCTCCGAGAAGCTCAGCGACCGAGGGAAGAATCATTCTCGAGGACCGCCTTGCGGGCCGCCGTGGCACTGGGGGTTCCGCCCAAGACTGCGTTCTGAGCTGCGAATTCGCTCTAGGATGTCGGTGGTGGAGTAGCCGGGCTCGAGCAGAACAGAGACCACTCGGCCGCCCGCCTCCTCCACTTCCTTCCGGCCGACGATTTCGTTCGGACCCCAGTCTCCACCCTTCACCAGCACGTCGGGCCGTAGCCGCGCGATTAGCTCGTGCGGTGTCGGCGCGTCGAAGATCACCACGTAGTCCACAGCAGCGAGGGCCGCGAGGATCTCCGCTCGCTCAGCTTCGGGAACCAGCGGCCGGGCATCCCCCTTGATCTGCCGCACGCTCGAGTCGCTATTGATGGCTACGACGAGCAGGTCCCCGCAGGCACGTGCCTCCTCCAGAGTCCGGATGTGGCCGGGATGCAGGAGATCAAAACACCCGTTGGTGAATGCCACGCGTTGCCCGTTGCGTTTTCGCTCGGCCACGCAGAGAATGAGTTCGTCTTGCGAAACCACCTGCCCCAAATGTGGCGCTCCCTCTCGAGTGCTTCACGACCGGCCCTCTTCGGGGCGAGACGTGAGCGACTCGTTTCATTTTATCACGCGACCTGGCGGGCCCGATGAAGAGCGGCGAGTGGCGCCTTGCGGCGATCGGGATCACGCTGCTGGGCGCGGGGGCGGTTGGCACGCGGCTCTCGCAAGGTGCGATGCGCGATGCGGTGCTTCCCGGCGGGTGTCGCACTCCGGTCCGCGTGCTGGCGCCCCGAGCGCCGCAGGCCGTGGGCTCGGCGGTCGTTTTTCACGGGCTTTCCACCAGCGGACGGATGATGCAAACCCTGGGCCAGTGGCTTGCCACTCTCGGCCTGCAGGTCTACCTGGTCGATTCCCCCGGGCACGGCGAGAGCGATGAACCCTTTTCCTTTCCGCGCGCAGAAGAGTGCGCCGCAGATTTGGTTGACTCGCTGGCCCGTCGCAGCGAGATCGACCTCGGCCGTACGGTGCTTGTCGGACATTCCATGGGAGGCAGCATCGCCATCCGCCTCGCAGACCGCTTCCCCACCGCGGCAACCATCGCGATTTCCCCTGCACCGATGATACGACCCGCAGGGCTGCCTCCCATTCTGGTGCCGTATGAACTGCCGCGGCGAATGCCGATCAACTTGCTGGTTTTTGTCGGCGGCTGGGAGCCGAGGTGGGCGGACGAAGGGGCACAGGCTTTGATGCGCGCCGCAGGCGGCGAACGCCTGCAGCCGGAGGACTTTCAGCAGCGGCGTGCAGCGAAGTTGGTGCTCATACCACGGGCCACTCATACCAGCCTTCTATTTGATCGGCGGGTGGAAGACTGGAGCGTGGACTGGGCTCGAAATGCCTTAAACTTTAAGGCCGCCGAGCGCATCACCACTCCGGGGTACCCCGTTCTCGGGGGCATCTTGGGCATTGTGGGACTGAGCCTGCTCTACCCGCTGGCTGCGAGCGCCTCAATCACGTTGCTTCGTGCACAATCCAGCGAGGCTGCGGCTATACCTCCCTCGCCGCGTCGCATCCTGCTCACCTGGGTGCCTGCGGCCTTGATGGCGGTCGTGGTGCTGAAGTTCTGGGTGCCGCTCCGCGCGCTGCGCCTGTGGACCGGAGATTATCTCGCCTCTTTCTTCTTGCTTGCGGGGGTGCTCCTGCTGGCACTGCTGTGGAAAGCCAGCCATGCCGCGCTGCGTTTCAATTTGAGCGCCATAGCCGGGGTCTGCGTGCTGGGGTTAGCGACAATTCTGGCATTTGGCGCCTGGCTTAACTGGCAACTCGATGATGTCTGGATGAACGCGCCGCGTTGGCTGCGGTTTGCCCCCGTGGTGGCGGCTTCCCTGCCATACTTCGCCGCTGAGGAGTTGGCGCTTGGTGCCCCCAGCGGCAGCCAGCGCTGGCGCCGCTGGGGGATGTTCCTGTTGCTGCGGCTGATTCTCTGGCTCGCGTTAATATTCGCTCTGTTGGTTCTCTGGAGCGGGCAAATCCTGGTTCTTCTGCTCGCCATCTTCCTGTTGGCGTTCTCCATTGTGCAGCGCGCCGCAGCAGACGCGGTGTACCGTCGCACTGGTTCGGTCGCGGCAGCAGCGACGCTGGATGCTATTCTCGCCGGTTGGTTCATTGCGGCAGTGTTTCCGCTGACGTGACGCACGTGGACGCTCCTGCCAATGCGTAGCGAGCAATGCAGTGAGCAGGGTTTGTTCATGCGGGAAATCGCCATTGTCGGAGGAGGGCCTTCTGGATCGATGTGCGGAGAAGGCCTGGCGCGCGCCGGCTTCGAGGTGACGCTTTTCGACGAACACCTCGCCTGGGAGAAACCCTGCGGCGGTGGACTGACACAGAAAGCGATTGAAGCGTACCCCTTCCTGCTAAAAGGACCTCATCCTAAAAAGCTCATCCACTCGGTCGAATTGATATCCAGCCGCGGACACCGCGCGCGGCTCGACCTCGACCAGCCGATCGTTGTTTACTCCCGCGCGGTGCTCAACGGCCTTCTACTGGACCGCGCCGCGGCGGCAGGCTGCCGGGTGGTGCGCTCGCGCGTGACGCAGGTGGATACCAGCGGCAAGCGAGCGCGCTTGAGCACAGGCGGCGCCGAGCACACCACCGACTTCGTCGTTCTGGCCGCGGGCGCGCGGAATACGCTGTTGCCCGACACGCGGCCGCTGCGGCCCAACGACTTGGAGATGACGCTCGGCTACTTCGTGCCGGCGCAAGCAGACAGCATCCAGGTAAAGTTTCTGCGGGGCTTCGAAGGCTATCTGTGGTCTTTCCCGCGCTGCGATCATCTCTCCGCGGGCATCTGCGGCAGCATGGCGCGCTATACCAGCCAGGAGCTGCGCCAGCATTTGCACGATTTCATGCGTGAAGAGCAGATCGAAACCACGAGAGCGCGCTTCTACAGCCACGTGCTGCCCTCACCGCAGACGCAGACACTGCGTGCCCGGCGCGTGGTGGGACGAAACTGGGCGCTGGTCGGCGACGCCGCCGCGTGGGTGGACCCAATCACTGGCGAAGGGCTCTATTACGCGCTGCGCTCGGGCGACCTGCTGGCGCAATCGCTCACCGCGGGCGCGCCCCAGGATTACCCGGCGCGCGTCCGCGCTGATTTCTCAGCAGACTTGGAACTCGCCGCCTGCATTGCGCCGCGCTTTTATCGTGGCCGCTTCCTCGGCGGGGCGGTCACTACGCGCATGATCCAGTTCGCCGAGCGCAGCATCACCTTCCGCGCGCTGATGGCGGACCTTTTCAGGGGCGCACAGGATTATCGCAGCCTGAGGCGCCGGCTTTGGGCGCAGCTAGGCGTGACGCTGACCGAAGTTGTCTCGAGCCTGCTGAATCTCCGGCCGGCCTCGCCGGAAGCACTCCCAGCGGCGCGAGGCCCTCGCGCTGAGGGTTGAACCCTCGCCCCTTGCCGCGCTCGCAGCCGACTCCTTTTAAGCGCAGCCGAAATCAGGCAACGAGAACCAGCCGGACTTGCAATTTCCTGCGAGGATATCGTTTTCCCACACCATCAGACTGCCTGTTTCCAACTTCCAGTTTGGAATCTCTAGCTTCTAGTATAACGAGCGGCGCGGGGCGGCTTTGCGGGGCGGCGGGGGAACTAGCGTGGCCATCTTGCGGATCATGGCCAGGACGAGGCGTTTATCGCCCTCGGAAAGCCCCGAACTGTGCCTCTTGATCTCGGAGAGGAACCGGATTTCATCCTCGGAGAGTTCACCCAGCATTTTCTGCGTATCGCGGTCGCGGGGCGTCTCGGCGCCTGGGAAGAACTCGGCCAAGCTGATGTCCATGGCTTCAGCGATCTTGGCCAGAGTTTCGAGGGAAGGAACCGTGTGACCGTTTTCCACGCGGGAGAGATAGCAACGCAACAGCCCGGTTCGGCGTTCGATGTCTCCCTGGGAGAGCCCACGCTGGCTCCGGTAGCTGCGAATGACTTCGCCGATGTTCACCTTGGGTTTTTCTTTTGGCACCCGCTTTCCTCTCCAGTTTTCCGCGTATCTTACGTAGCGGTTCTTAGGCGCGCAAGTACAAATTGAGATGAAATGTGCTTAGCGTGCAAAGAGTAAAGCCCACTCTTGCGGAGAATGAAGCGTTCCACAGTGGATCTTGCAGGGGCATGGCGTCCTTCGATCCTTCGACAAGCTCAGGCGGAGCTTCGCTCGTTTCGACTCCGCTCAGGATAAGCGGGACAAATGCCGTGCCCCCGCAGATACCAAAACCGCGTCCGCGTTGCCAGTGCGCAGGGGTTACCGCCCGGTCGTGTGCGAAGGTTCGACCGTCAACGGCTGCTCGATGCGAAATTCGAGCAAGGTTTCACTGGGCACCCGCACCTGCTGGCCATGAGTGAAGACTTGGACAGCCGTGCCTGCGCCCGCGCCAACGCCCGCGCCGATCGCAGCGCCCTTGCCGCCGCCGGCAATCGCGCCGATGATGGCGCCAAGGGCCGCGCCGCCGCCCACCTTCTTGGCAGTGTCAGCGCCGCGCGACTTCCCGGCCACATCATAATCACCGGTGATAATCGGATGCAATTCCTGGTTGATCAGGATATCGGTCAGTTCGAGCTTCAGCTCCGACTTCCCCGAGATATGGCCGGCCTCCTTGGCCTCTGCCAAGCGGCCGTAGACGTCGGCGCCCTTGGGCGCGACGATGGTATCTCCTACCGTGAGGTTCTCTTCCAGACTGGCGCGGAATTTGTCTCCGACCCGGTTCTTCTGCGAGTCCACGGTATCAATCATGCGCACGAGTATTCGCGTCCCTGCCGGGATCGTGACGCGCTGCGAGCCGTAAGCGCGTTCGCCCGAGGACGACCGCACCCCAGATGTGGAAGGGTCGCCCCCGCTGGACTGAGCATCTCCGGTGAACGTCAGTGCCACGATCTGGTCGACGGGATACTCCTCCAGTTTCCCATTCACTTGAAAGCGGACGAACGACTGCGTGCCGCCGAGATATTTGCCTTTGATCAACCGGCGATCTTTCATCTCCAGCGTGTCGGCTGATGCGGAAAGAGCGAGCGCGAAGACGCCGCACAGCACTAGCAAAGCACGGCATCTTTTCAAACGATTCATACGCTTTACCTCCCCTCTGAAATTTGAAAGCAACAGACTTGTGATTTCAAATGATTTGGCCCCCACGGCCTAGGTTCGGGCTGGGTGCGACTATAAGACTCTCCCGGGCTGGAACAACAGGATACACCTACCGGCCACATCGACGAAAGCAATCCATGTCGAACTCATGCGCCGCCTCGGCGGGCAAAGAGCCCCGGTTGCGGTTTTCACCGGCCGGAGGTCCACGCAGCTATTGGATGTCTTGATGGACAAGTTTGGTTATCTCCGCCATGAGCGCGGCGCTGCGTTCTTTCTCGGCAAGCCCCCGGACCAGAATCACCAGCACGTAGGCCCGCGGCCCATAGACGATGGCGGCGTCGTGGTGGATTTTGGTGATCTCGCCCGTCTTGTGTGCCACCGGCGTGCCCGCGGGGAGGCCGGCGGGGATGGCTTCGTTGAATTTCTGGCGTTTGAGGATTTCCACCATGGCGTGGCTGGACGCTGGGTCCACCGCTTCGGACTTGGCAATGGCCTCCAGCAGGATGAGCAGCGCGCGGGCAGTGGTAGTGTTGTTGATGCCCTGGGCAAAGGCCTTGCCGTCTTCAACGCCGCGCCGCACCTGCATGCCATCGGCATGCAGCGAGTGCACAGTGCGCCGGATGTTTTCGACGCCCAGCTTGTCGATGAGCAAGTTGGTAGCGAGATTGCTGCTGACAGTGATCATGGCTTCGCAGAGCCGGCCGAGCGTCATCGTCTGTCCTACGGCCTTGTACACCTCGGGGTCGGAATCGTCGGCGGCATCAAGTTGATAAACGCTGCCGTCCACGATGCTGCGAAACTCGTTCTTAACCGCGAGAGGCTCGTCCAGACGCACCTTCCCTGCCTGCACTTGGGTAAACAGCTCGATCATGACGGGAATCTTCATCGTACTGGCGGCGTGGAACGACTGGTCTGCGGCAATGAAGAGTTCGTCTCTGCCATCGAGGGTGCGCAAGGCAACGGCAACTTCAGCGCCGCTCGCGCCTATCAGTCTCTCCACCGCGCTTCGGGCCCGCAGTTCGCGCGCGGGCACCGCGCGCAGGCCTGAGACGCCGCAAGCGATCAGCAGCCCCAGAACAGCATACTTGCGCAGATTCACTTTGCTCGCGCTCTCCTCTCCGTTGCCGCACCTAAGTTTCACACCTCGGCGGACAGATAGTCAAAGCCTTGCAGCTTTCTCCCCGCTGGCGGCGATTGTCCAGAACGTTCCGCGGAGACGTGCCCTGCTTCTCGCCAAAACAGTTTGGCGGCCCTACGCTCTGGTAGTAGCATGAGCCCGATTCGATTTCGAAATTCAACGGCCTCGGCGGGCACAGCGTGCTGTGCCCCTACCGAACAAGGGAGGTCTTGCCCCATGATTGCAGCCATTCGAACTGAGTTGAGCAAGGAGCGAATCTGTCGTTTCGCCGCCTGCGGGGCGATTCTGTTATTTTGCCTCGGAGCCACCGGAGCGCCGCCCGCTCCGGGCTATCATCAGCTAAAAAAGATTGCCCTAGGCGGCGAGGGCGGCTGGGACTACCTGACGATCGACAGCGCGGCTCGGCGGCTGTATATTGCGCGCGCCACGCGCGTGATGGTGCTCGACGCAGACTCCGGCGCACAGGTGGGCGAGATTGCCGACACCCCCGGCGTGCACGGTGTGGCGCTAGCGCCGCAGCTAGGTCGCGGGTTCACCAGCAACGGGCGCGCTTCGACCGTGACCATTTTTGATCTAAAAACACTCAAACCCCTGGGACAAGCCAAGACCGGCAGCAACCCCGATGCCATCGTCTACGACGCCGTGACGCGGCGCGTCTTTACTTTCAACGGCGCCAGCAAAGATGCGACAGTGATTGGCGCCGCAGACGGGTCTGTTTCGGGCACGATTGCCTTGGATGGTAAACCGGAGTTTGCGGTGGCCGATGGGGCTGGTCGAATCTACGTCAACCTGGAGGACAAGAGCGAACTGCTGGCAATCGATTCACGCCAACTCACCATACTGAATCGCTGGCCGCTGGCGTCGTGCAAGGAGCCTAGCGGCTTGGCCATGGATCGAAAGAACCGCCGGCTGTTCGTCGGCTGTGGCAACAAACTCATGGCGGTCGTGGACGCCGACAGCGGCCGCGTTTTGACCACGCTCGCGATCGGCAGCGGCGTGGATGCCACCGCATTTGATCCAGGGACTACCCTGGCCTTCAGCTCCAACGGGGACGGCACGCTCACGGTAGTCCGCGAAGAATCTCTGGACAAGTTCACCGTGGTGGAAAACGTGGCGACGCAGCGCGGCGCGCGTACCATGGCGCTCGACGAAACAACACACAATGTGTATCTGGTGACGGCCGAATTCGGGCCGCCGAGGGAGCCCACGCCGGACAATCCGCGCGGGCGGCCGAGCATGCTGCCGGGATCGTTCGTGCTCCTGGTGTTTGGCCAATGATTTCAGAGCAGAGAATAAGTGAGCCCCGCCGACCCAGCGCGCGGCCTAGCATCCAGCGTAGTCCCCTGGCTCGGTACGGCGCTCCCTGGGATGGGATTCCCTTGAACCCCCGCAAACGCGATGTCTGACTCTGGAGCAGTTAGACAGTTCGCAGCGGCCGCAGGCTTGCTCCTGTTTTTTGCTAGTCCGTGTACCGGACAATCTCCTTCCGCGCGCGCCGGTGAAGTTCGCGCCGTTCTGCCTGTTGGCCGAATCCTCCGCGACAGCGCGCCGCCCAAAGATGCCCAGCGCGACGACCCGGTCTTCTGGCAGGACATCGCGCAAACCGCTCGCAGCGGCCGCATGCGCATCGGGTTGCTCGACGGTTCGATCCTGAACGTCGGCTCTGAATCCCAAATGCAAATCCTCCAGCACGATCCCCAGACCCAAAACACTGGCATCGAGCTGGCGTATGGGCGCCTGCGGGCAAGAGTCGTGCGGCTGGCACGACCCCGGGCCAATTTTGAGGTTCGCACGCCAGTGGCCGTCACAGGTGTGGTCGGCACGGGTTTAGTGGTCCGGATTTTTGCTGACTTCACCGAGGTGCTTTGCCTGGAAGATTCCGTGCGCGTGCGGAACCGGAACGACATGATTCGCGGCGAAGTCGTTCTGCTGCCGGGGGAATTCACGCGTGTCGCGCGCGCTGCGCCGCCCACTCCGCCGGCGAAAGCTTCGCCTGAGCAACTTCGCGAAGCGCTGGAAGAAACTGACATTCCCGCCAGCGGGGTTGCGTGGTCTCGCGCTGAGGTCAGTTGGCCTCCGGCAGAGTGTGGCGAAGACGCCGAGCTGAGGGTGCGAGCCTGGTCCAAGCGGATCCAAAATAACAAGGAGGTCGAATCGCCGGTCGATCCAGAGCTGGTTTCCGGCACCCTGCGGCTCGGCACGCAGGTAATCCGTGTGGAAGCCAGCCTCGCCAACCAGGGTGCACTGCGCACACGCGAACCGCCAGAGGGCGCGTTTACGCCCGCTGGCGCAGCGGAGCCTCTCCCAACGAAGATTTGGCGGGCACTGAAATGGGAAGAGGGCGAGGGATGGCGCGTGGCTCGCGCAGTGCCGGTTGGCAGCGCATTTTACCTGTTGGGGCCGATGGGCAAAACCGGGCGCCCTACTTTTAGCTTTGGCCAACATCCCGCCGAACTGCTCTGGCAAAGCCCCTGCGGAGCGGGATTTTTGGCGCCGCGTTTGCCTGGAAGTGAATACGAGGTGACGCTGGCGATCGACGGTCAGCCCGTAGCGCGTGGGAAAATGAACCTGATAGAGATGTCTTATGAGCTGCCGAATCCGCCCGCGGTACTGCGCGGCCAGAGCATCTCGTTCGGCATCAACGTGCGAGGGCTAGGCGGCCTTGATCGTTTCACGCAGGGGCGGCCGGCGATCATCACCGTGGTCACGAACCAAACGCCACACATCATTGGGAACCTGGGCAGCAACACGCCGGGGGCCAAAGCAAGCGGCGAGACGATCACCTATGCCATCGGAGGCGGCAACATCAGCTCCGCCGGGACGATTCGACTGGATGGCTCGGCGCGCGGACGGCAGGCCGGCACGTTTGTTTTGGGCATTGAGACCAGGCTTGACGAGGCGCTCGAGCGGCCGCGCAATCCGCTCGCGCCCGCGGCCCCTGTTCGTTAGCAGCAATTTCAAGGACTGACCGTCACCAAAGGAGAAGGCGCTATGCGCAGGTTCATTGCCCTTAGTCTGTCATGGTTGGTGCTCATTCTGGGTAACCTTCCAGTCCAGGCCCGTCCACGGGCTCCGCAAGAGATCCGACTGGCAACCCCTCCCGCATCGGGCCAACAAAAAACCAAGGCCGTTCCGGCCCCGAAGAGAAAACCTGCGAGCCGCGCCGCGGAGCCGCCGGAGGCCAGCGCGAGGCTTGAGGGCTTCGACGCGTTTGTCGAGCAAGCGATGAAGGACTGGAAAGTCCCCGGCGTGGCTATCGCGGTGGCACAGAACGGCAAAGTGATCTTGTCTAGGGGCTATGGCTTCCGTGACATAAAGAACCAGCTTCCGGTCACGCCGAAGACGCTTTTCGCCATTGGCTCGATCACCAAGTCGTTCACCGTGGCCGCGCTGGCCCGGCTGGTGGATGAGGGCAAGCTGGACTGGGACAAGCCGGCGCGGGAATACATGCCCAGCTTTCGTCTCTATGACGGGGTGGCGAGCGAGCACATGACGCCGCGCGACCTCGTGACGCACCGCTCGGGCCTGCCGCGTCACGACGCTCTGTGGTACAACTCCGAGCTTGCCCGGCAGCAAATGGTGGAGCGGTTGCGATACCTGGAACCCAGCAAGGATTTCCGTTCGACATTCCAGTACAACAATCTGATGTTTCTGACCGCCGGATATCTGGCTGGCTACGTTGCCGGCACGTCGTGGGAGGAGCTGGCGCAGCAACGGATATTTGCCCCGCTGGGAATGCAGAGCAGCAACTTCGCGGTCAGCGCGTCGCAGAAGAGCAGTGACTTCGCGCTCCCTTACAAGAACGCGAAAGAAGGCGCGAAGGAAGAAGTGAAAGAAGTTCCTTTTCGCGTGATTGACGCCGTCGGGCCGGCGGGCTCGATCAACTCCAACGTCGAGGACATGGCGCAGTACCTGCTGATGTACTTGAACAAGGGAAAGCATGGGGAGACGCAGGTGCTGTCCGAGAGCAACGTCACGCAGATGACCACGCCGCAGATGGTCTCGCCCAGCTCGCTGCGCTACCCCGAAATCGGGCACGCCAGCTACGGCATGGGGCTGGGGATCAACAGCTACCGCGGCCACAAAATGGTCTCACACGGCGGAGCCATTGATGGGTTCACAGCGCTGCTGAGTTTCCTGCCCCAGGACAACGTCGGCGTGGTTGTGCTCACCAATCTGGAATCCGATCGCAACAGCCTGCCCGGCATCTTGGCCTACAACGTTTACGACCGATTGCTGGGCCTGGACCAGGTGCCGTGGAACCAGCGCTTCCTGGAGGACCAGCGCAAGAGCGACCAGTCGCAGGCGGAGGCCAAGCAGAAAGGGTTTACGACGCAGAAGAAGGGCACGCATCCCTCCCACGAGTTGAAAGAATATGTGGCCGATTACGAGCACTCCGGCTACGGCATCGTGCGCATCGGCATGGACAAGGGCGAACTCACTCTCACCTACAATCGCATGTCTTCGCCGTTAAAGCATTTTCACTACGACATCTTCGAGACGCCGGCCAACCCCCTGGACGCGCTGGAGAAGACCAAGGTCAGCTTTTTCACCAACACGGAAGGCGACATCGGCAGCCTCTCCATTCCCCTGGAACCTGCCGTGAAGGAGATTGTTTTCACGCGCCTGGCGGAGCGCGGCATGACCGATAAGGCGTTTCTGCAGAAATTCATCGGTCAATATGAAGTCGGCCCGAACATTGTGAGCGTTTCGCTGCGCGGAGAAAACACGTTGATTCTGACTTTACCCGGTCAACGCGAGTACGAGCTCGTGCCGAAGCGCGGCACCCTGTTTGAGCTCAAAGGGCTTGCGGGTTTCAGCATGGAGTTCAAGCTGGATACCTCGGGTGCGGTTAGTGAGGCAGCGCTGTATCAGCCCAATGGCACTTTCGTAGCGAAGAAGAAGCAGCAGCAATAAGAGACGGTAGAGCCAGCGGAAGTGGGCCGAGACTACCGGCGGGATGGCGGTGTTACGCGCGGCGCTCGAGCAGCGAGTAGAGCACGGGCATCACCAGGAGCGTGATGAAGGTGGAAAGCAGCAGCCCGCCGATGACCGCCAGCGCCAGCGGCTTTTGCAATTCCGCTCCGGCGCCCAATCCCAGGGCTAGCGGCAACAGCCCGAATAGCGTCGCCAGCGTGGTCATCAGAATGGGGCGCACGCGGATGCGGCCCGCCGCGACCAGCGCCTCGTCCAACGACAGCTTTTCCTCTACCCAAAGACGGTGAACGCTTTCAAAAAGGATGATGCCGTTCTTCACCACCAAACCCATCATCAAAATGATCCCCATGAAGGAAGAGACGTTCAGGGGAGTTGCGCTCAGCTCGAGCATTGCGAAGACGCCGACCAGGGAAAGCGGAGCCGCGGACAGAATGATCAGCGCCGGGCGGAACGAGCGGAACTGGATGACCAGCACGGTGAAGACCGCGGCCAGCGCGAGGCAGAGCACTCGGAGCAGGTCGCGGAAAGAACTCTGCTGGCTTTCGTACTGCCCGCCAATCTCGTAGGTGCAGCCGAGCGGTAGCCGGACTTCGTGCATCACGCGCTGCACGTCCCGGATGGCGCTGCCCAGGTCTCGGTTCTCCAGACGAGCCGTCAGCGCGACCATCAGTCGCTGGTTCTCGCGGTTCAGCTGAGTTGCGCCCCGCGCTTCTTCCACTTGGGCGATGCTTCCCAGCGGCACGATCTGTTTGCTGGCCGTAACGATGGGATACTGCCGGATATTGGCATAGTCCATCCGGAAGCCATCGGGAAAGCGCACGCGGATCCCCACGGTGCGGTCGGCCTCGCGAAAGGAAGTTTGCGTCAAGCCGAGAAGCCCCGCGCTGACCTGCTGCGAAACTTGGTCCACGGTCAGGCCCAGCCGTCCCGCGAGCGCGGGGTCAACGTGAAAGATGATTTCGGGATTGCCTTTCAGAATTCCCTTGTAGTCCACGATCCCTGGGATCTTCTGGATTTTGGCGCCAATCTCCTCGGCCGCCTGAGCCAGCACGGGCATGCTGTCGCCGAACAGCTTAATCTCCACCGGTTCGGGCGAGCCTTCCAAGTCGCCGATCATATCCTGCAAAATCTTGATGAACTCGACTTGAATCCCGGGGACATTCTGCTGGATCTGGCTGCGCAAATCGGCGATGACTTCATCCGTGGAGCGCTTGCGCTGGGAGCGCGGCTTCATCTTGACCAGGAAGTCTCCTTTGTTTTGCTCCGTGACGAACAGGCCCAGTTCGGCGCCGGTGCGCCGCGAAAACGACCCGGTTTCCGGCATGCGTTGGATGCGGGTCTCAATCTGGCGGAGGATGCGGTCAGTTTCCGCGAGCGAAGTCCCAGGCGGGGTCCAGTAATCGAGCACGTAACCGCCCTCATCCATTTCGGGCAGAAAGCCGGTTTCCAGCCGCGTGTAGAGAAAGACGCCCAGCAGAACGGAAGCCGCGGTCACAGCAACCACTCTTCTCCGGTGGCCCAAGGCCCATCGCACGGCCCTCTCATACGCCCGATAAACCGGTTCAATGAACCGCTCGGAAGAGACCCGGTGAGCTCCAGGCGACAGGAACCGCTGGGAGAGGAGAGGAATGAAGGTGACGGCAAACACCAACGAAAGGAGTACGGAAACCCCGAGCGTGAGGCAGAGCGCAGAGAAGAAATCACCGACCACTCCCTTCAGGAGTCCCAGCGGGAGAAAGACCACGAGGGTGGTGGCCGTCGAGCCCACCACCGCTCCCAGTAACTCTCGCGTACCGAGCTCAGCGGCCTGTGGCGGGGACTCGCCGAGCCCTAGGTGGCGATAGATGTTCTCAATGACCACGACGGCGTCATCGATGACCAGGCCGATGGCGATCGCCAGGCCGCCGAGCGACATCAAGTTGACTGTGCCGCCGAAGAGCTTCACGAAGAAAAACGTTCCGATCACGGAGAGCGGCAGCGAGGTAGCCGCGATCAGCGTGGTTCGACCTTCGCGGAGAAAAACAAAAAGGATCAGCACCGCAAGCACAGCACCCAGCAAAATAGCGTCGCGGACGTTCGCGATGGCGCTGTGGACGAATTCGGCCAGGTCATACACCACCGAGAGGCGCAGCGTAGACGGGATCGCCGTGCCCAGGTTAGCAGCACCCTGCTTGATGTCCCCCGCAATCTGCAGAATATTCCCGCCGATCTGCCGCGAAATGTTGATCAGCGCCGCAGGCTGTCCGTTGCCGGTGATCAGGGTGCGGCGGTCTTCGACGCCCTCGCGCACCTCAGCAATGTCTCGCAAGCGGACGGGGGCTTGGCCTTCGACGGCCACCACCGTGTTGCGAATCTCTTCGAGATTCGCGAATTGGCCTGTGGTTAGCACCAGGTACTGTAAGTAGTCTTTCTGAAGCCTCCCTACTGAGGTCACCTGATTGGTGGCGCGCAGCCGGTCGGCAACCTCCACCAAGGAAAGCCGGTGAGATAGAGCCTTTTGCGGGTCTACGATGACAGCGATTTCCCGGGTGTCGGTGGCCTGCACTTCCACACGCCCGACTCCGGGGACGCGGCTGAAGAGCGGGCGCAGGATGTAGAAGGCATAGTCGCGCAACTCCTGACTGGGGACGTGGCCATTCAGGATCAGGCTCAGTACGGGAAAAACAGCTGGCGTGACGCGTTCCACCACGACCTCGGTATCCGGCGGCAGGGAGCTGCGCGCTTCGCTGATGCGTGCCTGCACCAGTTGCAGCGCGTATTGCATGTCCATGTTGGGGCTGAACAGCACCGAGATTTCGGCCGCGCCCCGGATGGTCTTAGAGCGCACGCGCCGCACGCCCAGCACGGTGCTAGCCGATTCTTCCAGGGGCCGCGCCACCGTGAGCAGCATGACCTCCGGAGCGAGGTCTCCTGAGTGGGCCAAGATGAGGATGCGTGGAAAATTCAACTCTGGATAGATGTTGCTCGGCAAGACGAACACAGAGAAAAGGCCTGCGGCAGCCAGAAAAGCGGTCAGCAGGTAAACGGCATAGCGATTGCGCTGGCAAAAGCGCACCACATTCATGGTTTGGCCTGGCCCTTGACCTTTACTTTGGCCTTCTCGCCCAAGCCGTAGCCGCCGCTCAGAATCACGGTCTCGCCTACCTGCACTCCGGAAAGCAACTCGACGCGGTCCGGCGACTCGATGCCCACCTGCACCGGAACCGCTGTGGCGTTCTCCCCCTCAACGCGGTAGACGTGTGGCTGGCCCTCCTCATCGCGATAGACGGCCTGTGGCGGCACGACCAGCGCTCCGGCGTGAGTCTCGATAGGCACCTGCGCGCTCAGGAACATTCCCAGGCGCAGCAAGCCCTTGGAGTTGGCGATGCGGATGCGAATCAGGCCGACGTTCGTGGCGGGATCGACGGCTGCCGGAATCGCTACCACGCGTCCGGTGAAGCTCTGCCCTGGAAACGCCTCGCTCCCGAAGGAGAGCGTGCGATTCACGCGCAGTTTGCCAAGGTAGACGGCCGGAACGTTCGCGATTAGCTCGACCTGAGTGAGGTCGGCGACCTCGAGGATGGGCTGCGCTGCCGTACCGTCCACCTGCTCGCCTACGCTCACAAAGCGCTTAACCACCGTGCCCGTGAGCGGAGAATGAACGGAGGTCCGGGCGAGTTGCAGGCGGGCAAGCGAAAGCGCAGCTTCCGCCTGTTGTAGCGCTGCGGTGGCCACGCTTTCCTGCGTGCGGGAGTCTTCGAGATCTTTGCGGGCAGCAATCCCGCGCTCAAATAGGTTTTCATTGCGAGCGCGGGCTAGCGTCGCATTCGCCAGATTTGCCCGCGCCTGCGCTGCCGCCGCCTCCGCCTGCGCAAGCTGGTCGCGAATGGGACGATCGTCAATCTGCGCCACCAACTGCCCGGCGCGAACTCGGTCGCCCTCTGCCGCCTTCATTTCCGCGACGCGGCCGGGGACCAGTGAACTGACGCGCACGTCTCGGCGCGCTTGATCTGCGTGAGTGTCACCTCGGCTACCGCGGGTTCTTCGGTTTCTGAGGCGGCCTTGCGCGAGCACGCAGTCAAACTCAAGACCAGCGACGCCAGGGCCGCAGGGATCCACATACATGTTCTGTTGTTCTTGGCGCGCATTTAGTCGAGTGATGCTCCCACCGTTTCTTCCAGACCGGCAAACGCCACTTGCAAGGCGGTCAAGCTGTCCAGGTAATCGCGCTCCACCTGCTGGATATTCCGCTGGGCGTCCAGCACAGTTAAGATGCTGGATTTGCCCGCGCGGTAACTCTCCTCGGCTAGACCCTGCAGCCGGCGCGCCGCCGGGAGCAGCGTGCGGCGGTAGAGGTCGACCTGCGCCTGCCGGGTGGCCCACTCGAAGTACACCGCCTCAACCCGCCCGGCCACGGCTCGACGGGTAGCTGCGAGCGCGGCCTCGAGCAGGCGCAGACTCGCCGCCGATTGCTGGAGCTCGCCCTGATTTCGGGTGAACAGCGGCAGTGCCATGGAAAGCTGGCCGCGCGGGCCAACCCGAAAGTCAGGCGGCGCGTTGAAGTCGCTGCCAAATTGTACGTTAAGGTTGGGGATTCGTTCAGCCCGGAGCAAAGTCCGACGGCTCTGTTCAACCTTCTGCTCCTGAACCAGGTGTTGCAGCTCGGCGTTGGATTGCTCGGCGTGCTGGACTAATTCGGTCAAAGAAATCTGCGCCGGCAAGTCCTCGAGCCTGCTCGCAAGCTCCCAGCGCGTCTCCGCAGGTTCGTTCAGCAGAACATTCAGTTGGCTGAAGGAAACTCTCTCCCTCTGCTGGGCGACCTGGAAGTCGGCCTCGGCCCGCGCCACTTCCAGCTCGGCCTGGAAAACCTCGAGCTGCGGGACGTCGCCCGCTTCAAAGCGAGACTTTGCGGTGTCGCCCAGCCGTCGGGCCAACTCCAGCGCTTGCGCGCGTTGGCCGGTCAGGCCTCGCGCAAGCGCCGCGGCATAAAAGGCCTCACGAACCCTTCGGCGCACCTGGCGGGAAACAGTTGCGATCTCCACGTCGGTCAGCTCGACTTGCTGCCTGGCAAACTCCGTGCGCCGCTGGCGCTTGCCCCCGAGTTCCAAGGGCTGCTCAAAAACCAAGCTTTGATGCGGCAAATCGCGGCTCATGGAAAAGGCCGCGGTGGGGTTGGGCAACTGTCGTGCGATCTGCACACCAGCTTGCGTGACCGACTGCCGCAGGCGCGCTGCCAACAGATCCAGATTTTGCCGGCTGGCCAAGTCCAGTGCCGCCGAAAGCGTCAGTCGCCTCCCCGGTGTTTGGGCGCCACCCTGTACCACCCTGTCTCCAGCGGCATCTTGGGGGCTCTGCTGGCTGCAGGCAGGCACGGCAACAAACAGGGCCTGGAAGACTATGATCAGTAGCTTCATCATGGCTCCGAGTGTTTGGTAAAACCGCCATAGCAGATTTGTTTGCTGTGGCGCTGCGTGAGTCGCTGCCCTCATTGAGAGCAGCTTGCAGCGACAGCGGCGGCATTATAGCCCGGCAAAGCAGGGTGGGCCGAATATTTCGGGTGCCCTGCGGGAGGGCAGCAGCCGTGCCGGTAGTTAGTTAGTGTGGTGTGTTCGCTCGATTATTCGTGGGCTTCGGTCGCTTTGAGCTGCGTGACGCCTTTGCGGTCTGTTCCAATTTGGCGCCCGACTGGGGCGTGCGGCCCGAAAGCCGCTGCACCTGTTTGATCCCCGGTGGGCGCTCGCTCTTACTGACAAGCTCGCGCCAATTGTTTCGCGGTTTAGGCAACTGGTTTGCGGCGACGTTGAGCGCAGGGCGCGTGGGAAGTGCAGCCGCCTTGCCAGCCTGCAGGGGCTGGTCGCGATGCGCGCGCATCGTTTGCCCGGCTGTGAGCCTGACGCTCTGCTGCTCGCCTGCCGAGCCGGAAGACCGGGCGCGCTTCGTCATCTCCAGTTCTCCTTCGGCCAAGGTGAATTCGCTCTGCTCGGCGTTCTTCACGCGCACCAGCCCTTGTGTGCCGCGCAATCCGCCCACCGCGGTAGGCGTTGCCAATTCAGTCTTGTGGTTGAGCCCGCGCTGCATTTGAAACCAAACGTCGCCCAGGAAAATCTCGATGCGACGCAACGCATTGCCGGCTGTTCCCCCCTCGGCTTCGGCAATGGTCAAGTGGGTGCCGACGTCCAGCACCAGGGTTGAGTCGTCGCGCAAAAAATGGACTTCGGCGCGGCCCCGGTCTGTGGAGACAGCGTCGCCGTTCAATAGTTCGAGCGGCACCTCGGTCACGCGACCCCAGGCCTGCGCGTGCCGCACCAAGACATCTCCGGTGACCTTGGTCACCGTCGCCACTGGCTGCTGCTCCGCGTCCTTCTGCGCGGGGCCGGCTTGTGCAGGCGCCTGGAGTGTCGCGGGTTGCGGCGTGGCGTCTGCCTGCGTAGCGTGCTTTTCCGCGGCAAACGCCGGGGAGGCCAACAATAGACAAAGCAGGAATTTCATTTTGCTCCTCCTCATCCGCACCAGTTCCCTTCCCCTACATCTCCTCCGCGCGAGGTCTGTGAAACTGAGCCTTCGCCGCGCTCTGCTAAGTGCGCGAAGCGTCCCGGGCCGATCCGGTCCTGGGCGCCGCTCGGTGTGATCCTGTTTCGCTGCCCGGACTTCGAACTAGCGCGGACCCAGTGCTCTCTCCCATTCTTGCTGGGAAGAAGAATTCTTAGCGAGCTGTTCGGCGTGCGATAGATAAAACTTCGCGCAGGCATCCAATGAATTACGGGCCACCGCGGCGCCGAATGCCCGGGTGGCGGTGGCCCAGTCGCCTTGCCAGTAGGCCTCCAGCCCCTCGGCGAACGCAGCAAGCCAGTCGGCGTCGATGCCCAGCTCCTCCCTGCGGGCCAGAAGCTCATACACCGTGAGGGTACCTGTCCGGCCCCGCACGCGCACCCGGTCGATCGCTCGAAACCAAAACTTTTCGCGGGCCGCGGCGTAGGTGTCCGGGCCCACAAGGATCTGCGTGCCGTAGAGTTTGTGCCCGGAGTTAATCCCCACGCCGCACTGGATCCCCGCCGGGGTGGGGTCGCTTGGTCGCCGCGAGCTGTCCCAAGGACAAACGGGCAAGTGGGCCCAGCGCATCCGCAGCTCGTCAAAGGCGCGAATCATCCCCAGGGCGGCGGCACAACCCTGCACGGCATGGTCTTGACGCTCGAGCGGGGCGCCCCAGATAGCCATGATCTGATCGCCAACGAACTTGTCCACCAACCCGCCGTTTGAGAACACTACTCCCGTCATCGTGGTGAAGAATTCGTTGAGCATTTCCACGGTGGCTTCAGGCGGCAAGCCTTCGGCCAGGGTGGTGAAATTCCGGATGTCGCAGAATAACACCGTCAAGTCGCGTCGCTCCCCGCCAAGACGGAGAAGCTCAGGCCGTTCGAGTAGCTCGCTGATGACGCTGCGATCCAAGTAATGCTCGAAACTGCGTTCCAGCTGCTGGCGCTTCTTTTCCTCGGTGAAGTAGCTCACCACCAGAGTGCCGCCCAGCAGCGTGACCATGGCGAACAGCGGTGACACCACAGAGAGCGCATAGCCCGTGCGCGTGAAAAGCAAATAGTGTCCCACGAGCCAGAGCAGCAGGAAGGCTGACGCCAGAGCTCCGACGCGCTGCAGCCCATAGCCACGCGCCCATGGCAGCACCAGCGCGCCGGCGATGCCCAGCAGCGCCAGTTGCGCAAAGCTCAGCAGGCGCGTGTACCAATTGCGAACTAGAAAATTTCCGCGCAACAGGTTATCGATCGCATTGGCATGAATCTCCACCCCGGGCAGCAGCGGGTCGAACGGTGTCGCCCAGACGTCGGCTGCGCCGGCGGCCGTCGAACCAATTAACACGATGCGGCCACGAATCTGCTCGACCGAGACTCGGCCGGCGAGCACATCCGCTACGGAATAGGTGGCGTAGCTGCCGCGTCCCCCCGCGAATCGGAGCAGCAACTGCCCGCGCTCGTCCGTGGTGATGCGGTGATCCCCCAAGCGCAGGCCTTCAACGCGTCGCCTGCCGATGAGCACCTCGGGGCGAATCTCTCCTTGCGTGTCCTTGCCGACGTCGCTGAGGTAGACGCAAGCTACCTCGACCGCAAACCCGCTATAGAAGTCGTCTTGATAGCGAGCCACCAGCGGCATCGCGCGGATGATTCCATCGCCGCCGGGCACCAGATTCAGGTGACCGTAGGCGCGCGCGGCAGTCGGCAGGCCGGGCGCAAGCGTGTGCACTTCGCTGGCCACAGGCACCGGCGGCGCTGCGGTCGCCGGCCGCGCGCCGCCCAGATACAGCAGGCGCCGCACGCGATGTTCGCGAAATCCCGAGTCGGGCAGTAGGGGCGGACCATCCGGGTCGGCATCGAAATCGAAGTAGTTGCCTAGCACTACTTTGCCGCTGCGCTTGGCGGCCTCGCGAAGAGGTTGCAGCTCCGGGCGTCCGGCTGCGGCTCCGCGCTCGTGCGCCTCCCCCTCTGCCGAGAACGCGAAATCAAAGGCAATCACGCGCGGAGCGGCGCGATCGAGTGCCGTGATGATTTCCGCCATCCGTGAAGGCGGCCAGCGGAGCGGGCCGTAGCGGTGCACGGCTCTTTCATCCACAGCCACGATGATGATGTCAGGGGAAGCGTGGGAGGGCGGCCCCAAGCGAAGCTCAGTGTCGAGGGCAGCAAGTTCAAAGCGCTCCAGGAGGCCACGGTCCGTAGCGACCAGCACAATCCAGAGCAAGCCACTGCCCAGGCAGATCAAGCGGACCAGCAGCGCACCGCGTCCTTTGGGGGTCATGCGAGCTTCACGACCTCGTCAGACCGATGTTAGTGGCTCCCGGAAAGCCTCACAATTGGTCGCTGCGCTCACTGTTCCACCAAGGCAAACCTGCGTCTCTGAGGTGCTCCGAGAATAGGCCGCGGATCAACAGGAGAGCCACCACCCAAGAGTTCCATGCGACGGGACGCGCCCCAACCTAGAATTGGGGGTGTTGAAAGTCTGAGGTGCAAAAGCTCCCTGTGCAAATCTTGTGGAAATCTTCTTGTTGACCCGTGGACAAGCTACTTTGTTAGGAGGAGAATCTGCGCGTCCCTATTGAGTTATCGCGGGTCACCAGCCGGCCCGTGGTGGGGTGCTGAACTCGAGACGTAGCGTCCCCCAGACCTAAACCTATCCGCGGAGGCAACGTGCCAGAGGTTTTTCGCGGCGGATCGTTCGCCCGGGCATGGTCTCTGCTGCTTCCGTCACTGACGCCGTGCCGTGCAGTTTTTGAGCGCGGTACGCTGAAACGATTCCCACCTTTTTGTTCCTAAAGGAGAGTGATCATGGGAAAACAATCGAAGCCGAGTTTCGGCGCGCCCGCAGTTTTCACAAATAAGAAATCGCAACTTCCAGAATCATCAACCCGCGCGCCAGGATCCCGTGAAGACGATGCCTGGTTGAGTGATGAACAACTCTCTAAGTGCGCCCCCGCGGAGACGGAAGAATTCCGGTCGCCCGTCCCAACCCGAATGGTCTCCAACGGCGAGTACATGCCCATTCCCCAAACGGAGAAGCAGAAGCGGGTGGAGGCGAGGATCAAGGAACTCGCGAACTCCGCCGCCAAGAAACTGGGGATAAACCGGCGGAAATTCCTCACCACGTCCGGCGGGATGGCGGCGTGCTTCGTGGCGATGAACGAGGTGTACGGAAAGTTTTTCGATGTCGACCCGGTCGAGATGTTTGAACCCGCTGCCTCCGCCACCAAGGCACCGCCAGAAGACCTGTTTGTGTTTGACGACCAGACGCACATGGTCAGATCATCAATGAGGCAGGGTCGATCCTTGAGAGCCATCGCGCAAGGGCCCGGCGCGGCATCCTTCAATGCAGGCTTCCTGACCAACCCGTTCAACGCGCCTCCCAACGTTCCTGGTGTAGATGAGTTCGGCGGGGCTTGGACCCCATGGAACCCAGCCCTTGGCCAGATCCCGAATAGAGGAGACCGCTTCCAATTGGTCGAGTACATTCGGGGGTTTTTCTTTGACAGCCAGGTTACGGTGGCCATTCTGAGCAACGCCAACATTGCCGTCATTCGCGACCCCGGGTCGGCAGTACCCCGTCCGCCAAGGAATGTGGCGGAATCGCTCGCCAATGAGAGTCTGACGGGAGAGCAAACAGCGGGAGTGAGGGACTTTGTTAACCAGATTTCGGGGTCAACGCGCGTGCTGGCACACGGCCAACTCTACACCGGAATCGGCAATCTCGACTTCATGCAGTTCCAGATAGACTCCTTCCATCCCGACTCGTGGAAGGGGTACAACGTCGCTGCTGCGGCCAAGGTCGACACCGACCCCAGCAGCTTGTTTCGGCAGTGGCGGCTCGACGATGAAAAGGTGGCCTACCCTTCCTATGAGGTCATTGCCAGGAATAGGCAGGAGCTGAAGAAACACCCCGGGTTCTTCAACATCTGTGTGCACAAGGGGCTGGCGCCTGGTCCACCCCTCATTCCCGAGAGAGGGTTTCCGACGGACATTCCCAAGGCGGCGGCCGACTGGCCCCAGTTCAACTTCATCATCTACCACTCCTGTATCCAGCCCTCCTTCTGGGACCTTCAGTCCCTCCAGGAGATCAGATCCGGAGTGTTGCGAGAGGGTGTACCAGATATCAGTTGGACCACCCAGTTCGCCCAGCTCGCGGCGCCGTTGCGGAATGTTTACGGCGAGATTGGGACGACCTTTGCGTCGTCGGTGATCACCTTCCCCACGGTGTGGGCGCACATCATCGGCCAGCTCCTGAAATACCTTGGCGATGAACGGGTGGTGTTTGGCTCCGACTCGCTCTGGTATGGCAATCCGCAGTGGCAGATCGAAGCCTTTTGGCGCTTCCAGATCCCGGATGAGATTTCCGAGCAGTGGGACTATCCAGAGCTAGATAAGGAGGCCAAGCGGAACATCCTGGGGCTCAACTCGGCTCGGCTGTACAAGTTGCGCACAGGCAGAGGGGAAGACGAGGACGATCACGAGCATGAACACGAGCATGAGCACGAACGCGAGCACAGCCGACTGAGCGACATCTACAAGCCCGTGCCCGCCAACTTCGAATCGCTCATCCCCAATAAGCTGAAGACGCTCTTGGAGTTCCCTGGGTTTACCAGTGATAACCTCTCGAAGATAAGAGCCGAGTATCTGGCCATGGGTAGGCAGTTGGATAACACCCGCTACGGCTGGATCAGGACGAGAGTGTAGAGCACAGGCCGGGAGCATGACTCTGGCTCATGTGATCAACCTGAGGCAGCCCTCCTCCCACAAAGAGGAGGGCTGCTTCGTTTGTCTCTACTCCCCGCCCCTCAGTTTACTGAATCTATTCGTCGTCAAGGTGGTCAGATGCAGTGGACAGCGATCGGCAGTGGTCTCTTTTGCCCCGTGGCGGTCTGCCCAAAGCCGGAGCACATTACCCTGTTCGCACGCGGGGCCACGGGTGAGTTGCTCTTCAAGGAGTGGGAGGGTACAGAGTGGAGCGAGTTCCGCTCCCTGGGGATTCCCATCGCTCATCGTGAGGCATCGCTGGGATCAGTGCCAGCGGGCTGGCTGTTTTCCGCGTGCAGCTGCACATGGCCAGGACTGGAGGCCAGTGGGGCGCGTTCGAATGCCTTGGCGCGCCAGCCATGATGAGGGGCAGCATCGCCATTCCCCTTGGTCTTGCTGGCCCGCCTGCGGCGTGCAGCGGGAGACCAGGGCGGATCGACGTCTTCGTCGCCGGCCATAGCGGCGAGCTGCTTCATACTTGGTCCAATGGCGGAGATTGGAGCCCATTTGAATCCCTGGGAGCCCCCACCGTGCGGATTGCCGAGACACAACAGCCTCTCCCGCTATCCGGACCCCTCGCGGCCTGTAGTTGCGGGATTGACCGGATAGGGGTCTTCATCCGTGGTCCCCTAGGCGACCTCCAGCTGAAGTGGTGGGACGGGAAGCACTGGAGTGAGTTTGCCTCCCTGGGGTGGCCTCAAGTGCTAGACGAAATCTATCCCGCCGTCACAGTCGCCGTCCCGCTGGCAGGCCCCCCTGCTGCGTGCAGCTGGGGCCCAGGACGGATGGATGTCTTCGCCAGGGGCCCAGATGGTGATCTGCTCCACAAGCGGTGGGACGGCCGTGTGTGGGGCCCGTTCGAATGCTTGGGGATGCCCACAGCTCGTGACCCGGAACCGAGATGTATTCCATTCACTGGGGCAGTAACCGCATGTACCTGGGGAGCAAACCGCGTGGACGTGTTCGCCCGAGCGCTAGACGAAAACCTCTATCATGCCTGGTGGGACGGGAGTTGGGACCACGACTAAGCGTCGGGCCTGCCTCAACCACGGCGCTTTGCGGGTTACTTCGCGGGGATTTTCAGCGCCTTTTCCATCTCTTTGTGCTCGTTGTCGTCTAGGAAGACAGCGGGCGGGCCAAGGCTCCCCTTTGTGGGCAGGTGGCGCATAAACCTAACCATGTACCACATCTCATCGTCTTTGAGGACACCATCCCATCCAGGCATGCCAGTGAAGCGGATACCATTTTCAATGATCCACTTCAGTTGCCCATCGGTGTAGGCTTGAATATCCTGTCCACCCAAGTCCGCCACCGGGGGAGACATTCGATCGGCGAAAGGAACACCGGTATTGTGGCCATCCAGTCCGTGACAGACTTGGCAGTGGCGCTGGAAGTGCCGCTCACCGATCTTCACTGCCTCCGGGGTGTCGGGCACGGGATTCTTCCAATCCTTGCCGCCGATGGTGACCTTCTTCGCTTTCTTCGCAGCCAGAGTTTCCCATTTGCCGGGGCCGCTAACCTTGCAAGAGCTCAACACTAGGATGCCGAACAGGCCGAGCACGCCCAGAAGAACCTTCATTAACTCTCCTCCCGGAGTGCAACAAACTCGGGCGCGCCAGCCCGCAGCCAATCCCTTCCGCCTGTCGCAGGTTCCCAGCCTGAGCCTCGGGACGATGGGGATGAGACGGATGCCTCGCCGGAATGCGCGGAACACAACGGGAACTTTGCAACGGATATCCTGCTACGGCGTAACGATCACCTTCATTCGCATCTCGTTATGCCCGATCCCGCACTTGACGGTGCACTGTGCCTTGTACTCTCCCGGCTCGCTCGGGGCCTTGAGCGAAAACTCCTGTGTCCCTTCCTTCAGAAGCAAGTCCCAGCCTTCGTCTTCTAGACCAATGATGGTGAAGCTGTGCACCGTCCCATCTTTTCTCCACTCTCCCCCTCTACGCGCTGTGATTCGCAGCAGGACCGGCTCGCCGGCCTTCAGCGTGATGACGGCTTTCTTCTGACCGGGCACCTTGAACTGATTATCGCTGTCAGCGATGATCTCGATCAGCCGGCCATCGGCTGTCACCCGGTCTAACTGGATAAGTAGCAGGATCCCCAGCAGAAGAGCAATCAGGAACACCGTTCGATATGCTTGCTCCATATCGCACCTGCGATTTCCTCTCCGCGGTCCACCTCTGTTACCGGAGATAATATAGAACGGTTTTGGTCTCTAACTCGGTCAAATTCGCACGCGCGCGCATGTGCCGCATGACGGTGGCCAGCTCTCGCGCGGGGGAATTGCCCGGCTCCACATGGCAGCGGCGGCAATTCGCTTTGCAGCTCTGGTCAGGGTTTGCGCGGAAGCTTGGCTTTTCTCCCGCGCGTGTCCCCGTACCCGCCGGCGAACGCTCTGCGGGCCCCAATGGGATGGCAAAATTCAGATTGCTTGCGCACCAACGCCCCACCACAGCCCAATGTTCAACGGCAATTTGCTGACCACTCCGCAACCCCAATCCGCCGACTGTAACCTATCAATTGCAAACCACTTGCCTGTTAAGGCAGGCATGAAAACGCCTGGGGCCTGTGGCTTTTTGTATGGCTCGGTGTCTCGGTTCCAGTTTTCTGTAGGCGGCGCAATTTCGGTGCTGCAATTTTCGCTTCCCATCGGGCTTTCAGCTAACATATGCGGAATGAAACTGGGGTTGCGACTCGTAATTTCAATGCTTTTCAGTGCGCTTTCTGTGAGGGCGCAGTCCAAACCCCTTGTGTTTAACAACGTGGACGTCTTCGATGGCTATCACATTTTGCGAGGGCGGACGGTCACGGTCGAAGACGGGATGATTCGGAGCGTCACCGCCGCTGGAGTAAGACCGCCCGACTCCGCAGTCGTGATCGACGGTGCGGGCAGGACGCTGCTACCCGGACTGATCGATGCCCACGTGCATATTGGACGTGAAGAGTCCCTGGAGCAAGCTGCTGCTCTCGGCGTGACGACGGTGCTAGACATGTGGGGTGATCCAACTACCCTTATACCGCTGAAGAAAGAGATAGAACGGGGCGAGCATCCGAACGCGGCGGATTTTCGGACCGCAGGCACCGGAGCAACAGTTCCGCGTGGCCATCCCACGCAGATGGCCGGGCCAGAGTTCCCGACACTGGGTGCAGGTGATAACGTGCAAGCGTTTGTGGATGCCCGCTTTGCGGAAGGCTCGGATTATTTGAAGATCATCTATGACCACTTTTTGCCGACTCTCTCGGCGGAGCAGCTCCATGCCTTGGTGTTGGCGGTCCACAAGCGGAACAAGTTGGTGGTGGCTCACGAGGGCACGCAATCCGAAGGGCTGGAGGAAATGCGGGCAGGCGTGGATGGCATTGAGCATATCTTCGACGACACGCCCATCTCTCGCGAGTTTCTGGATACTGCCGTAGTCTCGCATGCCGTGTTCACGCCAACACTCTCGATTATTCAAGCAGTCGGTGGAAAACCGACCGGGTCTGTTCTGGCGACTGATCCGCGCTTCGAGCCCTATATTTTAGGGTGGGCGTTTCAAATCTTGACGACCAAACTTCCGGAGAGCCTCACAAAAAAACATCACTACGAAAACGCCCAGGCGGCGGTGAGGGCGCTCCATAATGCGGGCATTACCATTCTAGCCGGCACCGATTCGCCGAATCCCGATACGAGCTATGGAGTCAGTCTTCACCAAGAACTGTTGCTGTTGACCGAGTGCGGCCTTTCGAACGAAGAAGCTCTACGTGCGGCGACGTCCAGTCCGGCTCGGGAATTCGGGTTAGTTGACCGCGGACGGATAGAGACTGGACGGCGCGCGGACCTATTATTAGTGAAAGGCGACCCCTCGAAGGATATTCGCGCTACGCGAGATATCGTTGGTGTGTGGAAGATGGGAATCGCGATCCACAGGGAGGAGGTCGCCAAGCGTGCAGCCGAGAGCAGAAAGAATAGACAGAACTGATTCGCAGAGCTGGCTGCAACATCCGGGCCGTCACACCCTGAAACTGAACCGGGAGGGAACGCCGGCATGAACTCTGGAGCGCGCCTATTCGTCAAGATTGGCGTCGCACAGTTTTCGCAGCCGTTTTCTGCGCAACCTGTGAGCGGGGCCTCGCCCTCCGTCGTCCAGCCAACGAAGCAGATTCTCCAGGTTCACTTTTGGATTTCTGGACACGAATTGCCGGAATAGTTCGACCCAATTTGTGAGGTCCTCGCGACGGGTCTGAAGAGGGAAAAGGAGAGAGTTGGTTGGTGCTGGAGGAGGGACTTGAACCCCCACGTCCTTTTGGGACACGAGATTTTGAGTCTCGCGCGTCTGCCAGTTCCGCCACTCCAGCAGTGTGGAAAAAGGTTACCACGCTACGCGGCTAGCGACAATCGCCACTTGCCCAGTCCAGCGATTTCGGAATCCGATCAGTCTGGGGGAGGTGCGAGCATACCTGGCGCTTTTTTTG
>QHYU01000009.1 GCA_003224235.1 Acidobacteriota bacterium
GAATTGGGTAAAGCTGACATCGTCGAACTTGCCCCCGATCAGGTGCGCCGCGCCTCGCAGAGCGGCGGAAAAACGTGGTCTTCGCTGCCAGTGGAATTGCTCGCTCTGGTGTTCCTCCGCGATCGCCCCGCAGTGCAGGAAGCGCGCCTGCGGCAAGCCATGGCATTTTCGATAGACCGCGCCGCGATTTGGAGCGTCCTGCTGCAAAGGCAGGGCGAGGTGGCTGGAGGCCTTTTGCCGCAGTGGCTTTCCGGGTATGCTTTCCTGTTTTCCACGCCGGTAGATTTGGAGCGTGCGAAGCAGTTGCGGAGCGAAGTATCCGCGACTCAGCGGGCGTCGCGAGGACCTATAAAAGTGGCCTATGATTTCACCGACTCCCTGGCGCGGTCCGTGGCGGAGCGCATCGCGGTGAACGCGCGCGAAGCGGGCATTGCGGCGCAGGTTGCGCCTCCGGGCCCGGCCTCCGCATCGGGCTATGATGCACGGTTGGTGCGCCTGCGCCTCGTTTCCACGAGCGCGCCCACGGCGCTCGAATCGCTGCTTGCTGCCCTGGGCGAAACACGCTCGCTGCGGCCGGACGCTCCGGCAACCCCCGAGCAGCTCTACGCCGCCGAACGCGCCGTGGTGGATTCTTATCGCGTCCTACCGTTGGTGCATCTGCCGCAGAGCTATGGTTTAAGCGAGCGGGTGAAAAACTGGATGCCGCGGCGCTGGGGCACTTGGCGGCTAGAGGACGTCTGGCTCGACACCTCGTCCCCGGCCGCGAGCGGGGAAAGGCCATGAGCTTTCGCGCGAAATTGGCGCTCGTCTTTGCACTCACCGTGGTAGCCGCAGTCACTTTGGTGGCTTGGGGAGTCTCGACCTATACGCGGCGCGAGTTCGAGCGGCTGGACCGCCAGCACACCGAAGCACTGGTGGCGCAATTTCGCCGCGAGTTCGCGCGGCGCGGCGAAGAGGTGGTGCGCCGCGTGGAGGGCATCGCCGATACCGAAGCCACTATTCGCATGGCCATTGAACTCAGCCGCCCGCAAGCCGATGCCTCGCTCTACCTGCACGACGCGCTCGGCTTGTCTAAGGCGCACCAGCTCGATTTCGTCGAAATCGACAACAACGACGGCGTGCTGATCTCCTCGGCGCAGTGGCCGGCGCGCTTCGGTTATAAGAACGGCTGGGTCACGGAAACCAAAGATTGGGCATCGCACGGCGCTTTTCTGCGGCGCGAAGAACTGCCTGATGGCGTAGCCCTGGCGCTGACGGCCGTGCGCACGGTGCGGGTAGGCGATAAGCAACTCTACCTTATCGGTGGCCAGCGCCTGGACAAAGAGTTTCTGGCTTCGCTGGTGCTCCCGGCCGGCATGCGCGCTCTGCTGTATCGCAATCTCGAACCCACCTTTGTGGCCTCGGGGCTGACGGACGCCTCCGGCGCCGTGAGCCAGGCCGAGCGGTTCGCTCCGCTCATCGAGCGGGTGCAGGAGCAGGCGCGGACACTCGAGCAGACTTTGGAGCCACCGGATGACCCCGCCGACGCCGAAATTTTTTATGGCATCCCGCTCACCGGGCGGCAGGGCGAGGTGCTGGGCGTGTTGCTGGTGGGCAGCTCGCAACGCGACAAGTTGGCGCTCACCCAATTCATCCGCGCGCTTGCTCTGATGGCCGGCGGAGCGGGCATCCTGTTTGGCGTGTTTCTGAGCTGGTGGGTTGCCGCGCGTGTTACTCGCCCGGTTGAACGGCTCGCCGCCAGCGCTCGCGAGGTCGCCGGCGGCAACTGGGCGGCGCATGTGAAGGTTCACTCCCACGACGAAATCGGCCAGCTTGCCGGCGCCTTCAACGACATGACCCGGCAGCTCGCTCTGCAGCGCGAGCAGCTCTTACAAGCCGAGCGCGTCGCTGCCTGGCGCGAACTGGCGCGGCGCCTGGCTCACGAGTTGAAGAACCCGCTTTTTCCGCTGCAGCTTACCGTGGAAAATCTGCAGCGCGCCCGCGAGCAGACCCCCGAGCAGTTTGACGAGATTTTCTTCGAGTCCACTGCCACGCTTCGCGCCGAACTCGCCAACCTGAACGCCATCGTCGGCCGCTTCAGCGATTTTGCCAAGATGCCCGCGCCGCACTTCCAGCTCGTGAACCTCAACGAGGCCGTCCGCAGCGCCGTCAAGCTGTTTGAGCGGCAGTTCAGCGCTGTTGGCCGCCTAGCCATCACGCCGGAGTTCCATCTCGACGAAGGAATCGCTGGCATCCAGGCCGATCCCGATCTGCTGCACCGCGCGCTGCAGAATCTGGTGCTCAATGCCATGGATGCCATGCCCGGAGGCGGAACCCTCACCATCCGCACCCAGCCCTGTGATGGCGCGGTGCGGCTGGAAGTCACCGACACCGGCTTTGGGCTGACGCCGGAGGAATGCGAACGCCTGTTTACGCCCTACTACACTACGAAGCAGCACGGCACCGGTCTCGGGCTGGCGATTGTGCAGTCCGTGGTGAGCGACCACGGGGCCAAGATCGCGGTGGAGAGCAAACCCGGCGTTGGCACAACGTTTCGCCTCGACTTTCCGCTTCGCGCGCCGTCTCGCGACGGTGGGCGCCCCGTCAAAGCCACTACCGAGGCGCCCCGGGAGAAGTTCGGGGGAACGCTCGGCATAACCCCCTTGAAGAATAAGGTCCGCTAGGGGCGGGGAGCGAGCGCTGCGGTGGGTCACAAAGCCAACCTACTGGTGATCGACGACGATGCCAACACCCTGGCGTCGCTGGCTCGCGCGTTTCGCCTGGCCGGCCATGAAGCCACAGTTTGCGACAGCGCCATCCGCGCGCTCGAGCTGGTCAAATCGCAGCGCTTCGACGTCATCCTTTCCGACGTGGTCATGCCCGGCAAGGACGGCCTCGCGCTGCTCGAAGATCTCAAAATGGCGGGGGTGACAGCCCCGGTGGTGATGATCTCCGGACAGGCCACCGTGGAGATGGCCGTACGCGCAACGCGGCTTGGGGCCGTCGATTTTCTCGAGAAGCCGCTCTCGACCGAAAAGCTGCTTGTCACTGTGGAGAACGCCCTGCGCCTGACGCGTCTGGAAGAAGAAAACCGGGAATTGCGCCAGCGGCTGGGCAAGCACGAAATGGTCTGGGTGAGCCCGGTGATGGAGCGGCTTATGGCGAAGGTCGAGCGGGTGGCGGCGAGCGAAACCCGCGTATGCATTCTGGGCGAGACCGGCACGGGCAAGGAACTCGTCGCCCGTACCATCCACAACAGGAGCCCGCGCCGGGGCGGGCCGTTTGTCACGCTCAACTGCGCCGCCGTGCCTGCCGAGTTGATCGAATCTGAGTTGTTTGGGCACGAAAAGGGAGCCTTCACCGGCGCGGCCGGGCGGCACATCGGCAAATTCGAACAGGCCCATCGCGGGACTCTGTTCCTTGATGAGATCGGCGACATGCCGCTGGGGATGCAAGCCAAGCTCCTGCGCGTCCTCGAAGAGGGTGAAATCGAGCGGGTGGGGGGCGACCGGCCCGTCGCTGTGGATGTCCGCGTGATCGTGGCCACGCACCGCAACCTCGACGAGTTGGTCCGCCAGAACACCTTTCGCCAAGACCTCTACCACCGCATCTACGTCTTCCCGCTGCTGCTGCCGCCGTTGCGCGAGCGGGTCGAGGACATTCCTGCGCTGGTGGAGAATTTCGGTCGCCAGGTAGCCGTCCAGAACGGCTGGAAAGAGAAAGCCTTTGCTGCCGAGGCCATCGAAGAGTTGAAGCGCTATGCTTGGCCGGGAAACGTGCGGGAACTTCGCAACGTGGTCGAGCGGCTGCTGTTGCTCTCCGCCGGTGAGCAGGTGGACTCCGCGGCTGTGCGCCAGGCTCTGCCGCTGGGGAGCGCCGCAGGCTCAGCCCCGCTTGCCCATGCTCAGGACAGCAGCAGCGCCATGCGCAACGGCACGCTGGCCGAGCGCGTCAACGCTTTCGAGCGCGAAGTGCTGCTCGCCGAGCTCAAACGCCACAACCACCACATGACTAATGTCGCTCGGGCACTAGGCCTGGAGCGCAGCCACCTGTACAAGAAGTGCCAGCAACTGGGCATTGACCTCCGCGCCGTCCGCCGGTCCGAATAACCACTCGACTCCTCGCAACACACTGCTTTTGGAGACGCGGGAGCAGGCTTTCCGGGTGCGGGAGCGCGTTTCGCTATTGCCCTACCTGACTGCGCTGCAAGTCCACCCGGGGAGAGGTGCGAGGCCAACGTGGGGAAGGGCCGGGCTAGAGCGGGGCGTTCGTGCGCAGTCAATTTCTACTCAAACTGCTTTCGGAAATCCAAGAACTGCTGTTTCAAGTCGGCAACCTCCTTCTGAAGGCCCGCGACTTCATCCTCGAGGCGCGCAATCCGCTCGGCGTCGACTGAGCTGCTGGCAGCCGCTTCCCCTGCTGGCTCAGGCTCCCACGTCTCCACATCACCGGATAGCAAGTGCGCGTAGCGCGCCTCCTTGGTGCCAGGCTGCCTGGGGAGCATTTTGACCAGTGGCGGCTCGCGCTTCATCAAGCGCTGCAAAGTGGATTGCACCTCGCTCAGGTCGTCAAACCGATGCATGCGCTCCGAGCGGCCACGCAGCTCGCCGGGCGTCTGGGGGCCTCGCAATAACAACACGCACAGGATAGCGGTCTCGCGGCGGTTGAAGTTGAAGGCTTCCGGGAGCCGGTGCTCGTACTTGGTAACGCGGCTGTCCGCGCTGCTGGTGGTTCCTGCCAGGCCTTTTTCATTCAGACCGTGCAACGCCTCCCTTACAGCGTCTTCGTCCAGATTCATCAACGGATCGCGATTCGATTTCTGGTTACACGCATTGATGAGCGCGTTCAACGAAAGCGGATAGTAATCCGGGGTGGTGATCTCCTTTTCTACCAGCGAGCCCAGCACTCTAGTTTCAACTTCATTCAGGCGAATGTCCACGACAAGAAATCATACATTAAGATCGAAGGGTTCCCAAATTTGCGACACCGGCATGCTGCGGCATTCGGACTACGGTCTCCGGGCTAATAGGTTAGACCAAAGCCGTAGGGGAAGAGCGGGTCATAGTTGGGGACTCCGACATGGATCGGGACCTGCGACATGGAACGCGGCCAGGAGAAGGAAAGTTTTCCCGTTGGCTTGTAGTCCCCAAAGAGCACGTCGGCAACACCCTGGCCTTCCGTTCCGGGCAGCCACGCGGCGAGAAATGCATCCGTCTTACCCAGCACATCCTCGATAATCATCGGTCGGCCCGAGAGCAGAATGACGACCACGGGGATGCCCGCCCGTTTCATGTTGTCGACGGCCCGAACATCCTCCGCCGCAAGCCTCAGGTCTGCGCGGTCTCCCGACATCTCGGCATACGGTGTCTCGCCGATGACAGCAATGCCGAGCGATGCTCCTTCGGCTCCGGTTCCGTCCTTGGAAAACGTAACCTCGGTATTCTTGGAGACGGCATTGCGGATTGCCGCGAGAATCGTGGTCCCGCCCGGAGTAACGTTGCCGCTCTCTCCCTGCCACGTGATCGTCCATCCGCCGCACTGGTTTCCAAGGTCGTCCGCACTCTTGCCGCCGACGTGAATACGAGCCACCTGCTTCGAGAGCGGCAAGGTATGGTGATCGTTCTTGAGGAGCACAATCGACTGGCGGACCAACTCGCGGGCCACCTGCCGGTGCTCAGAAGAGCCGAAACTCTTCCACAGCTTCCGGTCGGCAAGCTGGGATCGGTTCTTGTCGAGCAGACCCATGGCGGACTTAACTCTCAGAATGCGCGTAACTGCATCATCGATCCGTGACATCGGGACTTTACCGTCTTTGACGAGCCCCTTCAGGGTTTCGAAGAACTCCCGATAACGCTGCGGCACCATGACCATGTCCATCCCGGCGTTGATAGACTGTTCCACCTGGCTCTTGTAGTCTCCCGGCAGCTCGTCCAGAGCGTTGTAATCCGAGATCAGAAAGCCCTCAAAACCCAGTTCCTGTTTCAGGATCTCGACCATCAACCTCTTACTCCCCGAGCATTTAGCGCCGTTCCAACTGCTGTAGGAGGGCATGATTGAAGCCACGCCGGCGCGAATGGCGGAGATATGCCCCTGCATGTGAACTCTCCGCAGCGCGGTCTCATCCACGCGAGTATCACCGCGATCGAGCATCTTCTTTAATCCGGTTCCCCAAGTAGTGCCCCCGTCGCCGACGAAGTGTTTGGCACAGGCCGAAATAGAGAGTGGATCGCTGAGATCCTGACCCTGGAATCCCCGGACAGCTGCCTCTCCAAGAAGGCTCGGCATCTCAGGTGTTTCCCCGTAACCCTCATAGGTTCTGCCCCAACGGATATCCTGAGGAACCGTCACGCAGGGGGCGAAGGCCCAGTTGATTCCGGTCGCTCGGACCTCCTCGGCGGTGATGCGGGCTGCCTTCTCGACGAGCTGCGGGTTGTGTGCGCAGCCCAAGCCGATGTTGTGCGGAAAAACGACAGCGCCCAGAACGTTGTTGTGACCGTGCACCGCGTCAACGCCATAAAGGAGCGGAATGCGAAGTCGCGTCTGCAGTGCCTCTGATTGATAACGGTCATACATATCGGTCCAGGCCGCGAGACTGTTCCCAGCCTTTGGGTCCGAGTCGCCCCCGTTCAAGAGCGACCCGAGGTAATACTTGCGGATATCGCCGATGTCCTTGAGAAAGTCCTGATCCGCCTGCGTCATTTGACCGACCTTCTCGTCCAGGGTCATCTTCGATAGCAGCTCTTGGACCTGGGGGTCGTGGGCGGAAAGCAGCTTAGTCTTGGGGGCAGGTGCTCCGACTCCCGTCGGGATAAACAGAACCGCCGCGCAGACCGCGCAGAAGAGGAAAAGGACCCGAACAAAATGCGAGTTTTTTGTCACACTACCTTCGCGTCAGTCGCCCCAAGGTCTAACAGAGTCTCGGCCGCAGCCGACTCAACGGTTAAATTCAATCGCCCGGCGCGGGCGGCTGGGCGGGCTGTGAATCATAAGTGATGTCATGAGACACGCGCCTCCTGGGCGAGAGTTGGTACTCTCGCCCTGAACCGTTCGGCTTCGGCTGGAACAGGAGGCGTGAATGGCAGTGTACATCGGAGTTGACTTGCATGTCCGCACCCAGACCGTCTGCTGGATGAATACAGCCGACGGAGAGATCCACCAACACACGCTCGACCACCGCCGCGACGACGTGCGCGCGTTCTACGCGCAGTTCACCGCTCCCGCAGTGGTCGGCATCGAGTCCTCGGGGTATGCCTTGTGGTTCCACCAACTGATCGAGCAAGCGGGCCACCGGCTGCTGGTG
>QHYU01000010.1 GCA_003224235.1 Acidobacteriota bacterium
AGCCGCAACCAGTCCGGGTGGCGTCGCGTGATGGCGCGGTTGCCCACCAGAATCTGTGTTTGCACCGTGTCCGCCAAATGAACCAGGTACACGTGGCGGCCGCGGGTCTCCGGTAGCGGGGGATTCTCCGGCTCGGCAGGCTTCCCGGCGGGCCAGTTGCCAAATGCCCTTTCGATCTGTTCGACCATATTCTCGGCGGTGAAATCTCCCACCGCCACCAGCAGCGCGTTGCCCGGCCGGTAGTGTTCCCCGTAAAACTCGACCAGTTGCTCCCGCCGGTAGCTCTCCACCTGTGCTTCGGTCGGAGCCACCAGCGCATACGGGTGCTGGCCAAACAGCACCTTGCGCAGCCGCTCGCCCGCCAAGAAGCCGGGCGTAGTGCGCTCGATCCGCAGCTCTTCGACCCGCTGCCGGCGTTCCCGCTCGAACTCGTCCGGCGGGAAAGACGCGTTCCGGGCCAACTCAACCACCAACTCGAGCAAGCCCTTAGAGAACTCGGCTAGTCCGGAAAATGAGATTGCGCTGGTGTCCGCTCCCGCGCTGGTGCCCAGATCGGCCCCCATTCGCCGGAGGTCTTCTTCGATTTGCCGGCTCGAACGCGAAACGGTTCCCGTCCGCACGACCGCCGCGGTCATTTCCGCCAGGCCCGGCGCTTGCCGCGCTGTGACGGCATTGCCACTGCGAAAATAAAGCTCCGCAGTGAGCTTGGGAATGGTGTGCGATTCGACCAGGACCACTTGAAGCCCGTTGACCAGGGTGCGCCGGGTGCGTCGCGGCCAGACCACCGGCCGTTCCGGCCCCAGTGCGGGAACGTGAGCGCGCAGGTCCGACGTGAGGACGGAGCTCATCGCGCCGCCCCTTTCGCGACGGGCCGGCGAATCACAATTGCGCGGTTACGCGGCACCAAGTATTTCTGCGCGGCCGCCTGCACCTGGGCCGGCGTAACCTCCAGGAAGCCTTCCAGGATCGTGTTCACTAATTGCGGGTCGCGGTCGAATAGCGCGAAGCAAGCGAGACAATGCATCAGGCCGTAACGCGGCATGTACCCTCCCCGGCCGCCCTCCAATTGCGAGTAGTAGTCCGACCTAAACTTCACTTTCACCTGCTCGAGCTCCTCGACGCTAATACCCTGCTGCTGCAACTCGCCAACCGCCTCGTCGAATACGGCGAGGGTCTGGTCGGCGCTGAACTCCGGCTTGTGCAGGATGCGCGTGACCATTTGCGTTGGGCCGTTGTAGTCGAAGATGTCGCCCATCGGATAGTGGATGCCGCCCGAAGTATCCACCGCCACCTGCTTCTCCAGGACCAGCCGGCGGTACACGCGTCCGGCGCGGCCGCCGTGCAGCGCCTGGTCGAGCATCGCCGCGGCGTGCCAGTCAGGAGTGCGGCGCTGCGGCGCGTGGTAGCCGACGGCAAGGGCCGGCAGCGTGCCGAATTTCTCTTCCACCACGCCGCGGTGCTCCTCGGTTTGCGGTGGCTCGCTGACGTCGGCAGGCTTCGGCGGCGGGCCAGAGGGGATGTCCTGGAAATACCGCTCCGCCAGCGCAAAGCCTTCCTCGGGCTGGACGTCTCCGAGGATCAGGAGCACGGCGTTAGACGGCGCATAGTAGGTCTTGAAGAAGGCCTGCACGTCGTCGAGCGTGGCGGCATCGAGGTCCGCAAAGTCGCCGTAAAAATTGTGCGCGTTGTGCCAGTTGCGGTAGGCCACGGGCGGCAGGTCGAGCCATGGAAAGCCGCCGTAAGGTTGGTTTAGCACGTTGACGCGAACTTCCTCTTTGACGACGTCGCGCTGGTTGCGGAGATTTTCCTCATCCACCTTGAGGGCGCGCATGCGGTCAGCCTCGAGCCACAACACGCGCTCGAGCGCGTTCGAGGGCACGGCCTCGAAGTAGTTGGTCACATCATAGTGGGTAGAACCGTTCAGCACACCGCCCGAGGAGTTGATCAACTTGATGTGCATCATCTTTCCGGCGTTCGCCGAACCCTGGAACATCATGTGCTCGAACAGGTGCGCGAACCCGCTGCGCCCGCGCGGCTCCAGGCGAAAGCCGATGTTGTAATACACGCCCACGGTCACCACCGGCGCCGCAGCGTCCGGCGCAACCACCACTCGCAGGCCGTTTCCCAGCGTCGTGGTCTCAATGGGAATCTGTAATCTGGCCAATGAGTTTTTCTCCGAGAAGCCCGTTCATTCCTGCGTCTACTTTATGGCAAACTTATAAGATCATACTAGGTCAAGAAGCCAGCGCCATCTCATGGATGGCATGATCTGTGTCGCACGGGGAAACAAACGCAGCCTCAGGCTAAACACCCCTTCGGCAAACAAAGCCCCGAGCCATTATGCGCCGGCTTCCAGAACTTTCGCCAGCCTCCGGAGCGCCCCGCGAGAATTGCGCGCCAGCACCGCGGCGCTCAGGCGCGACAGCGCGGCGTATGCCTCGCCGTATTCCCGCGGAAAACTCTGCAGCGCCGCGACGTGCTTCGCCACGGTAGCATAGTCCCCCCGCGAAACCGGTCCGGTCCAGGACGATCCCGGCCCCAGCCGCTCGAAATTCTCGAGCGTTTGGCGCACAAGTGGCAGCAAGGCGCGCACCGCCTGCCGCCGTGAGAAACCTACCGCCATCAAGATGCGCGTCGCCGCCTCCATGATGCCCAACACGTGCCCCGCCGCCATGGCCCCGGCGGCATGATATGCCGGCTTGCTTCGCGCATCCAGCCGCACTGTCACTCCTCCCAGCTCCCGCGCCATGCGCCGGGCCATGCCCAGCGCCGTGGCCGTGCCTTCGATGGCGAAGATCCTCCCCTCGAGCTGCGGCGCCGCTCGCGGGCTGAAGGTTTGCAAGGGGTGCAGCGACCCGGTGGCTGCGCCACACCGCTCGAGCGGCGCAAGGGCCGCGCGATCGAGCGCACCGCTGGCGTGCAGCACTACTTTGCCGCGCCACTCTTCCCCGCCCATGCGCGCCAGTCTCGCCGCCACGCGCCGGATCGCACCATCCGGCGTGGCGATTAAGACCACGTCCGCGCCCAGAACCTGCCGCGTCAGGCCGGCATGAGGTCGGCCGGCGCCGATGGCCCGCACCGCCGCGCGCGCGGTTGCTCTTGCCTGCGTCACCACCGCACCGATACGCCAGCCGAGTTGGTGCAGCCGGTTTCCAAGCACCCGTCCCACGCGGCCCGCGCCGACGATGGCAAGCGTCACCGGCATCTCGTGTGCTAGCATAGCGTGTTTACTGTTTTGTGTTTCAGGAAAAATCGGCATTGCACTTATTTTGGGCAGCACTGTTCGGGATCATCGGACTCTTCTGGGTTGTGCAGGCCCTCCGCGTCGTTCCCGGGATCAGCCGGCTCCCTCGGCTCACCGATGTCACCCCCGCTCTTGAGCCGAGCTGTCCCAGCATCGCGGTGCTTTTTGCGGCCCGCGACGAAGCCGAAAAGCTCCCCCAGGCCCTCGCCACCTTGCTCGCGCAGGACTATCCGGACTATGAAGTTGTTGCCGCCAATGACCGCTCCCGAGATGCCACGCCGAAAATCCTCGAAGAGTTCGCCCGCGCAAACCATCATCTGAAAGTAGTTCACCTCAGCGAACTCCCACCCGGCTGGCTGGGCAAGCCGCACGCGCTCTGGCAGGCCTACGGGCACGCGCGCGGGGATTGGCTGGTCTTTACGGACGCCGATGTGCGCTTCGCTCCCGACTTGCTTCGCCGCGCTGTGGCCCTCACGCAAGCCAGGGGCTGGGACCATCTCTCCCTCGTGGTCGAACTGGATCTAGAGGGCTTCTGGGAAAAAGTGGCCGTGAATTACTTCGGCCTAGGCTTTGTTTTCGGCGCGGAACCCTGGCAGGCCCCCAATCCAAAATCGCGTTCCTACGTTGGCGTGGGCGCTTTCCAGCTCCTTCGCCGCTCTACCTACGAGGCCATCGGCACGCACCGGCGCCTGGCGATGGGAAGTTGTGGAAGACATGAAGCTGGGCAAGTTGGTCAAGCTCGGCGGCTTTCGCTCCGGCGTGGCATTCAGTGGGCCGCTGGTGCAGGTGCGCTGGCACAGCGGCTTGCGCAACCTGATCCGCGGCGTGACCAAGAATCTGTTCGCGGGCTGCGGATACCGCTTGAGCTGGGCTTTGGGCGGCATCACCGCCGCATTCCTCATCAGCATTCTTCCGTTTCTCGGGGTAGTTTTCGCCTCTGGCTGGGCGCGGGCGCTGGCAGGTGTCGCCGCCCTGCTCGCCATCGCCCTGCATGCTTACCTAATCTGGCCCACTCCGGTCTCACCGCTCTATGCGCTGACGCAGCCGCTGGGCGCGCTGATTTTCTGCTACATGATGCTGCGCTCGACGGCGATAACTCTCTGGCGCGGCGGCGTCGACTGGCGCGACACTTTCTACCCCCTTGACGAACTGAAGCGCGGTCTGGTGTAACGCCGGCGCGCGGTTTCAGCTCGGCATTATTTCTTCTTGCGGGAAGCACGGGTGCGGGGACTCCTGGGAGCTATTTCCACAGCAGCTTGGGTGGGCGGATCGCTGGCGGCTGCTTCCGGGGTCGTACTGGCGACCCCAGCGGTTAGGGGGGCAAATAGTGCGCCCAAGTCGCGCTGTTTCAGCGCGCGGACGCGGTCGCGAACCTGCGCGGCGCGCTCGAACTCAAACTTTTTCGCTGCCTCGCGCATCTGTGCTTCGAGTTGGGCGATGGCCTGCTCCAATTGCTCCTGGGTGGCGATTTCCTCAAACGCGAGGTCTCCGGCCGGCACGGTCACGTAATCGGCCTCGACGATCGCCGCGAGGCGCATATCCACCGCCTTGACGATGGATTGCGGCGTGATGTGGTGCTCGGTGTTGTAAGCCATCTGCTTCGCGCGGCGGCGGTTGGTCTCGTCGATTGCCGTGCGCATCGACTGCGTCATCACGTCGGCGTAGAGGATAGCCTTGCCCGAGACGTGCCGCGCGCAGCGGCCAATGGTCTGGATCAGCGCGGTGGCGCTGCGCAAGTAGCCTTCTTTGTCGGCGTCGAGAATGGCCACCAGCGAGACCTCCGGCAAATCGAGGCCCTCCCGGAGCAGGTTGATGCCGATTAGCACGTCAAACTCGCCGCGGCGCAGGTCGCGCAGGATGCGCACGCGCTCGAGCGTCTCCACTTCCGAATGCAAGTAGCGGCAGCGCACCCCGACCTCGGTGAAATATTCGGAAAGGTCTTCGGCCATGCGCTTGGTGAGCGTAGTCACCAGCACGCGTTCCTGCCGCGCGGCCCGCACGCGAATCTCCTCTAGCAGATCGTCCACCTGGCCTTTCACCGGCCGCACTTCGACGCCCGGATCCACCAGGCCCGTTGGCCGGATCAACTGCTCGACCACAACGCCGCCCGCCCGCGTCAACTCGTACGGCCCCGGTGTGGCCGAAACGTAGATCGCCTGGTTGGTGCGGTGCTCAAACTCCTCGAACGTCAGCGGGCGGTTGTCGAGCGCCGAGGGCAAGCGGAAGCCGAAGTCCACCAGCGTCTGCTTGCGCGAGCGGTCACCATGGTACATGCCGTGGAGCTGCGGGATCGTCTGGTGCGACTCATCCACGAAGAGCAGATAGTCCTGCGGCACGTAGTCCAGCAGCGTGGGCGGCGCCTCGCCGGGCAGCCGGCCGGAGAGGTGTCGCGAATAGTTTTCGATGCCATGGCAGTAGCCGATCGTGCGGATCATCTCGATGTCAAACAGGGTGCGCTGCGAGAGGCGCTGCGCCTCGACGTACTTCCCCTGCTTCTCGACTTCGGCTTTCCACCAGTCCAGCTCTTCGAGAATCGTACCGATGGCCCGCTCCTTCTGCTCGGCGGGCACCACGTAGTGTGACTTGGGATAGATGGGCACGCGGACGAGGCCGTCGGTCCCGGAGCGCACTTCCCCGGTCAGCGGATCAATCTGGCGCAGCGCGTCAATCTGGTCGCCCCACAATTCCACGCGGTAGGCGTAGTCCTCGTACGGCGGGTAGATCTCGATCATGTCGCCGCGCACGCGGAAAGTGCCCCGGCGCAGCTCCTCCGTGCGTTCGTACTGGATCTCCACCAGCTTCCGCAGCAGCGCTTCGCGCGCGGCGCTCGCGCCCTTCTCCAGCATCAGCAGCATGCCGTGGTAGGCCTCCGGCGAGCCCAGACCGTAAATGCAGGAGACCGAGGCCACGATCACGACGTCGCGGCGCTCCAGAAGCGACCGCGTGGCGCTCATGCGCAGCTTGTCCAGCTCGTCGTTGATGGTGGCTTCCTTCTCGATGTAGGTGTCCGAGGAGGGCATATAGGCCTCGGGCTGGTAGTAGTCGTAGTAGCTGACGAAATACTCGACGGCGTTGTGGGGGAAGAAGCCGCGGAATTCGTGGTAGAGCTGCGCCGCCAGGGTTTTGTTGTGCGCCAGGACCAGCGTCGGACGGTTCACGTGCTCGATTACCTTGGCCATGGTGAAGGTTTTGCCCGAGCCGGTGACGCCGAGCAACACCTGGTGCTTTTCGCCGTTTTCGACGCCGCGCACCAGCTCCGCGATGGCCTCGGGCTGGTCGCCGCGAGGCTCGTAATCGCTCGAGAGTTTAAAGTTCATGGCCGCCGCACCCGCAATGCATCGCCCAAAGCATTATAGCGCACAGCCGAAGGCACGCTTGAACGCCCCCATCCCCCTGGCGCTTCATCCCGATTTGCAGCGTCTCCTCCCAAACCCCGCTGCCTCCGCCACCCAGCGCCGACAGTTGCACAAGGGCGATTGGTCGCCACGGCCTGTAAAGAAAGCAAAGGAAGTAAAGGAGGCAGGCAAAAAAAGGCAAGAAGTGTAACCACAGATGAACACTGATGAACACCGATTCGCAAACGAAGACTGTAAAAGGCAAGTAGGGGGGAACCCCCCACATTTTCTGTAAGTGTTGATTTCAGAAGACTTTAAGTCCAATGATTTTGCAAGTGCAGATTCCAAACGCTTTGCGGGCGCATTTTTCGTAAGTGATGTCATGAGACACGCGCCTCCTGGGGCGAGAGTTGGTACTCTCGCCCTGGACCGTTCGGCTTCGGCTGGAACAGGAGGCGTGAATGGCAGTGTACATCGGAGTTGACTTGCATGTCCGCACCCAGACCGTCTGCTGGATGAATACAGCCGACGGAGAGATCCACCAACACACGCTCGACCACAGCCGCGACGACGTGCGCGCGTTCTACGCGCAGTTCACCGCTCCCGCAGTGGTCGGCATCGAGTCCTCGGGGTATGCGTTGTGGTTCCACCAACTGATCGAGCAAGCGGGCCACCGG
>QHYU01000011.1 GCA_003224235.1 Acidobacteriota bacterium
CCGCTGGTGAAGAACTGCCGGCCACCCGGTGGACCCAGAATGATATAAATCTTGCCGCGGTCGGACTGCCAGCCTTCGGCTACCCACTCGCTCTTGAAGTAGGCGTTGGCGTGCTGGATTCGGCGGTAGTGCTCCTCCTTGAATTCGTTGACTGGCGAGCTGGGGTTGGGGCTGCGGATGGCCCAGAATTGCTCGATGAAATTGTCGCGGTCTTCGTCACGCGTCAGTCGCAGGAAGGCGTCCTTCTCTTCCTTGCTGATGATGTACCCCACGTCTTTTGCCAACCATTCCTTGTGGCGCTGCGGTAGCTTTTCGCCTGCCCCGGCAGCCCTGCCTGCGGCGACAAGCAGTAGCGGCAGGGCCAGGATTGCGCCCATGATGGGCGCGGCCAGCCTGCAACGCGGCTCATTGCCGGCCCCTGCTCGGTGGGCCGTGTCAACCGGCCGGTAGGCGGCTCCAAGAATAGATACACTGCGAGGACTTCCAATCATTCCGCCCGACCAATCCTTAGAGTCAGACGACTCCAGGTTAAACGACCTTAAGAGATCCTATACGTAATCCTGGGGTTATATCAACCCCCTTGCGATCGCGCAGCCGCGTGCGTCATTTTTGCTGTCCCCGGCCTCGCTTTTTTGCGCTAGAATCGGCGCCTCTGGGATCGCTATGCCGCCACCGCGCTCCTTCGCAGAGTTCTGGCCGCACTATGTCCTTGCGCATCGGCATCCCTTGACGCGCGCGTTTCACTTCACCGGCACGCTGCTGGCCTGGATGCTGCTGATTGCGGCGATTGCGCGTCGCAGTGGCTGGCTGGTGCTGGCGGCACTGCTGGTGCCGTATGCGCTGGCCTGGCTCTCGCACTTCTTCGTCGAGCACAATCGCCCGGCAACGTTTGACCACCCGCTGTGGTCTTGGCTCGCAGACCAGAAAATGGTCGGCCTGATGCTTTCCGGGCGGATGGGCGAGGAAGTCCGCCGCTGCGCCGAGAAGGCGTGACACTTCAGCGCCGGCCGAAACACCCTTCCAAGCTTCTCTTTGAAATTTAGATTAAGGCTGGATTACAGCTCTTGACTTCAACTCTAGGCTTTCGATTCTTGAAGTTCTGACTTGTTGACTGCCAGCTAGTGCAGCGTCACGCTGATCTGCATGGTCTGATTCTGTTCCACCTGAATAGTTCGCCTGGCGGTGGTGAATCCCTTAAGCGAGAACGTCAAGGAGTGTTCGCCGGGAGGCAGTTCGAGCCACGCAGGGGTACGTCGGCCGATCGCGACGTCATCCACGAGGATCTCGGCGTCGGCGGGAGTGGTGAGGACGAACACTCGGCCGAGCACGTCGGCGGCCACGCGGCGCGGAGGTTCTTCGCCTCGGACGGGCACGTCACCGGGGCTGGCGCTCGCATACTCGATGTGATCAACCACCCGAATCCACGACGGCACATCCCGTAAGTGCCACAAAAGCAGGCGGTATTCCCGAGAATGGAGCCGGCCCGAGAGTGTGACCGAATTGCCGGACGCCTGGACCTGCACCTTGCCGGCTAACCCGGCTTGGGTCAGCCGCTGCTGGATGCGCGCCCGGAGCTGCGCGTCCGCGGCTGGTCGGGAGACAGGCGCCGGTGATTTGGGCGGTGCTTGTTCCTCCGCCGCGCGTGACACTGCAACAGAATTCTTCAAGGCAGGCTGCGCCCGCTCGTGACCAGAGTTCGCGGCCTGCTCCGCACGGCCCGGCGAAGTCCGAGTCGATTGAGTTTGCGGCGCCTTTCCAGAGGGAGTTTCCAGGATCGGCTTCGTCTCAGATTGCGCCGCGTCCCGTTTGGTTTCTTTTGCGGTTTCGTCGGCCGCGTTTTCTGGGGAGAGTGTTCCGTCAGCCGGGATATCGTTTTGGGTTGCGGGGCCGGACGACACAGGCTGCGGAGAATTCGCCCCGGAACCCGAGGGGCCGAGAGGCTGCTGCTGCGCCGGGGTTTCAGGGGATCTACCGTGCTCCCACATTTCGCGAAGGTCTGGCCAGATCTTGCGTCCGGCGACAGCGATGATGGCGAGGAGCACCAACGCCAGCCATAAGTTGTTCTTTGGTGATTCGGGCTCGGTCAGGACGTCACTCACGGGCTCCCGGGGCGCAACGGAGGCTTGCGGCGCCGCGGCGGGGGTGCCCCGAGCAGGCAGCACCTGCGTGACCGCGGGACTTGCGCCGAGATCGCGATAGTTGCGCAGCGCGTCCAATAGCTCGCGGCAGCTCTGGTAGCGCCCCTCAGGTAATTTGGCCAGCGCGCGGGTAATCACATAGGAAAGGCCGGGGTGCACCGAGGAGTCGAGCTCGCGCGGAGGAATGGGTTCTTCGTTGACGATCTTGTAGATCACCGTGGTGATGTTTTGCCCCGGAAAGGGTTTCTCTCCGGTGACCAGCTCGTAGAGAATCACGCCCAGGGAGAAAATGTCCGAGCGGCCGTCCACTGGCTTGCCCTTGATCTGTTCGGGCGACATGTAGCTCGGAGTGCCGATCACGTGCGCGGTCTGGGCCGTGCCGAACTGCAGGATTTTGGCGGTGCCGAAGTCGGTGATCTTCACCGTGTCGTCCTCGGTGAGCATCAGGTTGGCGGGCTTGATGTCGCGATGGACGATGTTGCGCTGGTGGGCAAACTCGAGGGCCGAACAGACCTGCTCCATCAGCCGCAGTGTGCGCGGGGTGGGGAAGGATTGCCCCGCATCGAGCAGCGCTTGCAGGCTGCGTCCTTCGACCAGTTCCATGGTGATGTAAAACAGGCCTTCCTCTTCGCCAGCGTCGTAGACCGTAACGATGTTGGGGTGAGTCAGCAGGCCGGCAGCGCGCGCTTCAGTCTGAAAGCGCGCAATCAGCTCGGCGCGTGATATCCCGGTGCCCTCTTCGCTCAGGCGCAAGGTCTTTACCGCCACGGGGCGGCCGATCACCGGATCCTGCGCCCGGTACACCACACCCATGGCACCACGCCCGAGTTCTTCGAGCAGCTCGTAGCGACCAGCTTTGGCGAGTATCGTCACGTCCATCCGAGTGCGCACACTGCCGCGCATGAGTCCGAATAGGGAGAAGGGAGGCGATCGGGGGAACTGGCGCAGAACCGCTCGATGCCTCTGGGGTCACATACCTGCGGTTTGAACACTCCTGTCCGCGGGACCCTTTACGGTCTTCAATCGAAGTTAACGCAGCCCGGGGAATAGGTCAACTCTCCCGAAGTACAGTGTTCCGCGGCCGCAAGGTCAGGAGAAAGTACAGGTGAAGATGAGGCAAAGCCCCGAAGGAACGAAAACTAAGCCAGAACGTCGAGCGTAACAATGAAAGTAGGCCACTAGACATAGGGCTGCAGGAAGAAGAGAGCGGCGAGAAGACAGCGGGGGCTATCTTTCTTCTCGTGCGCCGACACCCGGGAGTTGGACCAGTCGCTCGGGAGGCGCTGGGACTGGAGCGGGGCTGGGAAGAGGTTTGAGAGTCTGCGGCGAACGCCAATTATCGATCATCGCTACCTGCTGCGCGCAAGAGATCGTGCACCTTGGGGCGCAATGCTTCTTGGTTTGAAACTCGCGGCGGCGGTCTGCGACCGTGTACCGTTCGAGCGGAATGCCGGGGTAGCCACGCTGCTGCGAGCACCAGTGCACCAGCCCGTCCTCACAAATATACAGGTAGCGTGAGCCGGAGCGACAGCGCCACTGGTTGGGTTCGCCCCGGGCAATGTTGTGCTGAAACTGATTAAAGCGCGAGAAAGAGCGCTTACCCAGGGTCATGATCTCTTCAAAGATCTCCCTTTCACGCGAGCCCAGCGGACGGAGCTGGCCGTTGCCATCGTGGAGAATGCCGACCGTGCTGGTGAAGCCCAGCTCGATGGCGCGGCGGGCGACGGCCAAGGCATCCTCGGGGTTTTTGACGCCGCTGCCCAGCACGGAATTGATATTCACCTGAAAAATAGCGTGTTGGGCCAGCAGACGGAGCTTTTGATCGAGCACCTTGAGGCTTTTCTTGGAAACCTCGTCCGGCTGCACGTTATCGATGCTGATCTGAAGGTGCTCGAGGCCCGCGCGATTCAGCCCCTCGATGCGCTGGGCGGTCAGAAGGTAGCCGTTGGTGATCATCCCGGCGATCATGCCGTTTTGGCGGATGCGCCGGATGATGAGGTCGAGCTCCGGGTGCAGCAGAGGCTCCCCGCCGCTGATGGTGATGATGGTGGTGCCGAACGACGCCAAGCGATCAATCCGCCGGTACATCTCCTCAACCGGCACGGGCGCCGAGTGATCGTCGTACTCATTGCAGTAGGCGCAGGAAAGGTTGCAGCGGCGGATAGGGATGATGTGCGCCAGAACGGGATGCCGCGTGGAGAGCAGCCCTTTGGCGATCATCCGCCATTCGCGTAGCCGGGAGTACATGAAGCGAAGCTTTCGGCGAATTTTTGTGCGGTGTAGCATCCCTTGCAGATAACAGATCGCCTCGCGGAAGTGTAATCTACGGTTACAGGCCCACTTCGACCTATGCTATATCAGAGCCCACGATTGGTGCGCAACTATTTCACTACTTGGTGATTCCGGCCCGACCGGTGCAGGCCACTGGGCTTGCCGGAGAACGAAATTTGCCCCCGGACAGCGTTCTTCGAGCTCCGGTAAGTGGAGTTGGCATCCTTGTAGGGCAGTTTGCGTGGGGGAAATACCGCGGCCTCTTTCTACCTAGAGGAGAGATGCGGGGTCCAGAGTAAACTTGCACTTCAGCACGAAATGTTCTCCCTGGTAGGAAAACTCCACAGTCTGCCGCTGGGAGCCAAGCAGCAGTGAGCCGTTCTGCGTGCGCGGGAAGAAGAGGTGTATGGCCGAGCTCGCGCCAACACCGGAGCGCTCCCACTCCAGTGGCGCCACCTTGCCACCTGCCGTCCTAAGCCAGGCTCGTGGCTCTTGGCTGCCCTCCCCTTCGCCAGCCAAGGGGTCGGCTCCTTGGCTGGGCGTTTCTATCGCCTTCATGGTCACGACGTAGCGGTCAGCTGGCAGCCGTGGCGGGGGCGCCTGGAACGTCGCACTTACTCGTGCACCCACTTCGGCAAGCCGAGTGAACGCTTGGGACACGGGTGTGGCAGATTCCCACCGCACCAGGATGACCGTCGAGGTGTAGTTTCTCTGGGTGATTTCGGTCCGGCGCGAAGTATCGGTCGGCAAATTCACTCGCCACTCCAAGCAACGTCCACTGGCGTCAACGGCATCGGGATCGCAGTTGTTCAAGCCGCTGTCGACGCTAAAGTCGGAATCCGGCCGGGGCCTCGGAGCGGCTACCGCCTGTTTCCGGGCCCAGGGGGAATCCTGTAGTACTTTCAACGCTTCCTCTACCGTCCATTCCGATGCAGGTTTCCGTTTCCAGAAGTCGTCCGCGTGGGCCGTCGTCGGAACCAACAGGCCGACAACCAGCAGGATTCTTCCAAGATGTTTTGTGCCGAGAGCAGCCATCTGATGTTGGAATTCTACCGCAAATCGCACAACTTACTCCACGAGCTGTAGAAGATCCTTTGCTTTCGACGGGGATCAAGCGCATCCGAGTCTCCGCCACCTAGCACGTGCTGGAGACTCCATCGCGGCGAACGCCAGGATCTCGGCAAGTTCAAGCCAGGAGGGAGGTCTGTGACGCTACGTTATCTGTGACTCACCGCGTTCCCGCAGAAGTGGTAGAGGGGGCGCGTGCGCAGAAGACATGCGCCCCCATTTCCAGGCGACATTGCAAGGGTGTCACGGTCTGCCAGAAGAGCGTGGGGCCAGCACCGCAACCTCGCGTTTCACCGCTTTGCCTGCGAGTTCCGTCTCCCGCGGCGACTTGTAGAGTTCCCGCCCCGATTGGTTTCCTGCGGTCCAGATCTGGGAGAGAAAATACTGGTCGCCGTACCGATTGAAGACCAGCTTCGATTCGGACTGCCAATCGTTCGCACGGGCCGCCATTGTCATCACAATGGTAGAGGTGTGGCCGTCCGTGCTGCGGATCAGCAATACGCTGCGACCGGACAGTTGCTCGATGCGGTATTCGCCGGCGGGAAGTGTCTGCTTTCCGACCACAAAGTCGAACGGAATATTCGCCGCCAGCACGAAGCCGGCCTGTGCGCGCGCAGACACAGCCGCTACTGCCATTGAGAGCACCACCACCGATGCAATCGCCAAAGCTTTCTTTGTCATGGGAGGCTCCTTTTTTTTTCTAATAGCGGTCGAAGGTGACTGGCCGCTCTCTCATGGCTCTCGGAACCTACCCAATGCCATGAGATGGCCCGCACTCTCGCGCAATCGAGCCGAGGGTTCAATGCACCGGCGGTGAACTCTAGGCCAATTGCAGGTGAACACCTAAGTTCCCCGAAGCCGAGCAATTAAGCAGAGAATTAGTTATCGAACCGAGATGATGATTCCCAAAGACCGCGGTGCTATATTCTTCGCATCCCACGGGGGATTTCATGCCACTCGATGCCCGAGATTCTGCGCTCCTACGGTTCGACGGCTTTGAAGTTGACCTTCGGGCGGGAGAACTGCACAAGAGCAAACGAAAGATCAAGCTCCAAGAGCAACCGTTTCAGATCCTGGCAATATTGTTAGAGCAGCCCGGCGAGGTTGTCACCCGGGAAGAGCTCCAGAAAAGACTCTGGCCCGCGGATACTTTTGTGGACTTCGACCACAGCCTGAACACCGCCATCAAAAAGCTGCGGCACGCTCTGGGCGACGACGCCGACAAGCCGCGTTTCGTCGAAACCCTTCCTCGGCGGGGCTATCGCTTCATCGGCCATATGGAAGAGAGCGGAGGGGTCTCGCGGCCGGCTAAGGCCGCGGCGCCAGCTTTAGTTGGCAAAATCTCCGAGCTTTGCGATGAAAGCGGTTCCCCTTTTCTGTTAGTGCCTATGGACGAAGATACCTTTAAGGAAAGGGAGAAGCTCGAAACGGCCAACGACGATCTGGGACTGTCTCTGTTAGTTGCCTCTAAGAAGCTCTTGTTGGTGCCCAGCGGAACCCAGGTAAAAGTCCTGGCAGCCCGGCAGGTTCCGTTCGGTTATGAGGTGCGAATACTCGACGGCGAGCACATAGGCCTGACTGCATTGGTGCCACTTAAGCACCTCAAGGGTCTAGCCTAGCCCGGACAGCAATCGAGGCGCAGAGGCGGGCGACTTTTACTTTACGGCATGCGTCTTGAACCCTTGCGTTGCCAGACGACTCCGTGCCGCTTCCATTTCCTTCCGGTCCGTGTAGGGGCCTACCTGAACGTGATAAGACTGCACCCACAAGAGGCCCTTGTGGACGCAAACAGCATGGTAGCCTAGCTGGTTGAGTTTCTCTACCGCGCTGTTGGCCCACGCTTCGTCTTTGAACGTTCCCACGTCGAGATAGAAGGTCGATAACGAAGCGGGCCCAGCCTGAGTTGTGTTTGCGTCATCGGCTGGCACGGCAGGTTTGGTTGCTGGAGCCTGCTCAATGATCTTGGGTCCTGGGGGATTTACCGTTGTTTGCGTCGCGGCAGGCGTCGCGGCAGGCGTCGCGACCGGCTCTGCCGGCTGGGTCTTTGGCTCCGCAGAATTCGACGGCGCCTGCGCCTCTACCGGTTTCGAGACTCGTTCGCTCGCTTGCGCTTTCAACTCTTTCGTGCGAGCTGGGGCGTTCACGCGCTTGGGCATCGGCCGCGCCGGCGATTTCACGATGGGTGAGGCCACGGAATCCGGCACATGATCAGAATCCACTACAAGGTTAGGCACTTGTATCGTCACATCGTGACCGGAAACCGGTGTGGAAGTCATGTCTGACGCAGAAGCTGAATTTGGCGCAACGAGTTTATCCGCGTCATTCGACGACTTTTTTCCCGCTTCTCTGATCGATTCCGGAGCACTCTGAATCACCGTCGGGGCCGGCACCTCGGCGCGTAGGGAACTGCTAGGCGAACTCTTCCAGCCATGTCCGAGGAAAGCCACAGCCAAGCCCCCGGAGAAAAGTGCCGCAGCGAGCGCCGGTCCCCGTTTTGTAGGGATTCTCCTCAGGCCACGCCAATCCTGCTCTTGCAGCAGGGTGCTGACTCTCCCCATGTAACTGTGCAAGGTCCGCTGAAGCTGTAGAGCAGCCCGGCGGAGTTTGGGAGCCACGGGAATCTTCCAAGGCGGTGCGGGCCGAGCCTTTGCTGTCTTCTCGAGCGCTCTCTCGAGCTCATCCACAGACTGGAACCGATTCGCGGGATGCTTTTCCAGGCACTTGAGGATTACCGACTCGAGGTAGCCCGGCAACGTTGGCATGATTTCGCGCGGCCGCTTCGGGAACTCCCTGATTTGCTTCAGGGCCACCGCCACGGGAGTATCGCCACCAAAGGCTGGACTGCCGGTTACCATTTCGTAGAGCAGCAGGCCCACCGCGTAGAGGTCAGTGCGGGCATCCACGGGTTTGAGCTCCGCCTGCTCGGGGGCCATGTACGCAGGCGTGCCAACGATGGTGCCGGTCAGCGGCCCATTGCCCTGAACCAAACGAGCAACACCGAAATCCATGATTTTCACGTTGCCGTTTCGGTCCACCATGATGTTTGCGGGCTTCAAGTCCCGGTGCACGATTCCCTGAGCATGAGCTTCGCGAAGGCCCGCGCAAATCTGGCGCGCAATATCCAGGGCCTGACTCGGGGGCAAGGACCCAACCCGATGAAGCATGGATAACAAGGTTTCGCCCTCGATGAATTCCATGGTGGTGAAGGCCGTGCCATTGCACCGGCTAAACTCATGGATGCGGCCGACGTTCTTGTGCGTAATCTTGCGAGCGAGGCGCAACTCTTTCTTGAAGTTTTCCTGCACCTCCGGGTCGGAGGCAATCTCGGGCTTCAGAATTTTCACGGCAACGATTTCGCCCGTTTCAAGGTCACGGGCCTTATAAACCATGCCTGTGCCGCCGGTGCCCACCTGGGACAAAACCTCGTAACGTGACGGGAAATTCGCAGGACCGGCCAGCCGCTGCCGGAGGTCGCGATAGGTTGCGGCGTCCGTCCAGATGACCTCAAAAATATCTTCCTTCTCCGTCCTGCCGTCGATGGTGAGCTTGCTAAGCCATTGGCAGCTCAGATCGGGCTCTTCGGAAATGGCTTCACGCACGGCGCGGGAGATTAGGATTTGCGCTGCGGCCGTGCGTTTTGTGATGCGGGCCGCCACATTGACAACGTCGCCGAATACATCGTTGCCTTTGCGAAAGCCCACGCCAGTGTGAATACCGATTCGCAGTTCGACCCGTTTGTGTTGCGGAAGCGTCAGATTCAACTCCAGCAGTTGCTGCTCAATCTCCACTGCTGCGTGCACGGCCGAGCCAGGGCCGGGAAACTCCGCCATCACGGAATCGCCGATGGTCTTGATCACGCTGCCGTCATGCTGCTGGACAATGCTGGCGGCCAGTTCGGCGTGGCGATGGACCATAGCCAGTCCGGCCGTATCCCCGAAGCGCTCGAAGAAGCTGGTCGAGCCAACCACATCGGTAAAGAGCACCGTCAGGGCGTTCTTATGCCGGCGCAGTTGCTCGTCGATCTCGGCCCTCGCCTTCAAGAGCGTGTCAACGTTGCTAACCTGTTGCGTCATTTTGGTTCATAGCCAGCCTAGGCCTTGGCGGTCAAGCCTCCAATAGTCCCCGGGTAACAAGCATTTGGTACTGTCGTACTAATGGATTTTGTGAAAGATTCGTGATGTAGCGAGGAGTACCGCCGGCAAAGCCGGAAGCGCTCCCGGCCCCTGAGACCCGACCCCTGAGCCTCGCAGTCACCGTCTCTCCGTTTGTCAGTGAAACCGGACGTTCGCCAGGCCATCACCCGCCAGCGGTGCGCTGACCAGCCGGCTGGACTATTAGTGCCACCCTCCTCCCACCCCTTTCTTGTAACTGTTCATTCCAGGGGACTTTAAGTCCAATAATTTCGTATCTGCTCATTCCAGGGCGCTTACGGGCGTATTTCTTGTAACTGCGCATTGCAAAGGACTTGCGCACTGGACGAACGCCACAGCATAGCATTACACCCCAAGGGCCCGGGAACCCGACCAGAAGCAGGATTATCCCTCACCTGTTCCTGCCCCGCTGCGTGTTCTTCGCATTTCTTGGGATGCCGAGACCAAACTAGAACATCCCGAGGATCACACCACCCGCGGGACCCAAGGCGAAAGCGGCGCTTTTCTCGATGCAGCGAACGTCGTGGCCGTCTGTGTCAACCACCACGGCGCACAAGCCCAGATCCTGCCAATATCGCAATCGTTTGTTGTCGAGCGTACAAGTCAACACCTATAATTCGCATCTTGGCTTCCTTCGACCCGAGCGCGGCACATTTTGTAGCGCCGGCTTCCAGCCGGCCTTGGATGGCCTTGGATGGCCCAGGAAACATGACACCGTCAACTCGCTCGCGCGGATACCTGCCCCACTTGGAAGGCAAGCATCCGATTTACTTTGTCACCTTCCGCCTCGCGGATTCGCTTCCCCGGGAATTGGTGGTCCGGGTCCGCAAGCAGCGTGAAGCTCTTGAAAAGACAAGGGCGGCGGGCGCCTCAGTGGCCGCCGACCGCGCCCGTCTGCAGGAACTGCGGGCCTTGCTGCAAAAGGTAGAGCGCTGTCTCGACAGCGGACTGGGCGCGTGTTATATGCGCGACTTTCGAATCGCCAAAATTGTGGCCGATGCGATCCGGCATTTTCATGGGAAGCGCTACCAGGTGCTGGCGTGGTGTGTGATGCCGAATCACGTGCATGTGGTGTTTTCCACACTCGGAGAACGCAAGTTAGAAGCCATTCTGCATTCCTGGAAATCGTTT
>QHYU01000166.1 GCA_003224235.1 Acidobacteriota bacterium
TTGATGAAGCTGCGTAACTTCGGCGTCAACTCAATGTCCAGTCCAGCGTTGTAAAGAAAGATGCCGGGATTGACGAAGTTGGCCTGGCCTTCCTCTTTGCTCGAACGCAGGCTGGGCAGCAGGCTGTTGGGAGTAGTCAGGGCTACCCCGGAGCCGGTCAGCCGGATGCCCTCGCGGTTCCACAGGCTGAAAATCCCACCGGCAAACGCCGGGAGGTCCACGATAGCGTCGAAGCCGCGCGCACGACCGCTGCTGGGATTGGCGGACCCCGAAGCCCAGAAGAACGAGCCGCGCAGCCGCGCCCAATCCTTGTCGATGGAAAGCTCGAGCGCGGCCATCTGGGCGTTGATGGTCACCCGGCGTTTCGCGAGGAGATTGAAGTCGTCGATGCCTAGGGCCTGATAGAACGCGTGGCTGACGTTCAGCCGACCGATGTGGCCGTTACCGGTCCACCCCAGGTAGGCCGCGCGGATGTTGTGCGGCCGCAACTGATTATTAGACCGCACAAAGCCGAACGGCGCCGGACGTACCAAGAAATCGTTCTCATCAAAATGCAGACTGGCGTCGTCCTTATTGTAGTGCACGCTGAACTGAGCTGTGTAGCCAGGCCAGATGAAATCTTGCCTGTAAAGGTTGGCGATGATCACTTGCTGATGGCGCCGGCGGAACGTGTTCAGGCCGCTGTTGGTGTCCTTCTCGAGGAAATGGAAATAAGCGAGGTTGTACTCCCAGCGGTTCGAGTGCAGGTTGCCAAAGATGCGCACGCCCGGCTGCTCCTCAACGAAGAGGAACCCGCGAAAGTCGCTGCTAAACGGCTGGATGCCCGCGCGCACAGAGAGAAAGTCATAGTTGGTGCTGAGGTCCCGCAGCTTCAGCTCGAAAAACGCCTCCTGCAAACTGGCCTGGGAATCCAGCCGGTTGGTGCCGCGGCGCACATCAATATTGACAATGCCGAGCTCCCGCGTCGTGATGTAGTTGACGTTGACCGCCGGTGTCATCCGCAATCGCCAGTCAATTGGCCGGAACGAGGTGTCCCCGCGGAACAGGTCCAGGGAAAAGCGGAACGTCTGCACCACAGGCAACTGCTCGCCCCGGCCGAAGAACTCGCTGCTGCCGGGGCGCGCCGCGCTCACGTTGCTGGGCACGGGGAGGCGGCGGCCATCGAGGAAGGTCTCGCTCGACGCGGTCAGGTTGAAGAAGGTGCGCTGACCGAAGATGGGGACGTCGCCCTTGAGCTTGTTGCGGTTGAAGGGATCATACCAGTGTCCCTTGACGTACGGAAACTCGCCTCCCTTGCCGTAGCGGTCCCACTCAGGCATGGGGATGTCCCATCGGTCCGGCATCTCCAGAGAAACGTCCTGGAGCGGCGGTGGTGCCTCGGGCTGCGTCTCCTCGCTAGGCGCGGTCTCCAAACGCTCAAGCGCGTCCCGATACGGCAGGATCGGCGGCGGAGCCGGCTCAGGCGCGGGCGGCTCAGTCGGTCTCAGCGCCGGAACTACTGGCAGGCGTAATGCTGGCGCTCGCGCCACAGCAATAGCCTTGAGCTTGGGTTCCGGCGTGAGGGTGACAACTTCGCCGGGATCGAGGCGAAGCTCGCTCCAGGTGTACGGCTCGTATCCCTCGCGTTCAATTGTCAGCGCGTAACGCCCTGGTGGCACATCGCGCAACCGAAAGACCCCTTCCACATCGGTAGTGGCCTGGCAGACCTTGCCGGTGCGGAGCCGGCACAATTCTCCAGTGGCGAGATAGCGCAGGGTGATGCTCGCCCCACCAACAGGCCGCCCCAAGCTTCCTGGGCCGATGGCCCCCGGTTCACGGGCCAGCTCACGTACGATGCCCTGGAGCACAGCCAACCCAACCTTTACGCCGGGTCGGCCGAAAATGGCCAGGCGTTGCGTCAAGGATTCGGGCAGCCGCATCCTCGATTTGTCACTCGTATCTGGATGCGCTGATGGGGGCCGGCTGACTGCCGCGCGTCGCGCACTGGCCATTTTCTGCTCATGTCCGGCAGTTGTTTTGGAGGCCACCGGGCCGCTTGCCGAGACTTCGCTTGCGGCGCCCAACGCCACGCTGACCGTGTCACCTTCTTCTTTGAGGCTGTAGGGAACCACCTGCTCGAGCTCAATCACAACTCGAGCCACGTCGCGCGTGAATTGGCCGAGGCGGACTCTGCGCACTGGCTTAAGATCGCTGGAAATGGAGGTTTGGGTTACGGCCAGCCGCGTTCCGGAAAAATCCAGCACCAAGCGTTCAGGATTCTTCAGGCGAAAGGTGCGATAGGAGGGGTGGCCTTTCGCTTCCACACGCACGTTGGTCTGCTGGCCGCTGTGAACGACTGCAACCTGCACAATGGCTGTAGCTGGCGATGTGGAAGAGGCCACGCCGCCAGACAGCACGCCGCTCACCCTTGCCGAGTAGAGCGGCGACTTTACTCCCCTTTTGGGGTTGGTCGCGGAAGCCGTGGAGGTCACGCCACAAATCAGCGGGATGCAAGCCAGGAGGCACTCGCGTGCGCGCCCCCTGCGCGCCAGATGCACCGGCGGGTCGTATACCCTACAGTTATTAAATGTCTTTGACACACCCTTTCCCCGGACTGCCTCGGAATGGCCCCACCGAGCAAACCAAAGGGGCATAGCTACACCAATATTCCCGGCGGAGCAAGCTTTTTGGCGGGCCATTCCCCAAAGGACCAAACACCCTCGCAATCAGCGTGAGACCGCGGGTCAGGCCGTGGCAAGAAGCCCTTACTGAGTTAGACAAAGCGCAAATCATCTTGAGCGTTGCGTCACACTGTGGTACTTACATGCCGGAATCCTCCATATGCTGCGACCTGAGCGCAAAACTGTGCGGCGAGTTCCCGCCCTGGCTTCGTCTGCGGGGCTGGTACTAGCGGTGGGCATCTGGCTCGTGGCTTGCGGCGGTACCACGGGCGTCATTCCACCGTCTGGTCCGCCCCCCGGTCTGGCTGCATCGTTGACGCAAAGCGAAGTGGACCTGCTCGTTCAAGCGGCGGCCAAAGCTATCGATTCCAACACCATGGCGATTGCCGTGGTGGACCGCGCGGGACGTATTCTAGCTGTCTACAGCAAGGTCCTGACATCACCGATGGTCGCTGGAGACTTCGGTCAACTGGTGCCGGCGACCGAACTCGCTGCTTCCCTCGCCCGCACTGCCGCGTTCTTCAGCAACGACCAAGCACCGCTTTCTTCCCGCACGGTGCGCTTCATCAGTGGCATCCATTTTCCCCTCGGCGTCTCATTTGTCCCTAATGCGGACCTGTACGGCATCGAGAACACGAACCGGGGCTGCGCGCTTTCAAACAACTTCATCCCCGGCCAAGAGGTGCCCCGGTCAGGGTTGATCAACGGCACGTTTCCGGGGCTGGGCATTGCCACAGGCAAGGCCGATGTGAACGACAGCGATCAGAATGCGGTCAATGCGGGCGGAGTGCCGCTGTTTAGGAACGGGCGAGTAATAGGTGGGATCGGCGTGGCCGGAGTGTTGAACGACGTGAAGGGCAACAACGTGGCGGAATTTGCTGCGTTTACCGCCGCCACCACTGCAGTAAACGGCATCAGTGCGCTCCCCTCGTCGCCACTGCCGCCGCCCGGCGCTGTGGTTATTGCCGGCATCGCCTTGCCATTCGTGGACCAGACGACCCGCCCGAGCGGCGTGGGAACCGGGAGCTTCTCCGCAAGCAACTATGTGGTCGGACCAGTCGCAAGCTCCGGGCCGCCGCCCGAAGGGGATTTGGTGGCGCCGACGGCAGGAGCCGTTGGTGGGTTGACTGCAGCCGAAGTGCGCCAGATCATCGACAATGCCATCGCCACGGCAAATAAGACGCGCGCGGCGATTCGCCTGCCGCAAGGCATGCGCACGCGGATGGTGATTGCCGTGACCGACTTGGACGGCACGATCATTGGATTGCACCGGATGCCGGACGCCACCATCTTTAGCATCGACGTGGCGGCGACCAAGGCCCGGAACATGATTTACTTCAACAGCGCATCACGCACGCTCGCTGACCTGAACGAAGTACCGATGGGCACCGCGGTGACCAACCGCACGATCAGCTTTGGCGCGCAGCCTCTCTACCCGCCCGGCATCGATGGCAGCGCGGCCGGGCCATTCTTCAATCTCTACCAACGCGATGTCGCCAATCCTTGTAGCCAGGGCTTCCAGCCGGCGGGTCCCAACCAAAGCGGGATTGTGTTTTTTCCGGGCTCCGTGCCGCTGTACAAGAACGGCAAGTCGGTGGGGGGACTCGGCGTCAGCGGTGACGGTGTGGACCAGGACGATTTTGTCACCGCTGGTGGAACCGTGGGGTTTGAACCTCCGGCCACCATCCGCGCGGATCAGATCATGGTCCGCAATGTGCGCCTGCCCTATCTGAAATTTCCGCGCAATCCTACGGACTGATCGGCTCGCGCCCATAGCCGACCCAGCGTTTCGTTGCAGCACAAGAACGAAGATCCCAGATTTCTCGCTGCTCGAAATGACAACGACGGCTCGCAGCGAGTGAACCGCCGGGCTATGAAAGAGTTCTAGCCTTCGACGAGCTTGTGGCCGGCCAGGTTACCCAGGCCATCGTAGGCGGCGTATTTGTAAGTCTCCGACAGTGTGGGGTAATTGAAAACCAGCTCAATGAATGCGTCCAGTTTGGCGTGGCTTTCCAGCACTTGCATCCCCAAGTGGATCAGCTCAGTGGCGTTTTCGCCGATAACGTGGACGCCGAGCAACTGCCGGTCGGAGCGGCGGAAGATGAGCTTGAGCAGGCCGCTGGTGTCTCCGATGATCAGGCCCCGTGCGTTTTTCGAGTAATGGGCCCGTCCGACTTCGTAATGCTTTCCCTTTTCCATCCCTTTTTCCCGGCAAGACTCCTCGGTTTCGCCTACAGCGGAGATCTCGGGAATTGTGTAGATGCCCATGGGCAGCATCTCCGCCAGGCGCTGTTTATATTGGAAGCCGAAAGCGTGGCAAACGCCCACGCGCCCCTGCTCCATCGAAGTTGAGGCCAGCGCCGGAAAGCCGATGACGTCGCCGGCGGCGAAAATATGCGGGACCGCGGTCTGGTAGAACTCGTTCACGTCGATGTAGCCGCGCTTGTTCAGTGACAGGCCGGCTTTTTCGAGGTTCAGCCCATCCACTGATCCGCGCCGGCCGGCGGCAAACAGCGCCGCCTCCATTTCCAGGGTCTTGCCCGACTGGAGCGTCATGCGGGTTCCATCTGCAGTCCGTTCCAGCTTCGCCAGCCGCTCCTGGAAGAAGAACTGCAAGCCGAGGCAGGCCAGGCGCTCGCGCAGGCGCTCGGAGATTTCCGAGTCCAGAAATGGCAGTAAGCGGTCGCGGCCGTCCACTAGCGCCACCTTTACTCCCAGCGCGGTGAAGATGGAGGCGTACTCGCAGCCGATCACGCCGCCGCCCACCACCGCAAGGCTCCGGGGAATACGGTCCATCTCGAGGATAGTGTCGGAATCGAAGATGAATTTGTCGTCGAAGGGAATCTCGGGTGGCCGATGAGGCCGCGAACCGGTGGCGACCAATATTACATCGCCGCGCACGCGCAGGGTCTTGCCCTCGGGGGTCGTGACCACGACAGTGTGCGAGTCTTCAAAGCTGCCGGTGCCCCAGATGAGATCGATATGATGGGCCGCGAGGTTCTGCCGAATCTTCTCACGTTCCAGCTCGACGACCACGTCCTTATGGTGCATGAAATCGCGCACCGTCAGGCCCTCGTGCAAGGAGTAGTCGATCCCGTAGAGGCCGCGTTGCTTCAGCCCGGAGAAGTACAGCGCGGATTCCCGCAGGGTTTTGCTGGGGACGGTGCCGGTATTGATGCAGGCGCCTCCCAGCACCGGGCCGTGCTCGATCAGTGCGACGCGTTTGCTGAAGTAGGCAGCCTGCGCGGCTCCCTTCTCACCCGCGGGACCAGACCCAATCACCACGAGGTCGTAGTTCTGCATTGCGTGCCTCCTCAATTTCCCGTTCTCGCGCTGTCACCGCGGGCTGCGATGGATCGGCGAGTTGCCCTAGCTCACGCGTTCCGATCTTGCCGATATGCGCCCCATCGTTCTGTGCCGTTTGCAGGGGCACAGCTCGTGCCCCAACATTCAACGCGGCGCCGCCTCTCTGCCGGCAGTTACACCGTTACGCGAAGCGCCGCCGGTTCGTTTGCTCTTCCGCTGGCAGTTGGCCTTTATGGCGCGCCCGATTGTAGTGAATTTCCCTTCGAGTGGTTAAGTATTTCTCGCCGGTCAGCCGCAAAAGAGAGCAGCGACCAAGGGAGCGCAGCCGCCAGGCGGGCTTTCTGTTAACTTGTATAGTAATACTTATAATTTTAGTTTATCGGTTGCAGGAAGCCGGGGGCCGGTTGCTGGCAATTATTTTCTGGTTGACAACTCAATTGTAAAATGGCAGTGTACCGCGCCTGTCATCACCCATAAACCTGAGTCAGGTACCTAGAGCCACTACGCAGGTTTCCTGACTGAGTTTTTCTGGAGACCTTGACGCCGTGAGCCGCCCCAGCCCGGTTCTAGGCCCAGTCCACTCTTCGTGGACTCGGAGCCACCAGACTACTCGGAAACCTCACAGACTTGACCCGCATTGGCAGGCAGCTTTTCTCAGTCCGGTGCCTGCTGCTGGAAGCCAGGAAGAAATAGGAACCCAAAAAAGTTTGCCGGACACAAAAGCCGAATCAGACCGCACTTGGCTGTTGCAGGTAGCCAAAGTGGCCGCGTTCTTGATCGCAATCAACACCGCTTTGGTCGACGAGAGCAGAGCCAGGGCTGCGGCTGGGACGGAAACGGCAGCGGCGCAACAGAGCAGTAAGTTGACACGAACGAGTCTTCCCTCTCAGGCGGCGATTGAACGAGTTCAGGTCATTGGGGCCGGTCGGCAGGTCCAGGTGCGCGTCGAGGGGACTGGTCATCTTTGGTATGTGCCTTCGGGTCTGAGTCACCCAGACCGATTGGTGCTGGATTTTCCCGGCGCGCTGCTGCGCATGGAGCAGAAACTGATTCCCAGCGACTTGCCGCCTGTGCGCAGCGTTCGTGTTGGTCAGTTCAAAGCCGATGTAGCCCGAGTGGTGATCGACCTTGACGCTCAAGTTCCTTATTCCATCAACGCAAACGAAAATGTCGTTACCGTGGTTCTCCGCCCTGATGTTTTGGTGGGGACCCATGCGCGGTCCGAAAAGGAAAGCGAAAAACCCTTTGTTGCTCCTGAGCCGATGCCGCTTGCGGCTCCTGTTGCGGCACCGAAACAGCCGAGTGAGCCTGCGAAGAAAAGCTCATTGGAGACTAAGGCCGAAACCCCACCCGAAACTGCCGCTCCGGAACCGTCCCCGAAGCCGCGACTGCCAGTGCCAGTCGTGCCGCCAATAAGGGCGCGAAAGTCAGAGTCTCCAATTGAACCCGGGCAAGTGTATTTCGAGACTAAATCCATTATTGACGGAACCCAACTGCAGGGCAACCGGGAGCGGTCGTTTCTGCACGAGGGCACCAACCTTACCAGTGAGGTCAGCTTTTTCAGCAACGCTCCGTTGCTGAGGGTCCGCCGGTTCGAACACTTGGTCGTGTTCCGCTATACGGATAACCCGCGGGTGGATCCCGAGCGGAACAGTATGCAGCGTGCTTATCTGCGGTTCATCGGCCCGAGTTTCGAAGCCCACTTGGGCGACTCCCTGGTGAATTATTCCCGCCTGACGTTCGGCCAAAACATCAAGGGTCTCAATCTTGGGAAAAACCTGACCCAACGACTCCGGATCACCGGCACGGTGGGCTTCTTCACAGACCGCTGGGGCTCACTGTATCGCAACTTCACTGTCTTCCGCGACCTCGCTCTGGATTGTCAATCGGCGTCCAAGCCAGAAGCGCCGGCGCCCGGATGTATCGAGAGTCCCCCGGGTTCGAACCAATTCGTGCTGAGTCCGGTCAACCCCGGCAAGCCGTACGCGCGGCTGGTGGGCGGGGCGCGGTTGGAGGAGAAAGTCGGGCGCAACGGCTGGCTGGCCGCCAACTGGAGTCACGGAAAAGACCTGTTGCAGTCTTTGCCAGCCGCTAACACCATTTGCGAAGACCTCAGCACGGGCGTCAGGACCGCCCGAGTGGTCAGTCCAGGCTGCCTGCCTAGCGAGACGGAAGTGGCTGGATCTCGTCGTCCGTCTACGGAGGCGATCAACAACGATGTGTTGTCCGTTGATACGAGCCTGGAATCGCGGGCGCTGCGGCTCCGCTTGAGGGGTGAGTATGCCTATAGCTGGACGTCTGGCGGGACTCCTCCCGCCGGCGCGAACCCCAACAATTTTCTGTGCGCCTCGCAGCCCTCGATCGTTGGAGGCGCGGTTCTGGACTCGCGCTGCTTTGACGGTCAGGTGGGCGGTTATGCGGGGCGCTTTGAGATCGCCCAACGACTCGGGAAATTCAACTGGCGAGCGGATTACGCGCGGTTTCAACCCAACTTCTTCAGCGCCAACGCGCGGCAAATCCGGGACCTGCAGGACTTCAGCATCCGCAGCGAATTCGAATTCGCGCGGCAATTCACGGTCGTGGGCTTGTGGCGCCGCTCCAATGACAACCTGAACGGACGGAGGGACTTTACCAGCCTTGTGCGCGCACCCGAAGTCCGACTGATCTTCCGGGAATTGCCGGTCTATCGGCGCATGAGCATCGAGGTGGGTTACAGGGAGCGTAACCTGGATTTCGCCGGGACTCCTCTTGCGACGGATTTGCGGAAGCGCTCGACCCGCATCCCGTTTATGTCCGTGGGGCTGCCGATAGGGTCTACGCAGCTGAGTTTCGACTACGAACACCGGCATGACGGCGACGCAGTGCAGGCGCCACTCTCTTCGGATACCGACCGCTTCGCTTTCGGTTATCGGGGAAACTACTCGTGGGGCCGGTGGGGCCTCAGCCCTCTCTTCCGCTTCGAGCTCGAACGGCTCAACAAAAACGTCCCGATTAATCCTCAATTGTCGGCCATCGACTCTACGCTAGCGTTCCCCGCAGATTTTACTGACGCGTTCGACACGAATCGCTCCGTTCAGGCCGGCTTCCTGTTGGAGGCGCCACGGTATCTGCGCTTTGAGGGATTCTACCGTGAGTTCAACAGCTTGACGCTCTCCTCCTTGCGCGCCAGCGCAGCGTTCGACCCCCAGTTGCGCTTCTTTTACTTGAACCAGGGCTTTAAGCGGCCAAGCTGGCGAACCTCTGTCACCTATAAATTGGCCAACGATGAGAACAAGACAGTGACCGTCTTCTACGAGCGGACCAACAATTTCTTTGATACGGGCCAACCGCTCGTCCCCGACTTGAAGAGCTTCCGGGAAACGGTGATCGGAGCAACGATTCTGGTGCGCTCCCGGTGGTAGGCCCAACGGTAGCCATGGAATTCATGTTGCGCTTGGGCCGAAACAACAGCACTCGGCTTGGCAGGTAAAAAGATGAGGCCCGAAATCTTCGCGCGGTGGCTCAGCGGATTCTTGCTATTGGCCGCGGCGTTAGTGACGCCGGCAGGGATGGCGCAGGCCCCGGCACCCCCGCGCACTTCGGGGAAGATCACCGCGCTGGTCCCGCTGGATTTTGTGCTGAGAGAGCAAAAGTCGCTGGACGCGAAAAAAGATATGCCGGTGTTTTGGGGGGACACGGTCAAGACGGAGCGCGGGGGGCGGGTTCGGGTGCAGTTGGAGGACGGCTCCATCCTCAACGTCGGGTCGCAGTCTTCTCTGCTGATCCAGCGACACGATGCCAACACCCAGCAGACCGAGCTGGAGTTGATCTACGGTCGAGTGCGGGCTGACGCGGTGAAGATCGCCACGCCATCAGGCGAATTCAACGTGCGCACAAGGGCGGCGGTGGCCGGCGTCGTGGGCACACAGGAATACCTGGATGCGACAGATATCTTGACGACGGTCATCGCGCTGGGCGGCGGGCAAGTAGTGGTCATCTCCACAGACCCGCGTTTCCCGGATCCGATTTTCCTGAGTCCGGGGGAGGCCGTGACTCTGATCGCCGGCCGGCGACCCCCTCCCAAGCGACTCGCCACCACGGAAGAACTGGTCAAAGCTGTTCAAGAGACTGAAGTGGATGCGGTAGCCTCACTGAATCCTTCGCGGGCCCTCCCGGGAGGCAGCTTTGAAGCAACCATCAGCGGCAAGGGGCTGAACACCTTCACAAAACTTTCCTTTAGCCAGCCAGGCTTGCAAGTGCAGACCCGCGGCGAAGTTACTGCCACCCAGATTCCTGTCACCATCACCGTCGCTGCCAATGTGCCGCCCGGCACTTACCCTCTGACGATCGAGCGACCGGGAGGGCCGGCGCGTAGTTCGCTGGTCGTCACCACGAAAGAGGCGATGCAGGCAGAGGCGGCAGGCACAGCCGATAGCATGCAACCGCCGCCCAGCCAGAGTTACTTTGTGACTCGGGGGGCAAAACTTCCGCTCGATGCTTCGAGTACGCGTACTCCTTCAGGGACGCAGATCGTCAGCTATCAGTGGCAGGTACTGAATAAGCCGCTCAGCTCGAGAGATGCCACGTTTGCGGTCAACACCAGCCTGCTGCCGCCCGGCAACTACACCATCCAGTTGGTGGTGGTCAACGACCGTGGACAAACTGCGACGCAGCAGTACCCACTCACAGTGGATAGAGGCATCCAGCCCGCAGAAATCATTCGCGCGATCGCCAGCGCCTATGAATCTTTGCAACCCACCGACTTCCTCAGATATTTCGATGAGCAGAAATTCCGCAACTACTCCGGCTTCGCCGCAGCGATCGAAGACAGCTTCCGCAACCAGCTTGATACCGTGCGCGTGTTCCAACGGCCGGTGAACTGCTCAGTGGTAGAGGAACAGGATCAAGCTGTTTGCCAGGCGGACTTCCAGTTACAGTTCACCAAGAAGAACCAGCCCAGCGAGTTGCTCGATGCCCAGGGTAACCCAATCCCGCCAGGCGTCTCCCCTCCGCCGGGCGCGTTGCTCGGCAAGCGCATCCTGACCGGTTCCGAGCGGACCACCATCCGGTACGAACGAGGTAACGCCGGCTGGAAGGTGGTGGATTATTCGGCGGCGGCGAGCTGCCCAGGCGGCGCGACCACGAAGGGCGTGAACGTAGGATCGTGCATCTTGGCCTTGGGCTCGGCCACCGCGCCTTCCTTCCAAATCGTCAATCTCCAGCTCTTCAGTACTGATTTGACCTTCGGTGGCTCAGTGAGCGGAACGTTTGAAGTTGTACCCATGGGCGGTTTCAACGGCTCCATTAATTTCACCGGCCAGGGCAAGATCGACAAGCAATCCGTCGATGTCCAGTTCACGCCGAACCCTTCCGGGCCGACCGGTACGATTAGCTTCACCGTATTTGCTCCCACCACGGCTCCCACGGTCTTTAGCGGAGCGCAACCCTTCACGCTGGTCATTACCGGCCAGGACAGTTCCGGCAGCATCACGGCGACCGTCAATGCGGCGCTGGTTTTACAGCCTGACTTTTCGCTGAGTCTGAACCCAGCAACTACCAGCAGCGCGCCTGCGCCGGTCACACACAACATCACGCTTCCTCTTACGGTGCAGGTTGTACCCAGTACAGGTTTTGCGGGGACGGTATTCATCGACTTTCCAAACTTGCCGTTGGGCTTCCAGGCCACGTCAGGAAACGTGGCCGCTGGCACCCCCGGCTCCTTTCCGGTGCGCATCACCCCGGCTGCTGTTCCCGGCCCGGCGCTGCTAACTGTTCGGGGCACTTTGGGTACAGGTCTCGTAAAAACAGCGACCCTCTTTGTTGACGTGATCAGCGACTTCACGTTGGCTGTCACCCCTCCCTCGACGACTACAGATCGCATCCCGGTCAACCCGGGCGGCGCCATACAACTTTCCGTGCGCGTCGTTCCTATCTCGGGCTTCGCCGGCACAGTGTCCATCGACTTCGACTTCCCCCATCTCCCCAATCTCCCAACGGGCTTCCATGCGACGCCCGGAAGCGTGACCGTCGGTGAACCCGGCTCTTTTCCAGTGCAAGTGGACTCAACTGTCTCTGCTGGCCCCAACCAGTTTACCGTCCGCGGCACGTTCGGACCTGGCTCCGTGCAGACCGTGACTGTCTTCGTGCAGGTCACGATCATCGGTTCGCCCGGCTCTAGCTCACATCTGACGGGGCAGCGCAGCCAGGCAGGCAGAGAGCCGAAGAAGTCCGATAACTCCGGCAGCGCTCCCTTTTTCCTGACCACCAACCCGCCAACCTCTCTCACTGCCCCGCTGCTGTTGCAGGCGAACTCGCCGACTAATACCTTTGCCAACATCCACGTCAACGCTGATGGCAGCTTTGCCAGACCCGTTAAACTGAGCCTGAATAATGTCCCGACTGGCGTGACCGCCACACTGGTTCCGTCCGTGGTGGATCTGTCGGCCAGCACGCTCCAGGTGGTTCAACTCCAATTTCAGACCGCGACGAGCCAAGTCCCGTTTGGCCCGGCGGGAATTCAGGTAACAGCCACCTCCGGCTCGCTCACATCGGACACCACCGTCTTTATCGCCTCGCAGGGAGTCTCAGGGTTGCCAACTCGCGGCGACAGGAACTCCAGCAGACCCCCGCATGTACTGCAAGTGCGGTACCCGGGGGGCACCCCTGGGGCGTACACGCCCGTCACAATCATCGGTGAGTCTCTATCCAGCATCACCAGCGTGCTCAGCGATAGCCTGCTTCTCTCCGCGACCTTGGAGCCAGGCGCCACCGATGCGCAAGTGCAATTGAGCGTTTTCGTCAAGCCTGGCGCGCCTCCCGGGACGCACACCTTGATGCTGCTCGGCCCTCAAGGCTCAGTGCCTATTGCCTTCCAGGTGAAGCCTGGCGAACTCCAAGTCGAGGAAGAGCACTCGGCCAAAGATTCGCGGCCGACGCGGCCTTCCCGGCGAGCCCATAGCGATTCAGTCGCAAGTGCGCACCCCGCTCGATCTGTGGCCGTACACAACACGGACCAGCAAGCCGACGAAGTCTCAGTGGCCCCGCGAAACGTCTTTGCGGCACCGCCTTCGCCCGACTTGGTCCTTCGTGCCGATGACCTGACGATGACTCCCGCCAACCCCAGGCCGGGCGACACTGTCACCTTCCGGGTACGCATCACCAACCAAGGCGCACAACCAGTCGAAGACGCCGCGTTCGACTTTTCGATTATCGGCACTACTATTCGCCAACGCGAACATGTGTCGCTCGCGCCGAAGGAGAGCCAAACATTTCAGTTTGAGTGGCGGGCCGCCGGGAACGGACGCCTGGAGCCGCGCGTGGTCATTGATCCCGAAAACCGCATCAAAGGGCTGAATCGCGCGAACACTACGGCCTCACTGCAACCCTTCGAGCTTGTCCAACTTATAGCGGCTGGCGCGACCACTGGACGCGCGGTTTCCAAATGGGAGCGGGCAAGAGTCCGCCTGATGGCGGGCGGCTGCGAGGGCTTCCGATTCGCTTCCGGAACCGAGCAGGCCTGCGGGGCGGGGGCGGACTTCGAGCTGCGCTCGTCTCCCGGTGGAGAGTCACTAGTTATCGAGGCCGACGGCGTGCGCAACCTCGGCGGTGTTCCGCTGGACCAATTCACGCCTGTCTCCGGCGACGCGCTCGCCACCTCTGAGGCTGTGCAGCCCGGTTCGACTTACGTGATTCAGACGCGCCGGAACACCGCGGTTGTCCGCGTGACCCAGATTCAAGGACTCGGATCCGCTCGCAAGGGACCGCCGCCAAGCCTTCGCGGGCCGCAGTTAAGAGGCATGAGCCGCGAAGGAATAGCTCTGGAGGCTGGATCCAGCATCATCGTGTCGCTTGAATGGCAGGTTTTGTCACGGCCGTGACGCCGCGGAGAAACTGATCGGACTGTTGCCAAACGGTACCACTGCGGTCGTCGAACAGGAACGAGGAAACCGGGAGAGACCATGCAAAGAATCTCGTCGCTCGCGCTGACTCTCACACTGCTGGGGGTTCCCGGATTTGCCGCAGCCCGCACGCCGAATCTGCAAGCCCAGGAGCAACAGCAACAAAAGGAGAAGGCTAAGAAGAAGCCCAAGAAAGACGAGCCCGTCGCTGGCCCCGGCGAGTCCACTGATCTCGGCGCGCGAGAGCGGCGCGCCATCACGCGCGTGCTGCGGGACTTTGCCGACGGATTTGAAGGCAACTCGCCGCGCCGGGTGATGGAGAACCTTGACGAGCGTTTTGACGACTTGCCGCGATTTGAAGATCAGGTGACCGCGTTTCTTAAACAAAGCGGGGAAATGAGGATTTTCCTTCGCGAGGCCAGCACGGAGGTGAAGGGCGACCACGCGGTCCTGATTGCGGACGCCGAGATGGTTTACACCTCGAAGGCCAATCTCGGACCGCAACAGAGGCGCAAGGAACGCATTCAGTTCGACTTCAATCGCACCGAGAAGGGTTGGAAGATTTTCGAAATCACTCCGCGCCACTTCTTCACACCCTGAAGGACGAGCGCGGAACTTGACAACCCGGAGCCCAGCCATGAAGCACAAAAGGCTTCTGTGGAGTGCTGTCGTCTTTGTCGGGCTTTCGCTGGCAGCGTTCGATTTCCGCGCCGAGCCCGCGAAGAACCCGGCGGCCAGGGCGCGGGAGAAGCGCGTGTCGGTCCTGCCGCCGGTTCAGCCGGCACAGGGGGTAGAGCGACACGCTGCAGAAAGTTACGGCAAGCTGCCTCTGAGCTTCGATGCCAACCGCGGCCAGACCGATTCCCAGGTTCGATTCCTCTCGCGCGGCACAGGCTACACGCTGTTCCTCGCCCCCACCGCGCCCGGCATGGCACGCGTGACCGCGAAGGACCCCGATCCTGACACGTCAAATGTTATGGCTCCACAAACCACCGCCGGGGCGATCCGGAATCTTGCCGGATTCACCGCCAACGTGCTGCCCGCAAATGATGACGGATCCACGGGTGCAGTACCGATCGGCTTCACTGTCAATTTCTTCGGACAAAACTTTAGCACCCTATTTGTCAACAATAATGGCAACGTGACCTTCGACGAGCCGCTCGCGGAGTTCACTCCTTTCGATTTGACGACCACACATCGGATTATTCTCGCGCCTTTCTTCGGCGATGTGGACACCAGAGGGCAGGGATCTGGAGTCGTGACTTACGGGAATGACAACGTAAACGGTCGGCCGGCCTTTGGCGTCAACTGGATCAACGTCGGCTTTTTCGCCGCCCGAACGGATAAACTCAACAGCTTTCAGTTGGTGATTATCGATCGCTCGGATGTAACGCCGGGCGCCTTCGATGTCGAGTTCAACTACGACAAGATTCAATGGGAGACGGGCGAGGCGAGCGGTGGGGTGGACGGCCTTGGTGGGTTCTCAGCGCGCGCGGGCTTTTCCAATGGCACCGGGGCTCCGGAAACCTTCTTCGAGATTTCCGGTTCCGCGGTGAGTGGGGCCTTCCTCGATACCAACCTGAGCACCGGCCTTATTCACCAGAGTCTCGGCAGTACCCAGTTAGGGCGCTTTGTCCTCCAGGCCAGGACGGGACGTGTGGTGCAGGCCGATGTCTCCCTTACAAAGACGGCCTCGCCGGACCCCGTGCCAGTGGGAAGCAATCTGACCTACACGATCACGGTCACGAACAACGGGCCGGATTCAGCCACAGGCGTAACGGTCAGCGACCCGCTGCCGCCAAGCGCGACGTTTGTCTCGGACACGCCGAGTCAGGGCAGTTGCACGGGAACGAGCATAGTCGTGTGCAACCTGGGAACGCTGGCCAACGCGGCACGCGCCACAATAACGATTGTGGTGAGGCCCACCTCGACGGGGACAATCACCAACACAGCCAGCGTCACGGCCAACGAGGTCGATCCCAATCCCGCAAACAACACAGCCACACAGGTCACTACGGTCAGCGGCCCTCGCGTCACACTCTCCACTACAAACCTGAACTTCGGCAGCCAGCCAGTGGGCGCGACCAGCCCTCCACAGACAGTGACCCTGACCAACAGCGGTACGGGAGTGCTGACCATCACCAGAATCACCCCAACGACCCGCGATTTTGTCCCGACCGACACCTGCGGCAGCAGCCTTGCACCGGGAGCCAGCTGCATCATCACAGTCGCTTTCACACCCACGGCCGTCGGCACCCGGGAGGGGTCGATCGCCGTCACCGATAACGCTCCAGGCAGTCCCCACGTCGTGTCCCTGACCGGCGTTGGGATTCTCGCCCCCGTCATCACCTTGTCCAGTACCAGCCTGATTTTTGGCAGCCGGCTCATCGGCACAACCAGTCCGTCCCAAACGTCCACACTAACCAACAGCGGCACGGCGGTGTTGAACATCGCCAGCATTGCCGCCAGCGGCGACTTTGCCCAGGCCAACAATTGTGGCAGCAGCGTCGCCGCGGGCGCTAGCTGCACCATAAGTGTCACCTTCAACCCCACCACCGCGGGCTTTAGAACTGGCGGGGTCGCCATCACCAGCGATGCTCGTGGCAGCGTGCCCGTAATTACTCTGACCGGTATCGGCTTCGCGCCGGGCATTTCCCTGTCGAGCACAATCCTGATCTTTGCCGACCAATTCGTCGGCACGACCAGCGTGCCTCAGACGGTTGCGTTGAATAACGGCAGCGGCACGAGTTTGGCCATCAGGAGCATTGTCGCCAGCGGGGATTTCGCTCAGACGAACACTTGCGGGAGCGGCGTCGCTTCAGGTTCCGGTTGCACAATCAGTGTCACTTTCACCCCCACGGCGCGGGGGACCAGAACCGGCGCAATCACCATCACCGACAGTGGTAGCGGTAGCCCGCGGACTATCACCCTAAGCGGCACGGGTGCCGCGCCGGTCGTCACCCTGATACCTCCCAGCCTTTCGCTCACCGGTAACCAGACCGTTGGCACCACCAGCCTGCCACTCCCGGTGACACTGACGAATAGCGGCAACGCCGCGTTGACCATCACCAGCATTGTCGCCAGCTTGAATTTCTTCCAAACCAGCAATTGTGGCAACAGTCTAGCGGCAGGTACAAGTTGCAACATTAGTGTCACCTTTACCCCGACGATGCCCGGCCTTTTAACTGGGACAATCAGCATCACAGATAACGCCGCTGACAGTCCGCAAAAGATTAGCCTGACGGGCAACGCCGTTGACACCGGCCCTGCGGTCAAGCTGTCAACACTTAGCCTGACGTTCGCTAGCCAGCCACTCGGCACGGTCAGCGCAGCGCAGACAGCGACGCTCACCAATACCGGAAACGCCGCGCTGACCATCACCAGCATCGTCGCCAGCGGCGACTTCATTCCGGCAACAGGCACCATCTGCGCGAACGGCGGCAGCGTCGCGGCAAGCGCAAGCTGCACGATCAACGCTAGCTTCGCCCCCACGGCCATTGGCGCCCGAGCCGGCGCGATCACCATTACAGACAATGCCGGCGGTAGCCCGCACGTAATCAATCTGATTGGCACGGGCACTCCCTCCGGCCCTGCGGTCAGCCTTTCTAGTACGAGCCTGGAGTTTGGTGGCCAGCCTGTCGGGACCACCAGCGTCGCCAAAGTGGTGACGTTGACCAACAGCGGCAACGCGGCGTTGACAATCACCAGGTTTGAGTCCAGTGGAGACTACGCCCCGACCAACACTTGCGGTACCAGTGTCGCAGTTGGAGCGAGCTGCACTATCACTGTCACTTTCACTCCCACAGTAACGGGCCCACGAAAGGGCGCGATCACCACTACCGATAGCGCTCCCGGCAGTCCGCGCACGATAGCCCTTTCGGGGACCGGCACGGATTTTTCGATTGCTGCTCCTCCAGGCTCCCCAACCACGGCTACGATTTCGGCCGGTCAGGCGGCAACATTTACAATGACTATTGCGCCCTCGGGCGGTTTCAATGACACGATCACGACGGGCTGCAGTGGCGCGCCTCCTGGCGGGGCGTGTTCCGTCTCACCCTCGGCCTTCACGCTTAATACGACAACGAAGATCACAATTACAGTGACGACCACGGCCCGCTCAAATGCAGTGCCTGTGTCGGGGCCGCAGGGAGTTCCGCCGCTTGTTGCACCGCGCCTCGATTTGCCATGGCTTCTGTGGCTGCTAACCGTCACTTCGTTAGGCAGCCTCGCGATGTTCGGGCGGAAACGCGGCTCGCTCGCATTCGGAATGACCGTGCTCTTTGGGCTGTTGTGCCTGGGTTGCGCGGGCGGAGCCGGCGCGCCCGCACCAGTCGGCCCAACTGCGGGGACGCCGCCCGGCAATTACGCGCCCATAGTTACGGCAAGTACTTCGAACGGCTTCAGCCACAGCTCACCGCTGAGCCTTACGGTCAAATAGCAGGTAACCCTGGCCGCGCGCACAGCAACCGGCAAAACCCGGAGGGCCATGAAGACTCGAAGGAGAAAACTCGCATGTGGCAGGAAAGGGTATTTTATGGGGCGCATCGCTCAGACCTGAGAAAAATCAAGTTTGTTGACGCGAGGCAGGAGGAGCAGTAAGGTTTGCGTATTCGAAGCAAAATCCCAAACTCCGGTCGCTACCAAGGACAACCCTTATGACCGCGAAAGGCGCTGCCCAGTTCGTTGCTGCCAGTTCTGGAGTTGCTCCGGTTCCTGGCCACGTTGGACCGCCTGCACAGAGCGAGACGCCCGGTGAGCTCCCGGGGCTGGCCGATTCTTCCGAACTGGCCAAGCAGGTGGCGGGAATGGCTGCCGCCCAGGAAGGCATCACCGGAGCACGGCTGTGGCGACTCGCGAACGGGAAGCTGACCATCTGGGAAGAAAGCGGACATCTACCGCCAGCGAACGAAGTCCTTGCGGAGAAGGCTCTCACAAACCCCCCCGGCGCAGGAGACGATAGTGCCCACTGGATTGGGGCTCTGGCGGCTGAGAACCAAGTCTTTGGCGTACTGGAAGCGCGCGGCGCCACAGCCTTAAGCGAAAAGACAAGGAGTTCGCTGGAGCTGCTCTTACGCATCGCCGGCGTCGCTATGGCCAGTGCGGACCGGCGTCACGCGGTAGACGAACTCTCCACCATTATAGAAGCCACCAAACTCCTCAACTCCACACTCGACCTTGGCCACCTGATCAACATCATTCTGCAACTGTCTAGCCGGCTCATCGGAGCCGAACGTGGCACGGTTTTCCTACTGGATCGCGAGCGCGACGAAATCTGGTCCCTTGCAGGGCTCGGCCTGGAGGAGCAGCAGGAGATTCGCCTCCCGACGACGAAAGGGATCGCCGGCTGGGTGGCACGCCACGGTGAAGCAGCCCGCTTGGAAGAGGCTTACCTAGACCCGCGCTTCGAGCCCGAGGTGGACCGTCGATTGGGCTACCAAACGCGCTCGTTGCTCTGCTTGCCCATTCACAACAAAGATGGCGACGTCGTCGGCGTCTTGGAGCTATTGAACAAAAAGGGCGGGACGTTCAGCGCCAGCGATGAGGGCGCCCTGCGCCCCCTCTCGGACCAGGTGGCACTGGCGCTTGAGAATGCACGGCTTCATCGCGAACTGCTCGCCAAACAACGGATGGAACGCGACCTGGAACTGGCGCGAAGCATTCAGCGGGGGCTGCTGCCCGAACACCCGCCGCGGCTGGAGGGCTTTGAGATTGGCGTCGCTCACGCACCGTCGCAAATGGTTGGCGGCGACTACTACGACTTTGTGATGCTGGACCCGCATACGCTGCTGGCCGTTATCGCCGACGTGGAGGGTAAGGGTGTGGCCTCGGCGTTGGTGATGGCCAACCTGCAGGCGACCCTGCGAGCCTTGGCCGCACACCTGCACTCGCTCGAGCATATCGTCAGCTCGGTGAACGATATGATCCTGGCCGACACCCGAGCCCAGAAATACTTGAGCATGTTCGTGGGCCTGCTCGACCGCCACCGCGGCCTGCACTACATTAACGCCGGCCACGTACCGCCCGTGGTGATCCGCGCCGATGGCTCAACAGTGGCCCTTCGCGAGGGCGGCATGGTGGTAGGGGTGTTTCCGAATGTTGTCTACAAGCGCGGCTACGTTCAGCTCGCGGCAGGCGATGTCGTCGCGGGGTACACGGACGGCATCACAGAGGCGGCGGACCCCCCTGGAAACGAGTATGGCCTGGAGCGACTGGTGGACGCGGTCCGCCGGCAGCGCACTGCACCGGCCGAGCAGATTGTGGAAAACGTGCTGTCGGAAGTGGATCGCTTTTCGCGCGGCGGGCCTCATGACGACGACCGCGTGATTCTTGTCCTGAAAGTCCTGTAGTCATGCCCGTTCCTTTACCGGACCAGGAGCCGCGACCGCTTTTTTTAACCTGCTTAATGCAGGCATCGAACCCGCGTCCGAAAAATGCCTGGTAAGGCGATCGCCAGCTTCTTTTCGATTTGGCGCTCCTGGTGGCAGCGCAGGGTTTCCCTCGCCATCAGCGTGGGCATAACCATCTTCGCAATCTTCATCTATGTGTTCACGTTTGTCGGCGAGCGCCCCACGCCCATCTTTGAGTTTGTACAGCGTCAGGAGTTGAACGCACTCGACACACGCTTCCGTTACCGCCCGCTCCGCTATACCCGCCCCGATCCCCGCATCATTATCGTGGATATCGACCAGCACTCGCAGGAGGTTTTAGGCCGCTGGCCGTTTTCGCGCAGGCACTTTGCGCGCATGCTCGACGCATTGCGCGAAGACGGCGCGCGTGTGGCGGCCTTTGATATCACCTTCACCGAGCCCGATGAAATGGTCGGCCTTATCCACGCCCTGCGGGAACAGCTGCAAACCCGGCGCAAGCGGGGCCTGAGTCTCGAGCTCGCCAGCGTCGAGGACCAGTTCGACACCGATAAAGAGTTCGCCCGCGCCGTCGAGCGCTCCGACCGCATTGTGCTCGGCAACTTCTTCCTCTACTCCGCCGCCGACTTGAAGGGTCTGGACGAAGCCACGCTCGACCGCTACGCCAACCTTTTGGCCTTTTTCCCTTTTCCCCAGGTACGCCCGCTTCACGCCGCCACCGGTAAGCAGGACCTACTCAATCTGATCCAGAACTACGCTCCCTACAGTCTCCTGCCCCGTGGCGCACAGGCCAACATCGAAATCCTCACCGATGCGCTGGCCGGCCGGAACAAGACCACGGGTTTCTTCAACGTGCCGGCCGATCCAGATGGCGTAGTCCGCCGCGCCCTGCTCGCCCTGCCCTACGGTCGCTCGAAGAACTTTGCGGAATGGGACCTTTACGCCTCCCTGGACGTTCAGACGGTCCGCCTGTTCCTCAATCTGCCGAACGAAGAAGCCGTGCTCCACTTTGATCAGACTGGGATTGTAGACATCCAGTTCGGCCACTCGATTCGCGTCCGGCCCGACGCCATCGGGCGCATGATGATCAACTACCAGGGTCCCGTGCGCACCTATCCGTATATTTCGATTGCCGACGTGGCGAGGCACAAATTCCCGCCCGGTACCTTTCGGGACAAGATTGTGCTCGTGGGGGCCTCGGCCACCGGCATCGGCGACCTCCGCTCCACACCTTACGGAGGCCTGGACTACCCCGGAGTGGAAATCCACGCGAACGTGATTGACAACATTCTCCATCAGAACTTCTTGGTGCGCGGCGCCAAGCAGGTGACAGTGGACTTTGCCCTGATTCTCCTTTTCGGCATTCCGCTGGGCGTCTGGCTGGCGTTGACGCAGCCGCGCTGGATGTGGTTCGGCCTGTTGCTGGTCGTGCCTTTCATCGGAGGCGTGTACTTTGCGTTCCTCAAGGGCTGGTGGCTGAATTTCACCGTTCCCATCTCCACCCTCATTTCCAACTTCGGCCTGGTGGCCCTCTATCGCGCCTTGATCGAAGAGAAGGAGAAGCGCAAGGTCCGTGGCGCCTTCCAGTATTACCTCAGCCCTGAGGTGATCCGGCGCCTGCTCCAGAACCCTGAGCTCGTGCAACCTCGCAAGAACGAAGTCACCGTCATGTTTAGCGATATCCGCGGCTTCACCAGCATCTCCGAGAAACTCGACCCGCAGGAGCTGGCCCTTCTGCTCAATCAATATCTCACCAATATGACCAAGATCGTATTCGACCACTCTGGCACGCTCGACAAATATATTGGCGACGCGGTGATGGCCTTCTGGGGCGCGCCATTCGTCGAGCCCGGCCATGCCATCAGAGCCTGTCGTTCCGCGCTCCAGATGATGAGCCGGGTCGCCGAGCTCCGGGAGCAGTGGAGGACGCAGAACAAGCCAGAGCTCGACATCGGCATTGGGCTCAACACCGGTGTGGCTTCCGTCGGCAACATGGGCTCGGAGCTGCGCTACGGCTACACCGCCATGGGCGATGCGGTGAACCTCGCCTCGCGCCTGGAAGGGCTCAACAAGGAGTACCGCACCCACATTTTGGTCAGCGAGACCACCTATGCGGCCGCGCGCGACACCCGCCTGATCTTCCGGGAACTCGACCTGCTCCGAGTCCAGGGCAAGATGCAGCCCGTTACAATTTATGAGCTTCTGGCCTCGCACGACACGCTGATCGACGGCGCGGGCGAACTCGCCGCGCGCCTGGAGATGTTCGCCCGCGGCCGAGCTTGCTATCAGGCCCGCCAGTGGCGCGAGTCCCAAATAATTTTCGAGAAACTGCTGGAGCGCTGGCCTGACGACGGCCCCTCGCGCACTTTCTGGAAGCGCTGCCAGGAATACCTGTTCGACGAGCCCGAATCCAACTGGGACGGCGTGTTCGTCATGTCCCACAAGTAAGACGCCGCTGTGTTGGATAACGGCAGGCAAGAACACAGGTCCAACATCCCTGTTGATGTGGATCACCTGTGCTGCGGAAGAAGGGCCTCCGAGCACTGGATGGTGGGCCTGGGTAGACTCGAACTACCGACCTCACCCTTATCAGGGGTGCGCTCTAACCACCTGAGCTACAGGCCCACAGAGGAGCGATGGGAAACCACCCAATGATAACGACGGGATGAACGATGGTCAAGCGACAGTACCAAGCAAGAAACGAAACACCAGAAGCGAGACTCAAACTGGCCGCCACCTTATTCAGGCCAAGGCGATGAGCTCGATTTCCACGCCAACGTCGCGCGGAAGCCGAGCCACTTGGACGGTGGCGCGGGCCGGCGGGTTCGCCGGGAAATAGCGGCTATAGACTTCGTTCATGGCAGGGAAGTCGGCAAGGTCCTTGAGGAATACCGTCGTTTTCACCACGCGGTCGAGCGACGACCCGGCCGCCTCGACGATGCCCTTCAGATTTTCCATCACGCGCCCGGTTTGCCGGGCCACGTCGCCTTCCACCAGTTCCTGGGTGCGCGGATCCAGCGGGATTTGCCCCGAGATGAAAATGAATCCGTTGGCCTTGACGGCTTGAGAATAGGGGCCAATAGCTTTCGGCCCGCGGTCGGTGGCGATCACTTCTCTCACGGTCACCTCTCTTGGAGTCGAAACTCGGAAGAATCACCCTAAAGATACAGGCAGCACTGCAACTTGGGCGGCGATGAGTTCCCCGTGTTGATTCTCAACATTCCGAATTCTCATTTCGTGGGCTCGTTCTTTTCCTCATAGCGCGCGCGGAAGTCCCCCGGGATCCCGGGGTGGTTGAGCCAGACGCGGAAGAGCTCCGACAAGTTCTGCCGCGTTTCCGCTTCCAGCGCCGACCGGAGATCTTCATAGTCAACCGGTTTCCCGCGCAGGCTGCGAACCATCCACGCCAATGCGCGACGCAACTTTTCCTTGCCGCACTGGGCCTCCAGAGCAAGCAAAAAGAGTTCGGCCTTGGCCAAGTTCATTTGTTCTCGCCAACTTTCGACGTCACTCGCTGTTGGCTTTTCCTCGACGCGCTTGCCAGCGTCTTCAAAGCGGCGAAGCAGCGACACCGCGCGTTCTCGCGGCTCAACTGACTCCCCGCGAGCTTCGCCGGCTAGCGTCGCGGCGTACTCCACGAGCGAAGCCATCAGCGGCAGCGGGGACTGCGGCTGCCCCCTTAGAGTGTTCCCGAACCATGTCGCTGCAAGCTCCAATTCCGCGAGCGTGATCGTGCCCTCTGATAATCCCGCAGGTGTGAAATCAACGGAGTTCAACAGAGCCACATTGGGAAGGCTGAAGGCAGCCTGCTGTCCGATTTCCCAGGACACCTTTTTCCTCATCTGCGAGACCTCCACCACCCAAACCGTCGGACGCCCCTTGCCGATCGGACCAAAAGTCGTCTCATAGGTTCTGACCGCGGCCGCGATACGCGCGCCCGCGCGTTGCGTTTGCTCGGCCGGGGCGGGTTGGAACGTCCAGAAGATGACTGTCACGTTGGGCGTGCGCACCTTCTGCTCGTGATAGCGGCCCGCGACGACAAAAGGATCAAAGTCCTGCTTGCTCAGCCTGAAACGGTATTCGAATTCTCCATTCCGCCTATGCGTACCCGCCGCGCGCCCGCTTGATAGCGTCACAAAACCCTGTGGCACCCAAATGGAAATCTGGGTGGGATCCGGCCGTTCGCCTCCTTTGGCAAAAATTCCCTTCAGAGGCAGGAACAGAGGATACCAACTGCCGGAACAAAGGAGGAAAGCATCTCGCCCCATAACTATTCGAGGGTCGCTCTCGACGCCGGCGGTCAGGTCGTACGCGATCTCTATTGCGTGGCGTGCTCTCCGCGGCCAGGCAGCGTCAAAAGAGATGCGAAAGGTGTCTTTTTGCGGCTCGGAAACAACCTGCGGTGCGAGTTCTTGGTTGTCGAGCAGTACGCGCAGATTCTGCCGGCCATAGGCTTTTTCCGCCGGCAGAGTGACCTCGAGGGAAGAAAGCGCCTGGTTCCCCGTGTTTATCAGGCGGTAGGAGGCGCGCACTCCGAGGTGTGGCTGGGAAGTTGCGACATAGCGAACTTCGAGCTGTTGCTGCTCGACAGTGTAGCTCGGGCCGAGCGGCACGGCGCATGCCACGAGAGATAGCAGGCCGGCGGCGGCGACGGTGGTTGCGAGCAAGCGCGAAGTCGCGGTCCACGTCAAGGTGCTGAGATTCTAGCGGGCCTGCGAACGGCGGTCAAAGCGTTGCAAAGCAGCGCAACGACCTGTTGAGGCCCCTTGGAGACCGCCGCCGAGACCCTTAGGCTTGGCTCAGGGCAGTGTCCTTGCCGCCCTGAAGGAGGGTGTCCCATTGTATGTGTAGCGGGCTTCAGCCCACTTGCTTGCTGAGGCTGGTGCAATTGGGCATCGCAGCAGAGCGCACCTAGCGGCGGCGGCCGCGCTGGCGGATAAAGCCGGAAGGTGTCATGGCACGCTGGTGCGCGGCGAGCATCTGCTCCGCCTGTTCGTCGGTGGTGCCGCGTTCGATGAAATTGATCAAATCCACGTCTCTCTGTCCGGCGTTTTTCAAGCGCACCAGCAGCGGTCCGGAGAGGGTTTTCTGACCTGCGGCACGGTGTCGAGCAAGGCTGAGCAGGATCTCGTCGGACAGGCCGGCCAGGCGCATAGCTTGAGCCTCACCGGCCCACAGGCCGATCTGATTGAGGCGCGCCAGCTCGAGAATCGTGGCCTCGGTGACCTCAACTCGACGGAGTCCGGCGATCGCATCGCCGGAAGCAAACTGTTGGTGGCGCTGGCGAGCAAGGCGCACCAACTCGATGCATGCAGAGTCGGTAACCCCGGCCTGGCGAGCCTTGGCCAGTTCTGCGACTTCGGCGTCGGTGATCGCGAGCTCCTTTAGCT
>QHYU01000234.1 GCA_003224235.1 Acidobacteriota bacterium
AGCATCTCGAACGGGAAATCATCTTAAAAATGCTGGAGGTCACTGCCTGGAATCGCAAGGCGGCTGCCCATGCCTTGAGCATCAGCTACCCAGCCTTGCTTTACAAAATGAAGGAGGCCGGTCTACCGCTGAAAAGGGCTGGAAAAAGACCGAAGGGCAAACCTACAGTCGTGTCGGACCGCGCCTTGGCGGGCGACGCACAAATGGCACAGATCCGACCTGGCCGAGTTCCGTTGTTTGGCAAATAGCGATGGGGACCACCCACTTCGCGCCCGGCGGCTAACTGAGGCGCCGACCCACAGATGAACCTGAATCTCTGATTTTAGCCCCAGGTCCGGGCTAATTAACACACGCAAGTAAACCCGCTCAACTAAGTAAACCCCAGCGAACTGGTTCCGCCTGCCGGTCGAGACGGCGGCCATAGCCAGTTTGTGTGCCCAAGGGGTGGGCCCGTGAACTGCCCGTGCGGACAGGTGAACCCCCCTGTCCTTATATTGGTCTACTCACCAGTAGTTAGTCCTCCCCCGCGCGTGTTTAGCTTGTTTCCCGGGGGGTACTAGATGGAGTCGAATTTTGTCGAGGACCGCCTTGCTAAACCTGCTCTGGGCGGCCTTTCCCAAGAATTTCTTGGTTCGCGATGGATAAGACTTGCTCTTATATTAAGCTTGGTGGGGACCGTGAGCCTTGTCGGCTGCGCCTCAGGGGTCAGCCCGCAAGTGCAACAGATGCAGTTGGTTATCAGTCCCAGCGCTCTGAGCTTCGGTAATATCTCAGTTGGTAGCAGCAGCACTCAGACGGTTACCCTAATCAATTCCGGCGCAGCGAGCGTCACCGTTTCCCAGGCCAGGGTCTCCGGGACAGGGTTCAGTAACAACGGCCTGACGCCTCCGCTCACGCTGCCCCCGGGCCAAAGCAGCACGCTCACCGTTCGGTTCACACCTCAAGCCGCTGGGAGGGTCACGGGCAGCCTGTCGGTGGTCAGCAATGACCCCCATTCCCCTACTATGATCGCGCTGAACGGCGCCGGAGACCAGGCGCAGCTCTCAGTCATCCCCACCAGCGTCAGCTTCGGAGATGTGGCGGTGGGCACGCTCAACACTCAGACCATTACCCTGATCAATTCCGGCACGGCCAATGTGATCATTTCGCGGGCCACCCCCTCCGGGAACGGCTTTAGCATAACTGGCCTGACCTTCCCGCTAACCCTGAGCGCGGGGCAAAGGACGAGCTTCAACGTGGCCTTCGCCCCTACCAGTGCGGGCAGTGTCACGGGGAGCCTCTCGCTGGTCAGCGATGCCCCCAATTCCCCCTCTACCATCGCGTTGAGTGGCACCGGCGTCACCTCTACTTTCCTTCTTACGGCCAGCCCCACCAGCTTGAGTTTCGGGAATGTCACCGTGGGAAGCAACAGCGCGCCGCAAACCGTTACCCTCACCAACTCCGGCAACTCCAGCGTGAGCATTTCGCAGATCAACGTCTCGGGGAGCGGCTTCAGCGCCAGTGGTCTGACTGCCCCGCTGACCTTGGCGGCCGGGCAGACAGCAAGCTTCAGCGTGGTTTTTGCGTCCACAACCGCTGGCGCCGCTATCGGCAATGTCTCGCTGGTCAGCAATGCCACCAACTCGCCCACCATCGCGCTGTCCGCCTCTGGTGTGCAGCCGATTCCTCTCGCGCGCACTCTAAGCTGGAATCCCAGCCTTTCCGCGGTGGTCAGCTACAACGTCTACCGTGGCACACAATCGGGCGGGTCGTACCAGAAGTTGAATTCCTTGCCGGCACCGACAACCACCTACACGGACAACAGCGTGCTGGCGGGTCAGACTTACTTTTATGTGGTCACGGCCGTCGATTCGAGAAACGTGGAGAGTGTTCACTCGAACGAAGTCTCCACCACCATACCCAGCCAGTAGGCCGTTCACAGCCTACCTCGAAAGGCTCCGCGCGTGCGCAGCCCTGCAACTGGGAAGGACTACGGGAATTTGTTTGCTCGGGAGGGGCATCCTTTTGCGGGGGGAATGCTATCCCCTTTCTGCGTGTGGATTGCCTTTGTTGACAAAGCACCACTAACTGCGAAAGGTTTGCCTGCCACATGGTTCAGGCATGAACACAGGCCATGGGTGTTCTTTCCAGCCGCAAATCGTAGTGAAGCGCACTAGATTTGTTGGACACTGAACTGAGTGTATTCATGCAGCAGCTCCTTGCGCAAGGAGCTGCTGCCGAGCTTGCTCCGGCGTCAGGTAGTTATGGCGCTGGACGATCCAGCGCTGGTTGTAACGCTCACGAAATTCCGCAAGCGCCTGCCGCAACTCCTCCACGGTCCGGAAGGTCCGCACCCACAGCAACTGCTCTTTTAGCGTACGGATGAATCTTTCCACGCAGCCGTTTCCTTCCGGCTGCCGCACAAAAGCGGGCGAAGATTCCATCCCCAGAAAACCGATCTCGGCCTGAAAGTCGTCGCTCAGGTACTGGCTGCCATGATCGTGTCGTAGGAGAAGGCCCGCCGCGGCCTGGGCACGAAAACCGCCGCAGTAGTCGCGCACCCCCTGCCGGATCGGCTCCAGGGCCTCGAACCGCGTGGCTCGCTTCGCCGCATGAAGGCCCACGCATTCGGTCGTGCAGTGATCGACCGCCACGAACACCGTCACCTGTCCATCCTCGACCGTGGCCGTCGCAGTGTGGTCGCTGGCCCAGACTTTGTTGGGCCGCTCGGTGATGATTGTTCCCGTGTGCGGATCGCATCAACCGAAGCACGCGGGCCTTCGAGGTCCGAACCCCCGCCATGCGCAACCGGGCCCACGCTTTGCGATGGCCTTCGCCATAAAACGGCGAGGCGGCCAGAACTGCGCGGATCTTCTCGGTCAGTGCGGCATCCGTCCACGCCGTCTTCGGACCGCGGCGCTGGAAGATTCGGAGTTGCCCAGCGAGCGTGCGCTGATGGTAGAAGCTCGAACGCG
>QHYU01000167.1 GCA_003224235.1 Acidobacteriota bacterium
AGGGCTATTTCCGGATAGAAGGCACGCCGGGCTCCGACACCGGCGGCGTCATGGTGCGTCTGAACGATCCCGGAGCCGTGCACAGCATTCAAAGTGGGCTGGGTTGCTCTCCGCTGGGAGGCACCAACTGTAGTCCGGACGACCGCTTCATTCTGGATCCCCTGAACTACACGAACGTGTTCGCAACCGGCTTCCCGCTCTGCATCCCCAGCGCGGCAGTTCCCGCAGCAAACTGCCCGGCCAGCAACCGCAATCAGGCCGCCACGGTCGAAACCGTTGCCGATTCCACCCACTTCGCCCCCATTATGGTCGGCGATCACCTCAGGGTCATCGGCAACTACGAAGTGGTGAATGGCGTTACGTTCTTCTCCGCCTGGAACACTATGGTCTCTGCGAAGCTGCTAACCAAGATTACGCCGACGCAGCCCGATTATATGGTCTTCTACGCAGCCGATTGGGATTACCCCGGTTTCCCGGCCAACCGGCTTCGGATTCAGTCGTTTTTCGGCGCTGGGACTGAACCCGCCACGGCACCCGGCTCGGCTCCGCGTTTTGATGTCTTCTCTCTACAGACCGATCAGAACAACGTTGCCCATGAGCTTCCCCTGGCCTCGAGCGTGAATAATACAGAGGTTGCCATCGATTTTCCTCCGGGCAGCCAGCTCTGGAGAATCAAGTATGACATAGATTTTGGTGGGGCCCCTTTGCCGCTCGTGAATCCTTGCATCGTCCTCACCGCAGCCGGTTTCCCTGTCTGCCCGGCAGGGGGCACCATTGAAGAGAGATTCCGCATTGTTAGCCCCCCCAGCCGAGAGATCATGGCCCATACGCGGCACCAGGCAGAATTGCTCCCCGGGGTCGTCGCCCATGACATCTCCGGGAATGTCGCGCAGAGCGGCCAATACCTGACGCCCGTTGGCCCGCACTTCCCGGTTCCCGAAGAGGATCTTGACCTAACCGCGCAAGCCTTCCCGTATCTTTTCGAAGGCATGCCGTGGGACCTCGACCGCCACGTTGGACCGCAGGGTTGCAATGGTCCCTGCGAACTGAGCGCGCTGCCGCTGAATCCCTTCCCGTTCTCCGGCTGGGATCCCCGCATCGTTCCCAGCCCCAAAACGGGTGCGCCGCCGGTGCCCGCCGCCGTTCGGGATAAGATGCTTTCCTTCTTCCCGTTTGGCCCGCCCAACGGGAATGGCTCCGCCGGCCTGCTGCAGTTGCCGCCCCAGTCGGGTAACGTGCCCACTGCACCGCCCTTCGGGCCTCAAAATGAGGTCATCATCTTCACTATTCCGACGGTGACCATTACCAGTCATCCGCCGACCCCGACAAACATCAAGACGCCGACCTTCGCGTTCACTTCGAACACGGGCACTACCTTCCGGTGCTCGCTGTCGCTCACGGCCGTGCCCGCGTTCGTGCCCTGCGCGTCGCCGTTTACGTTCCCGCCGCAGCTCGATGGCACCTTTACCTTTACGGTGGTGGCCTTCGACGCCGGCCTGAACCCCAGCCTTCCGGCCACGTTCACGTTCACGATTGACACGGTACCACCCGTGGTGACCCTCACGGCGACGCCGCCAGCCGTCACCACCGTGAACACTCCTTCGTTCAGCTTCACGGCGAACAAGACTCCGGTGACCTTCCAGTGCTCGCTCTCGACTGGTGTGGACGCCTTCACGCCTTGCACTTCGCCGATTACGTATGCGGCGCAACCCGACGGCGTGTACACCTTCAAGGTGATCGCTACCGATCTCGCCACGAACGTCAGCGCTCCGGCCATCTTCACGTTCACCATCGCCACGCGGCCGACTGTCACCTTGCAAACGCCGACGCCGAACTCGATCGGTATACCTCTGAATACGACCGTCAGCGCGACGTTCAGCAGAGCCCTTAACCCGGCCACAGTTACGACGGCCTCCTTCAGCCTACGCGCCGCTGGCGCCGCGGCGGATGTGCCGGCAACGGTAACCGTCAACGCCACCGGCACCATCATTACCCTCACCCCAACCGCTCTGCTGGCGCCGGGGACGGTTTACACCGCTACGATAGCCGGTACCGTGGCTGATACTACCGGTGTCACGGTCGCTGCACCCGTGGTCTGGAGCTTCACCACGGATACAGCGCCGACAGTCACCGTTCAGGCGCCACCAAACGGCGCAACCGGTGTGCCTGTCACGACCACCGTCTCGGCGACGTTCAGCAAGCCCATGAATGCTGCCTCGATCACTACGGCCACCTTTACCCTGACGGCCGCGGGCGCGGCAGCTCCTGTGCCGGCAACAGTAACCCTCAACGCCGCTGGCACCGTTGCTACGCTCACGCCCACCACCCCGTTGGTGGCAGGTACCGTTTACACCGCTTCGGTGGCTGCGACCGTGACCGACACCGTCGGCACGCCGATGGGTACCGCCTCCACATGGAGCTTTACCACCAGCGCAGCGCCGAGCGTGATCGCCCAGGCGCCGCCGAATGGCGCAATCAATGTGCCGCTTAATACGACGGTCTCGGCGACGTTTAGCAAGCCCATGAATGCCGCCACGATCACCACGGCCACCTTCACCCTGCGTGCGGCGGGCGCCGCGGCGGATGTCCCGGCAAGTGTAATCGTCAATGCCGCGGGCACCATCGCCACGCTCACGCCCACCAGCCCGCTGGTGGCAGGCACGGTCTACACCGCTACCGTGGCTGGCACCGTGACCGACACCATTGCCACGCCGCTTGGTACCGCCTCCGTGTGGAGCTTCACCACCGACGTGGCGCCGACAGTGACCGCCCAGGCGCCGCCAAATGGCGCAACCGGTGTGCCGCTCACTACGACCGTCTCAGCGACGTTCAGCAAGCCCATGAATGCCGCTTCGATCACCACGGCCACCTTCACCTTGCGTGCGGCGGGCGCCGCGGCGAATGTTCCGGCAACCGTTACTCTGGATGCCACAGGCACCATCGCCACCCTGACGCCCACCACTCCGCTGGCGCTAGGCACGGTCTACACCGCCACCGTGGCGGCCACCGTGACCGACGTAGCCGGCACCGCGCTTGGTACTGCCTCCACATGGAGCTTCACCACCACACTGCTGACAGTGACCACCGTGGCGCCGCCAAATGGCGCGACTGGTGTGCCTCTGACCACAACTGTGACGGCAACATTTAACAGACCGCTGAATGCCGCCACGATCACCACGGCCAGCTTCAGCCTGCGTGCGGCGGGTGCGGCGGCGAATGTCCCGGCAACGGTTACGCTCAATGCCACGGGCACCATCGCCACCCTCACACCCACCACTCCGCTGGCGCAAGGCACGCTCTACACCGCCACCGTGGCTAGCACGGTAGCCGACACAGTCGGCAACGCGCTCGGCACAAACTTCGTCTGGAGCTTTACCAGCGACGTTGCGCCGACCGTGACCGCCCAGGCCCCGCCAAATGGCGCAGTCAATGTGCCGCTTAATACGACCGTGACGGCGACGTTCAGCAAGCCCATCGCTGCCGCCACGATCACCACGGCCAGCTTCAGCCTGCGCGCGGCGGGTGCAGCGGCGAATGTCCCGGCAACGGTTACGCTCAATGCCGCGGGCACCATCGCCACCCTCACGCCCACCACTCCGCTGGCAGCAGGCACGATCTACACCGCTACAGTGGCTGGCACCGTGACCGACACGGCCGGCACTGCACTCGGCGCAAACTCGGTGTGGAGCTTCACCACCGACGTCGCGCCGACAGTGATCGCCCAAGCGCCAACACCTAACGCGACCGGTGTGGCGACAAGCACAACCGTCACGGCGACGTTCAGCAAGCCCATGGCGTCCGCCACGATCACCACGGCCAGCTTCACCCTGCGCGCGGCGGGCGCGGCGGCGAATGTCCCGGCAACGGTTACACTCGATGCCACGGGCACCATCGCCACCCTCACGCCCACCAGCCCGCTGGCGCTCGGCACGGTCTACACCGCTACGGTGTCTGGCACCGTGACCGACGTAGTTGGCACGGCTCTGGGTACAAACGTGGCCTGGAGCTTCACCACGGTCCAGCTTACCCGCGGACAGCGAGTGAGCGGAGCAACTGTCTTCGCCACGACTCTGCCCATCAACCTCGGCAACACCACAGCCGGTGACACCTTGTTGGTGGCGATCGAGACAAATAACGACGTGGCGGTCACCTCCATCACCGACACGCTGGGCAACACCTATGTCAAAGATGTCGGCTTCGCCGGTGCCCCGAACCGCCTCAGCATCTGGCGCGCTTCGAACATCAGCGGCGGTGCGGCGCCCGTTGTTACCATCACCTTTGCGGCTAAAGAAACGGCCACGGCGGTGGTGGCGGAATACGGCGGCATCACTGCCGTGTCGCCCTTCGATCAGACGGCGAGCAACAATCAGTTCGGCGCCACGGCCTACAGCTCCGGGACTACCGGGGCTACGACTCAGAGCACCGAACTGCTGTTCGGCTTGCACATGAATCGCAGCACTAACGTTGGGACCTGGACTCCTGCCGGAGGCTTCGCCACCGTGCTGGAGGCAGGCAACCCGACCAGCCAACACCAACTCCAGGTGCAGGATCAGTTCGTGACTACGACCGGAGCGTTTGCCTCTACCGGCACGCACTCCACCGCCGTCACGATCACGAGCCTGATTGCCAGCTATAAAGTTGGTGGAGCTGGTGCGCCGCCTCCGCCGCCCGCGCCGGTTACGCCGACTGTGACCGCACAGTCGCCGACACCTAACGCGACTGGCGTGGCGACCACTACCACCGTCAGCGCGACGTTCAGCACGGCTATGAACGCCGCCACGATCACCACGGCCAGCTTCACCTTAACCGCTGCTGGCGCTGCGGCTCCTGTGCCGGCAACCGTAACGGTTAACGCCGCTGGCACCGTCGCCACCCTCACGCCTACCACCCCGTTGGCGGCAGGCACGGTCTTCACCGCCACCGTGGCGGGCACCGTGACCAGCGCCGCTGGCACCCCGATGGGCGCCAACGTGACGTGGAGCTTCACCACGGCCCCGGCCGCACCAGTCAATGCCGCCCCGACCGTGATTGCCCAGTCACCCACGCCTAACGCGACTGGTGTGGCGAGCAACACCAACGTCACCGCGACGTTCAGCACCGCGATGAACGCGGCCACGATCACCACGGCCACGTTCAGCCTGCGTGCGGCGGGCGCGGCGGCGAATGTCCCGGCAACGGTTACACTCGATGCCACGGGCACCATCGCCACCCTCACGCCCACCACCCCGTTGGCGGCAGGTACGGTCTTCACCGCCACCGTGGCGGGCACCGTGACCAGCGCCGCTGGCACCCCGATGGGCGCCAACGTGGTCTGGAGCTTCACCACGGCCCCGGCAGCGCCTGTCGCCGGAGCGATTGCCAGGCAACACCCTGCTGGTGGCGATCGAGACCAATAGCGACATACCGGTCTCCTCGGTCACCGACACCCAGGGCAACACCTACGTCATGGACGCCGGCTTCGTCGCGGCCCCGAACCGCCTCAACGTCTGGCGCGCATCGAACATCATCGGCGGTGCGGCGCCCGTCGTTACCATCACCTTCGTGGCGAAAGAAGAGGCCACGGCGGTGGTGGCGGAATACAGCGGCCTGCTCAACGTGGCACCGCTCGATCAGACGGCGAGCAACAATCAGTTCAACGCCACCTCCTACACCTCCGGGAATACCCCGCCGACGACTCAGGCCACCGAACTAGTGTTCGGTGTGCACGTGAATCGCACCGGCTTGGGTACCTGGACGCCTGCGGCAGGCTTCACCACGGTGCAGGAGCGGGACAACGTCACCAGCAAACACCAGCTGCAAGTGCAGGACAGAATTGTGACCGCGACCGGAGCGCAAGCCTCCACGGGTACGCACTCCACGCCTGTCACGATTACCAGCCTGGTTGTGACCTATAAATAAGGCGAAGTAAAGACTCAGCCCGAGGAACCCAGCATCCAGCGGGTTCCTCGGGCTGAAAACAGAAGGAAGACGCAAAGATCGCGTGGGCTTTAACAATTCTTCGAGGTGAAATATGAAAGGGACTACCAGCTTGCAGCCGCGGATGAAGATGACAACCATCAGAATGGCCGTGGCCTTTCTCGCAGTGGCGGTTCTTGGCGCGGTGGGGATTGCCATCAACCAGGATTCCGGCGTTGCCCAAGCGCAATCGTTCATGCCGCCCGACCTGTTGCATGTGATTGATCCACTCTCGTCGCTGAAGTCGATTCCGGTTCCGGAACCGCGCAACATCGCCCGTTACATTAAAGACCGGAATGCCGCCATTGCCTTGGGCAAGGCCTTGTTCTGGGACATGGCGGTGGGCAGCGACGGTCAGTCTTGCGGGAGCTGCCACTTCCATGCCGGAGCTGACAGCCGGTCGAAGAACCAGCTCAACCCGGGCTTCCGCGCCGTGCCATCGGACAATACATTCTCGAAGTTCAGCCGGAATGGCGGCGGTCCCAACTATCAGTTGAAGGCGGCGGACTTTCCGTTCCACCAGCTGGCTGATGTGAACAACCAGAATTCGGCGGTGGTGTTCGACACCAACGACATCAGCTCCTCGGCCGGAGTGTTCAATTTCGCCTTCACGGCGGTTGCTCCCTTGGCCGCCAACAGTGCGACCGACATCGGGACCATGGCCTCGCCTGACCCGGTCTTCAATGTTGGCGGGATCAATGTTCGTGGCGTGGAGCCGCGCAACACCCCCACCATGATCAATGCGGTCTTCAACCATCGCAACTTCTGGGATGGCCGCGCCCGCGCGGAATTCAACGGGGTGAACCCCATCGGGCAACTCGACCCCGCGGCGAAAGTGGCGCAAGTTCCCGCTCTCGGAGCGCAACCCGAAATGATCAGCCTCATTGACGGCTCGCATCCCGACCTGGCGCTCGATAACGCCTCACTGGCTTCCCAGGCCGTGGGCCCGCCGCTCAGCAACCTCGAAATGTCGTTCAACGGCCGGAACTTCGCGATCCTGGGCCGCAAGCTGGTGTCGCGGCGTCCGCTGGCGCAACAGTTGGTCGCAAGCGATGACAGTTCTCTGGGCCTGCTGAGCCGGTGGCCAGCCCAGGGCTTGAATACCACCTACAGAGACATGATTGCCGCCGCGTTCCAAAACGAGTGGTGGGATTCGACCTGGATGGCGCAGATTAACCCGGACAATAGCGTCACCTTCCTGCCTTCGGGGACAGTGGCCGCGTCCGCTCTGAGCAACACCTCTGCCTCTGCCAACCAGTTCCAGCTCATCGAGTCCAACTTCTCGCTGATTTGGGGTCTGGCCCTCCAGGAATACATGGCCACGCTGGTCTCTAACGACTCACGCGTGGACCGTTTTCTAGAGGGGCATCTGGACGCCCTGACCGCCCAGGAGCAGTTGGGCATGGATGTCTTCCGCCACAAAGGCCGCTGCATCCGCTGCCATGGTGGTCCGGAGACGACCAACGCCAGCGTGAGCAATATCGTGGATGGTCTTATTATTCCGGCAGAACTTCTCGAACACATGTTCATGGGCGACGGAAACTTCGCCGTCTATGACAACGGGTTCTACAACACCGGGATGCGGCCATGCGCAGGTCTTCAGCCCAATGGCCAGCAGGGTCTCTGCGATGACCTCGGCGTCGGGGCCTCGATCGGACCGCTGAATTTGCCACTCTCCAACGCCCGGCTGCAACAGATGCCGAATAGCCCAGTTACTCGTGTCGAGTTTGTCGGCCCGACTAACCGGATCGTCGCGGACGGTGCATTCAAGACCCCCGGACTCCGCAACGTCGAGCTGACCGCTCCCTACTTCCACAACGGCGGTATGCTGTCGCTGGAGCAGGTGGTGGAGTTCTACAACCGCGGCGGGGACTTCGCCAACTTCAACATGAACAACCTGGACCTGGACATCACTCCACTGAACCTGACGGCCGATGAAAAGGTTGCGCTGGTGGCGTTCCTCAAGGCCCTGACCGACGAGCGCGTGCGTTACGAACAAGCTCCCTTTGACCATCCGGAACTGTTCGTTTCCAACGGCGCGATTGGGGACCAGAAGCGCGTCCTCAGTGACGGTACGGGCAAGGCCATCATGGACACGCTGCATGTTCCACAGACAGGGAGGGTCGGCCGGACAGCCCCAGCTGCCAACTTCCTGCACACGCCTCTTGTGCCGCCGGTCTTGTGGGCAAGTAACCCCACAATGATCTTTACGGCCTCCGCGAGTGCGGCTACCAAGCCGGCCGGGCAAGTGTTGAACATCCGGAACCTGGGAGAAGGCCAACTCTCCTGGACCCTCGCTGGGACCCAGCCGTGGTTGTCGTTCACCCGCACCAGCGGTGTGGCCCCGGCAAGCCCGGCTCAGGACACGACCCTGACAGTAAATGCTTCCGGTATGGCCCCCGGCAGCTACATGGACACGGTCACCATCACGGCCCCCGGTATCAAGAACTCACCGATTCAGATTACGGTGAGACTGGTGGTCAAGCCATAACCTACTGTGCCACCTTGGCGCCTGCCGGCGGATACCTAGCCGCCAGGCAGGCGCCAGGGGTCACGGAAGAAACACCTCTGCTTTTCCCCCGCTAGTCATCCACGAGCCACGCAGTTGTTTGCACCTCATTTCTAGGCCGACCTGATTGCCTGCACCCCCAAGCCGTTTGCCAGGTAGATCTTTCCGGACTCTGTGGCTCCTTAGGGCGATTGTCGCTCATCGCTTTCGAATGCTCGCTCTTCTCAGCCAGCCGAGGGCCTGCCTGCGATGCCTGCGTTTTCCCTTGACGTTCTATTACCACCGAGGTAACATGAAGCGCAAAGTTCACCAAGAGCTTTGCAGAAAGACTAACTCTTACATCGTGACGCCCTGTTTCTGGCCAAAGCTCGCAAACCCTTTAGAACGCGCACTTAGGAAAAATGCCTCCACAAGCCCTTTAGAATCCGCATTTGCAAATCCATTGGACTTAAAGTTCCTTAGAATGAACACTTGCAGGAAATGGTGGGGCTCCCCCCCACAGAACCTCGATTTCACTTTTGGTTCAATTGCTTGCAGATCCCACCCCGTTCATGCACCGGGGTTCTCGACAACTGCCCTGTTATCTCCATCATACACAGGAAAGCAATGGAAGCCGGATTGCTCGCGACTACCTCAACCAGGCGCCAGTTTCGTCACGAAAGGCCTGCGTACGCGAGGACGAAGAAAATGAGCTTGCAGAGGAAAGGTTTCTTTATAGGAGTTATTGTAAGTCTGCTGCTGTGCGTGGTCCTGCTCGGGGCAAGTCACAAGCGGGAGAGCGAGAAGGCGCGCAACGAGTTGAACCGATTGAAAATCAAGTACGACGAGAGGAGTTTTCTCGGGGCGGCGCTGGACGGCAATACTCCTGTAGTGGCTTTGTTTCTCAAGGCAGGTATGAACCCCAATACCAGAGACGTCCACGGAGCGACGCCGTTGCTGGTAACTGCGGCCGGTGGTCGCAGTGAGACTGCAGAGTTGCTGCTTGCCAACGGAGCCGACATCCACGCGAAAGACAATAGAGGCTGGACGCCCCTAATTTTCGCAGTCTTCAATGGAGATCTAGATCTGGTCAAGGTGATGTTCAACCATGGCGCAGATGTGAGCGCGAGAGGCCAGGGCGGTTACACGCCCTTGATGGTTGCGGCCGTGAGATACCGTACCCAGGTGACCCAGTTTCTGCTGGACAGGGGTGCGGACATCAAGGCGAAAGACGACAAGGGCCTGACACCCTTAGTCCTGGCCGCAGAAGTAGGCGCAACCGACGTGGCGCGCTTGCTGCTCGATAAGGGCGCTGACGTGAATACGAAAGGGAAGGGCGGCGTTACGGCCTTAATGCGCGCGGCCGACAAAGGCCAAGTCAGTGCAGCTAAGCTCCTGCTCGAACGAGGCGCCGACATCGACGCGAAAGACGACACGGGCCGGACGGCACTTATGCAAGCGACCGCTTCGGGGCGCACTGAAATCGTTGCCTTACTCAAGACGGCAGGAGCTAAAAATTAGCCCGCTCGCTCGCAGACGCGGGCCAGTGATTTTGCAGCAGCTCTTGCTAGAAAATAGTTCGGAACGGATCAAACCGAGCAGGTGTACAGCCTATTAAGAAGCGGAGCTGAAATTGGCGCTTCGGCCTGACAGAGGGCCGGCGGCGCATGCGCACGCGGCCCGTACCCACACTTGCCGGCTGAAGGCCTCCGCCCCTTTCCTTTTATCGCCGCTGAAATTCCGGACAGCCCAGCACCAGCCCGGTCAGGATGCCAAGGTCCACCTGTTGGACGGGGTCGTCGAGCTTGGCGCGCAACACCTGCGGGTCGGTGGACCGCTTCTCCAGCGTCTCGCGCGTTTCCGGCGAAATCTGCTTATCGAGGAACTGCTCGATGGTGGTGTCAAGCGCCTGCCTGGGATCGCCAATTTTTTGATCGGAAGCCAACTCCGTGCCAAGCAGCGCGGGGAGCTCGACCTGCGCCCCGCGGATACGATTGCTCGCCAAGGCGATGGCGAAGTTCAGGCGGTTGAGCAGCGCGCCGGAGTTCACCCAGGCCTCGGCCTTGTCGGCGTAGCCGGTCGGCGGCAGGCATTGATAGAGCGGCTGGCCGATTCGCGCGATCCACTGCACAAGCGGCATTGGCGCATCCACATCAGCCCCAAGGGCGCGCGCGGTCGATGCCACCAGCTCGAACGGCGTCTTCACTTTTGCGCGGTAAGCCTGGCGCGACCAGAACTCCCGCGACGCGATCATCGTTTGCAGGACGGCGCGGATGTCACCATCGGTCTTGAGAAACGTCTTGGCCATCGCGGCGATCAGGGCGGGGGGTGGAGAGTCGGACGCGAATCGCCGCGCCAGTTTGGCGGACATGAACTTCGCCGTGCTGGGATGCTTGGTGAGCATTTCCAGCACCTTCTCTCCGTCTTTGATGCCGCCGGCGCGGATTTTCTTGCCCAAGACTTTCTTTTCCCCCGGGTCGTGGATGCGTTCGTCGAAATAGAACTCGGGATTCGTCCGCAGGTCCCGCACGGTCCAGCCCGTGAAGCAGCGGGCCACCTCCGTAACATCTTTCTGGGAGTAGCCGCCATCCACGCCGAGTGTGTGCAGCTCCAGCAGTTCGCGGCCATAGTTCTCGTTCAAGCCGCGTTTCGGCCCTAGCGGAGGAACCTGGCCGACCGGCTTTGCGGGGGGCCTTTGCGGCCTGTTCGGCTTTGGCGGCGCATGCTTCGGCCGCTCGAACGCGTTCGGGTCGGCGCTTAGCCAGTTATCGAGGTAGAAAAGCATCGCGGGGCTGTGGGCCGTGGCGGAGAGTAGGTCCTTGAACTTGCCGAGCGCGTGCGGGCGGATGACGTCGCGCTCATAAGAGGTGACCAAGTAACGGTCCGCGTCCTTGTAAAAGAAAACGTTGAAGTGGTTGAACCAGAAATCGGTCATCTGCTCTTGCAATTGATGTTCGCTGTAGATGGCGCGGATGAGCTTGGCGATCGCCAGTTCCTCGAGGATGCGCTGCGGGACCATCTCGGGCGTTTCGCCCATTGCCCGAGCCGCCGTGGCGTGAAGCTTGGCCATCTCCTCCTGCCGTTTGCGATACTCTTCCACCGTGATTCCCAGGCGCTTGGCAGCCACGTCCGGCGCGGGATACTGATCAAGTAACTTCGCCGCTGACAGCGCTAGCGACGGATAGCGGTCCAGACGCGCGGTTAACGCGGAATCGTCGAGCGACTCCGGGTGAAGTTGCTGGTCAATCCATTTCTCCAGGCCCAACTTGCGTACGCGCTCCACATCGCCGGGCCGTGGTCCGTAGCCGAGCCGGTTCAGGGCGTGCAGAATCGCTTCGTCCTCGCTCAGCTCGGTGATAGGCAAGCGGCCCTTGAAGGCCTTGGTGAGCTGCCCCGGTTGGCCCTTCTCTCGATCGGGCCGCTTCGCGCGTTCTGTCGCCGGGTTGGCCGTCGCGCGTGCAGCCGAAGTGCTCGCGACCTGGACGACCGCCGCCAGCAGAACAGCTGTCAGCAACAACGATGCCGTCTCGACTTGCCAGAGGAGCCTAATCGGGGGACTGCCTTCTTTGGCCATGGTTCAATCGCCTGCGGGTGCTTGTCTAACCCCTCACAAATCTAGATCTGTTCGACCGTCTATCTTAACCCAGCGTTGCCGGGAAAGTTTTGCGCCAGACGCTGCCGTTAAACCTCCATTTCCCTGACCAGTACGGCCAGTTCAATCTGGCGCAAGGTCCGGGGAAAGCCTTCCCCTCCGTCGCGCCCATGCGAACATACTCCTCGACGACATGTCCCGCTCTATAAGGATCAGAGGTTCTTCTGGGGAAGATTCAGGCGTCTGCGAAGGACAGTGAAATCAGGACGGATGAAGCCCGGGGATGTTTCGTCCGTACGTCGTTCGAATTCGTTCAGGAGAGCCTCTACGATCTCCCTGCCGTCGGGATCCTTGACCGCCTGCATGGGCGTTCGGCCCCCAAGGATTGGCACCTTCTCGTCAACCCAGGCTTCAAGCTGTCTTTGCACGAGTTCCCGCCCCCGTTTCTGTATTTCCGGATCCTGCAGGAACTCCTCCAGCTCGGCCCGGTCTTGCTCCGCGCCCGGAGAAGCTTCTTCCTCTTCTCTTTCCATCAGCTCCTCGTAGGACTTCATAACAGTGCTCTTGTGAACCACCGTGGCGCCGAGACGCTTCTCGATTTCGCTCCGAAGCCTGACGGCACGCTTCTCTGAATTCACTTCCGCAACCAGGGAGCGGTCCAATATTCGAATCGTTCCGAGAATTGTATTGTCCCAGGTCTTGAACTTTCGATTGCCCCTTTTGATCCAGTCGAGCTCTGTTTTCCGGAGTCTTCCGTCGGCGTCGTATTCCGCATTACTCAGCAATTGTTCCTTGGACAACCCTTTCGCGAGCGGGGCCAGCGCCTCAAAGGCAGCTTGAGGCGACTCGATCTCAAACGTAATCGTGTGTAGCACTAACGGATCGCCATCTGTGTTGCAGATCCGGGGCGGCGTATTCAGAAGATCGCGAATGTTTAGATAGACTTCCCGGATATCGTTTTCATACCGAGCGAGATCCTGCGCCCAAATTTCGCCATTCTCTCTTTTAGCCTTACGCCGCAGCTTCTTGCGCAGAGCGATCACCTCCGCCTTCATTCTCGGCGGAATCCGCACCGGAGCGCAGCACCCCAGCGTTGTGATTCCCTGCATTGGGAGGACCTGCGCAAAAATGATGTCCCCGTTTTCCACAGTCTTCGATGCCGTGTGTTCCCGAACCGCCTTCTCCTGTCCGGTCAGGATGTCACGCAGGACAATTCTTTCCCCCGGGTGACTTGATATGACCTCATAGAAGGTGAGCGGCTGCGTCATGGACTGCTCCAGGACTTGCCGCTGCATCTCAGTCAGCCGACGTGCATTCTCCAGCATGAACGCTTTGGCGATAACCCCACCCCTCGTGGCGCCCGTCCTTCTCCCCCTTGGCCGAGTGGGAGTCCAATGAAACAAAAAGTAGGGGAAGAAAATCTGGCCTTCATCGAAATCAGGATGGTCCAGACTGTCGGGCTGCCCGAGGTGAAAGTCATCCCATGCGTCCAGGATGCACATACCGAATTTCCGCTCTGCATACCGCAATATCGCGCGGCTGAGATCGTCCGAGGCCGCACGCTCCCGGGCCCACAGAGTTTCCTCCGACTCAGCAGTCTTGGGCAGGCAGCAGCGCTTATACTTCTTGCCGCTGCCGCAGGGGCATGGATCATTTCTTCCAGGTTTCACGGAGAAACTTGTCGGCATGTCCCTCGCACATTAACGCGCGTGGAAAGGAAAAGCAACAGGCTGAAGGCTAAGACGGGCTCAGCGCATTTCGTTCTTGAAGACGCTCCCGTTCTTCATCACAAACCGCACTCGTTCCAGTTCACGGATATCCTTCAACGGGTCACCGGCAACCGCGATGATATCCGCGTAGGCTCCGGGCGCGATCACACCCAGCTCACCCTGCATGTCGAGCAGCTCCGCTGCGCGTGAAGTGGCCGAGCGGATGGCATCCATCGGGGACATGCCCATCTCCACCATCCGCGGGAACTCCTGCGCGATAGAGTCCGTCCACGGGAAGCCGCCCACATCAGTGCCGAACGCGATCTTGACCCCCGCGCGCAGAGCCTTCTGGAAGGAAGTGATGTGCAGGGCTACGCGCTTGCGGTCGCGCCGGCCCGCCGGGGTGTTCTCCGGCGCCCAATGGTAGTAGTAAACGCTCAGCGTCGGGCAATACCAGGTTCCCTGGCGCACCATCTGCACGATCGCGGCATCATCGAGCTCGAGCCCATGCTCGATGGAGTCGCAACCGCCATCGAGCGCGCGGTGCAGCCCCTCGCCGTTGTAGGCGTGGCAGGCGACCTTCTTCTTCCAGCCATGCACCTCCTCCACAATGGCCTTCAGCTCCTCCAGCGTCAGCGTGGGCTGCGAGACCAGGTTACCTTGCTTGTCGAGCCACGAGCGGTGCGTCATGTAGACCTTGATCCAGTCGGCGCCGTGGTCGAGCTGCTCCCTCGCCGCCTTGCGCGCCTCCACCGGGCCGTCAATGATCTGCACGCCCTTGGGCACTTCGATCTCGGGCGCGTAGCCTTCCAGCGGATATCCACCGGTGGTGGAGATGGCGCGCGTGGAGGCAAAAACCCGCGGGCCTGGAATGTAGCCTTGTTCGATGGCCTGCTTGATCCCAACGTCTCCGTAGCCCGCGCCTTCGGTCTCCACATCGCGGATCGTAGTGAAACCTTGCTCGAGTGCCCTTCGGGCTGCGACCGCTGCACGCGCCGCCCGGAAAGCCAGCCCATATTTCAGTAACTGCACGTCGTAGCCGCCTTGGGCAGGATCTTCGCCCTGCAAGAAGATGTGCGTGTGTGCGTCGATTAGTCCGGGCAGCACCGTCGCTTTGGACAGGTCAATCACCTTCGCCTCCGCGGGAATTTCTCCGGCCGCAGCATCCTGCACCCGCTCGATGCGGTAGCCACGGACTACAATCACCTGGTTTGCCCGCGGCGGACCACCCTTTCCATCAATCAGAGTTCCCGCGCGAATGACGGTAAGCTCTTCCTTCTGGGGACCAGGCATGCCGGCCTGGCCACCGGCGCACAGGGGCAAGAAGACGAGGCAGATCGCCAACGCAATAATAGCGAGCCCATAGTGGGCGACAGCTTGTCCTGAGTCTCGAAGCTTCGAGATCGAACGGTCGAACCGCATGCGCACCTCCGCGCTCTTGGGGCGTACAGGAATACACCACAGACGAAGCATTTTCAATTGCGGGAGGCCGGACATTCCGTCTGCCTCCCTCATCTTTATCGAGCGCTCTCTGGTTCTCTCAATCGCGGGTGAAAGAGGCATCCTGCTTCGGCAAGACCTTGTCCGCCGCATTCTCAATCGCCGAGTATTAAAGTAGGTTGCCGTTGGACCCGACGGCGGCAGGAATCGGGTCAGCAGCGGCCTTGGGAGTAGCTGTTTGATTGATTGCCCTTGCGATGATTGTTTCCCACATCGGTTAGGAGTAATATGGCGCCCCAGATACGGAGGGCGGGTCGCGGGATTAGGCTGGATTTCCCGGGAGACCAGCCTATTTATACCCCCGGCAAAACGTCCCGATTCTTAGGCTGTTGGAGTCGGGAGCCTGATTCCCGAGTTCAGAACCCCCCCCGAGGCAAATGGCTCAGCCCGCACCGCAGTCAGTGGGCCCGCGTGACGCTGATCTGAGCGGCACAACTGTGGGGCGCTTCGCCGTCCGCGCCCGGCTGGGAAAGGGCGGGATGGGCGAGGTGTACCGTGCTTACGATACAGCACTGAAACGCCCAGTTGCTTTGAAACGGATCACGCCGCGCCTTCAGTCCGACGAGAATTACCGCCGACGGTTCCTGCACGAAGCCCAATGCGCCTCCGGGCTGACCGACCAGCACATCGCCGGTTTGTACGACGTGCTCGAAGCCAACAACGAAGTCTTTTTAGTGATGGAGTATGTCGAAGGAGTGACGCTCCGCCAGCAGCTTCAGCGACCCATCAGCATCGAGAAGCTCCTGGGGATCGCGGTGCAATGCGCCGCAGCACTGGTGGCCGCGCACGAGCGGGGTATTGTCCACCGCGACCTGAAACCTGAAAACATCATGCTGACTCCTACCAGCCAGGTGAAGATCCTCGATTTCGGAGTGGCCAAACAGTTGCCGCCCGCCGAGGTCACCGCCACGACGGAAACTGTCAATGGCGGGAGCGGCTTGGCCGCCGGCACACCTGCTTACATGGCACCAGAAGCTCTGCTGGAAAAAGACACCGATCCCCGCGCGGACATTTTCTCACTGGGGGTTATTCTCTACGAAGCAGTGAGCGGGCGTCATCCGTTCCTTGCGGGCAGCTTCATGGCCACAAGCGACCGCACTCTACACGAAGTCCCGCCGCCGCTCACCCGACTGAACCCAAAGGTTCCCGCCGAGCTCGAACGCATTGTGGCCAAGATGCTGGCCAAGAATCCGGACGAGCGCTACGCTACAGCGGCGGATCTGCTGGTGGACCTGCGCGCGGTGCAGCGTACCGTGACGTATCCGACCCCGTTGCCCGCGCGGGATGACTCCACTAGTGGTGCGCGAGGATGGATCAGTCGCAATAAAGGGAAGATTTTCGTTGCCGCGCTGGGGCTTCTGCTGGTGATCAGCATTGGTTTGCTGTCGCAGGTGCGGCAGCGATTCCACTGGTTCGACAAGGCCATTGCGGGGCCCAAAAACGTGGCGGTGCTGCCTTTCCAGGCCATTGGCGGCGCACCCGAGAACCAAGCCTTCTCTGATGGAATCACGGAAGCCCTGACCGCGAAGCTGACGCAATTAACCGCTACGCATCAGTTGCAGGTGGCTCCTGGCCGGGAAGTCCGCGCGCGCCGCATCTCCGGCCCCGAGGAGGCGCGCAAGGAACTGGGCGCAAGCTTGATTCTGGAAGGCACAGTGTACCGCTCGGGGAACACCGTACGCGTGAACTACGCGCTGGTGGACACTAGCACCAGACGGCAAATCCGCGCCGGGACGATCACCGCGGATGCCTCTGATCCGTTCGCCGTGCAGGACCGCGTGGCAGATGGCGTGGTGCGAATGCTGGAGCTGGAGCTGAATCCGCAGGAGCGCCGTGCGCTCCAGGTCCACGGCACACAGGTCGCCGTCGCTTATGATTTCTATCTACAAGGGAGCGGCTACTTGCAGAATTACGACAGACCCGAGAACATTGAAAATGCGATCAACGTATTCGAGCGGGCGCTCAGCCTTGATCCCAACTACGCCCTGGCCCATGCGGGCATTGGTGAGGCTTACTGGAAGGCGTTCGAAAGCAGGAAAGAGACCCAGTGGATCGACCCCGCCCGCAAGGCCTGTGAACGCGCCCTGGCCCTGAATGACAAACTCGCTGAGGCCCACATTTGCTTAGGAACTCTGCACAACGGCATCGGACAGTACGAGGCTGCGGTCGTGGACTTTCAGAAGGCGCTTGAAACCGAGCCGACCAGCGACGCCGCCTATCGAGGTCTGGCGGAGGCCTACGAGCGCCTGGGCAACTTAACCGACGCCGAACGCACTTATCGAGAGGCCATCGAACTGCGACCCCATTATTGGGCGGGCTATCACTGGCTAGGCAAGTTTTACTTTCATCGGGCGCGCTACCCCGAAGCTGCGGAGATGTTTAAGCAGGTTGTGGCACTTGTCCCCGACAGTTTTCTCGGGTACAGCAGCCTGGGCGCACTGCTCCACCTGATGGGGCGCACCGATGAGGCTATTGCTGATTTCCAAAAATCCTTGGCCATCAAGCCTACCTACTTTGCCTACTCGAACCTGGGAACTCTCCTATTCTTTCAGGGCCGATATGGCGAGGCCGTACTTATGTTCGAAAAGGCTGCCGCGCTGGCACCAAACGATTACGAAGTGCAGAGGAACCTTGCCGATGCCTACCGTTGGGCGCCTGGGCTGGCCCAGAAGGCTCCGCCCGCGTATCGGCGAGCCATCGAACTAGCCCAGAACCAACTGCGGGTCAACCCTCGGGACTCGACGGCCTACAGTATCCTAGCTATCTGCTGGGTCAAGCTGGGCGAGAAGAACAAGGCGCTCGAAGCCATCACTACAGCACGCCGTGAGTCACCGGGCGACGTAGCTATTTTGTCTAACGCGGTGCAGGTTTATCACCTCGTTGGGTTGCGGCAGCGCGCGCTGGAAACACTTGCCGCGGCGGTCCGCGGCGGCTACTCTCTGGCCGAAATCCATGCTGAACCCGAGTTAGCGGGGCTGCGTAGCGACCCGCGCTACCCGAAGATAGTCAGCGACGCCGCTTCCAGCGGAATCAGTTCCCCAGGGAAACAAAATTGAAAAGGAGGAAATATGGCCACACCTAAGAGAGAACCCCTACGATGCCACGAGATACATGAGGTTAGTATATCCTTTAATGAAGGCAAATTCGAATATGGGCCCAAAGGTAACCCCGTGCACGCAAGCCAAGGAGATTGCATACGGTGGATCTCGGACAGAAAGTTTGCAGTTCATTTTCAGAATATATCACCTTGCGACGGGGTGGATTTCTCCGACGGTGAAAACACGGGGAAGGTCACCGAAACTGCTCCGAGCGGCAGCTACAAGTACATCGTGGCTGTGGAGCATGCGGGTCGCATCTTTATCGACGACCCTCAAGTCATCATCCCGTAGCTAAGCCGCAGGCGACGCAGAGAATGGGTGCGGCGCATCTTCGCCCACGGCTTTGTTGGCGAAACTCAGACGTGCAGCGGAGCGGCGATAGTAGCTTGCGCGAGTCCGCTGTCTTGGCTAGGCATTGCTCAGCAAGGTAACATTCCCCGTCTTGTGTAGGCTTCGGCAAGAGTCGGGAGCGCGCCCAGATTGGTTTCGGACCAGGTTTCATGATCTATGTCCCGCCCGCTCGCGCCTCCACAGCCTGTGCGGCGCCTCGATAGCGGACCAGGAGCAGGGTCACATCATCGGCTTGGCCAGCGCCGCAGGTGAACTCGACCACCGCATTGAGGATGTTGCCTTGCAACTCTTCGAGCGGTGCGCTGGCGTGCCGCGCCACCACGTCCTTCAACCGCGCTGTGCTGAATTCCTCGTCCACTGGACTCTTGGCCTCGGTGACGCCGTCGCTGAACAACACGAGGGTGTCGCCGGGCTGCAAGACGAATGCCGAGCTCTTAAATGTGGCATCCGGGAGGAGCCCTACCGGCAAGCATTCGGCGGGAAAGGCAGACTCCGCTCTGCCGTCGCGGAGGAGCAGGGGAGAGGGGTGGCCGGCGTTGATGAATTCAAAGCGGCCGGCGGTGTCGAGGATGCCGAAGAACACCGTGGCATAGCGTTCCACCCGGGAGTGAGCGCAGAGGAAGCGGTTGACGTGCGCGAAAACGTCCGCGGCCTGCTGGCCGACGGCCAGGCCGCTAAGCGCGCCCTGGAGCATGGTGGTCACCAGCGCCGCCCCAAGCCCTTTACCGGAGACGTCGGCGATGATGAAAGCGGTGCGATTCGAGCCCAACTCGACCACGTCGAAGTAGTCCCCACCCACGGTCAGGCAGGGTTGGTTGATGCCGCTCACCTGCAAGTGAGGCCAGCGGGGAAATTCACGAGGGAGCAGCGCCTGCTGGATATCACGCGCGATGGTGAGTTCTTGCTCCAGGCGTTGCCGCTCGCGTTCGCGCTCGACCAGTCGCGCATTGTCGATAACGCTGGCAGCTTCCACAGCCAGGGCATCGAGGATCTGCCGCTCCAGGCCGGAAAACGCCGCCGGCTGCCTGCTATCGAGGTAGAGCACTCCGAGGAGTTCTCCGCGGGGTGTCTCGGAAGCATTCTCGACTTCGCGCTGGGCCATGGTATATAGGGGAATCACGACCACAAAACGGAGCTGCTGCGCGATGATGCTCTGCGCGGCTTTCAGGTCCAGGGCGCCGGCCTGCTCAACGTCTTCGGTGACCAGGGCGCGGTGCTGCTCGAGCGTGGCGCGAATGGCGGTCTGGCTTGGCTCGAGTCCCTCGGTGGGGAGGCTGCGCGCGCCGCGCTGCCGGGCCAGGCGCACGCGCATTCCCCCGGTGGAGGCCGGTTCGAGTAGCAAGCCGCGGTCGGCATCGGTCAGCGCGATGGCGTGGTCCACCATCGTGCCCAACACGGCGTCCAGCGGCAGATGCGAGTGCAGCAGGGCCGTGGCCTCCAGCAACAGGCTCAGCTTGCGCAGACCTCCCGCGCCAGACTCGGCCGTGCTCAGCTGCTCCATCCGGGAAAGAAGCTGTGGGAGCGATTCGGTACCTTGGCCGACGTGGAAGATCAGTTCGTACGAGTCGGGGAGGCCGAAGTTGATCGTATCGCCATCGCGCAAGGGCCGCGAGTCCACTCTCTCGCCGTTGATGAACAGGCCGCGGCGCTGCCCGCGGTCTTGCAGGCGAAAGTCGCCTTTTTCGTACACCAACGCGGCGCATTCCCGCGAGATCCGCCGGTCGGGAAGTTGAAGGTGATTGCCGGTCTCGCCGCCGCGGCCGATCAGGAAGGGCGTATGGGCTACGCGAACCACTCGGCGGCTGCCATCAGGCCCGATCAATTCCAGCACAGCCTCGGGAATGATCTGTGTATCCGTCATCGGCGCACAGGAGGCGGAGAAATCTTATCACGGCGCACAAACGAGGGAGGGCCTTAACCAGGCCGGAAGGGCAGAGGGGGACCCCCGGGCGTGAATCGGAAGCCCCGCTCGGATTCAGACTCGAGTTCCGAACTAAGTTTTGGGTTTAGTGGCTTTAGATTTTTCGGGCGCCATACCTGGAGCTTCGCCGGTGGACTTAGGTTCCAGAACCTTCACACGGCGGGCGATTTTCTTGCCGTTCTCCTCATCGTAGTAGACGATGACTTTGGCGTCCTTGGCCAGGTTGCCCTGCACCTTGGTTTCGGCAGTGCGCGCAAAAGTCCACTCACTCTTCTTCTTTCCCACCGCCTTGGCGATCACCAAGCTGGTGTCGGTCGTCGCCACAAGCTTGCCGGTGGCTTGGTGGGCCTTAGCTTTTTCCGTAGCTTTGGTGGACGGCGTAGCTGTTTTGCCCGTGGCCTTTGCAGGCGCCGTAGTTTGCGCCGCCCAGCAAGTACAGGCCAACAAAAAAAACACAGCAGTTAACAGAACCCATGTCTTCTTGCTCATCGGATTTGCCCTCCTCTGGCTGGAGCGCATCATCCCTCTAAACTCTGGAAGCGTCAAGCGATCCGAGGCAATATTGTGCCATGCGGCACATTGGACTTGCCACCTGTCGCCCAGAAACGCTACAAGTCACGGTGAAAACGCCATGAGCACCCCATCCGCTCGAAAGCGATATTTCTGTTTCTTGTCCGCAGCACTCCTGCTAGGCGGTTATTCCGCCACTGCTCAGCGGCTCATGGGGGCCACCCAAGCCGTGCCACCGGCGGGCCATGGTGATCCCGTGGCGCCAATCCTCTTGGCGCTGGTCCTGATTGCTCTCGGGGCGGCCCTAGGTGGACGGGCGATGAGCCGCCTCGGCCAGCCTGCAGTATCGGGGGAGCTGTTGATCGGGATGCTGGTGGCCAACCTCGGTTATTACTTTCATGAGCCGGTGCTCACCCTCCTGCGCGAGGGCGAGACCGTCCGGAGAATCCTGGATATGGCCCTGGTGCTAAACGTCGGCTTGGGCCGCGCCGCGCAGCTGGTGTTGCCCGCCGGGGGGCACGCCGATCGCCTGGCGCAAATCCTGAGCGGCGAGTCAGGAATGGCAGCGATTTCCGTCTATGCCTTTGTGGACCTGCTCTCCCGCATCGCCATCATCGTGTTGATGTTCCTGGTGGGTCTGGAAACCAGCGTCAATGAGATGCGGCGCGTGGGCAGGACGGCGCTGCTGGTCGCGGCGCTCGGCGTCGTAGTTCCTTTTTTGCTGGGTCTCGGGGCGATGGCTTTGCTGCAACCCGAGGCGCCGCTGGGCACGCGCCTCTTCATCAGCGGCATTCTGACCGCTACCAGTGTGGGCATCACCGCGCGGGTGTTGCGCGATCTCCAGCAGAGCTATCGTACCGAGGCCAAGATCATCCTCGGCGCAGCGGCGATTGACGACGTGCTCGGGCTCCTGGTGTTGGCCGTGGTCAGCGCGCTGGTGGCGACGGGCACGATCGGTTGGCTGCGTGTGGCGGGGATTGTGACGAAATCGGCGGTGTTTCTGTTCGGCTCGGTTGCCATCGGGCTGTGGATCACCCCGCGAGTGGTGAAGCGGCTCGCGCGGCTCGAGATCGAAAACCTGAAGCTGCTTTTCGGTCTAGGGTTCGCCTTCTTATTTTCTTGGCTGGCAAACGCGTTCGGCCTGGCCACGGTCGTCGGCGCTTTCGCCGCAGGGCTGGTGCTGGAAGGTTTCTTCGACAAAGAGCTCCAGGGCCACTCGCTGCGCGATCTGCTCTCCCCGCTCGAATCGCTGATTGTGCCGGTCTTCTTTGTCCTGATGGGGATGCAGGTGAAGTGGGAAACCTTGGCGGACAGGAAGATCGTCTTGATTGCGGCGGCGCTGACACTGGCGGCGATTCTCGGCAAAGTGGTTTCCGGGCTGGGGTGCAGCCGTAAACTCAGCCGCCTGACAGTGGGCATCGGGATGATGCCGAGGGGTGAGGTGGGGCTGATTTTCGCCGGCATCGGAAAAGGGCTTGGAGTGGTCAGCGATGGAGTCTTTTCCGCCGTGGTGATTATGGTGATGGTCACCACGCTGCTGACGCCGCCCCTGCTGAAGCTCACCCTGCAGCGTCACCCGCCGGATTGAGGCATGCTTCGGCGTTCCCACCGCTTCTCAGTCGCCGGCTGGACTGTTTAGGATGGAGTCCGTGCAGTTGCCGCTCGCCGGGCGATGTATTCGGCCGCATATGCCGAAAAGGCTTTCTCGAGTCGTTGCGTGATCGGCCCGGGAGCAGAAGCCCCGGGGCGGCCAATCGCGCGGCCTTCGATCTCGCCCACGCCCAGCAGGCAGCGGTTGGTCGAGGAGATGAAAACCTCGTCCGCCGCGAACAAGTCTTCGGGGCGAAGCGCCTGCTCGACGATAGGCACGTTGGTGTCGGGGCCGATCTCGAGCAGGATGGCGCGAGTGACGCCTTCGAGACATCCGGAGTTGAGCGGCGGGGTTAGCACCTTGCCTCCCCGCACGCAGAAGATATTCGCCGCGGTGCACTCGGCCACCTCGCCGCGTTCATTGAGCAGCACCACTTCATCGAACCCCTGCTGCTGCGCTTCGCCGAGGCTCCACACGTTCACGAGCCACGATGTCATCTTGGTCCCGGCAAGCGGCGAAGCGGCGTGGCGCCCATGCTCGCGCAAGGCCAGGCGCGCCGGCTCACGATAAGCGGGCAGGCCGGCCGTATACATCAGTAAGTCCACCTCCGGAAGCGGTTCGTCGCTTTGCCAGAAGCCAGTCTTATTGTAGAGGATGTAGATGCGCGCGGTGCCTTCCCTTACCTGATTGGCGCGCAGCAACTCGCCCAACTGGGTGCGCACCTTAGTGGCATCGAACGGGAAGGGCATGCGCGTGCGCGCGGCGTCCTTCTGCAAGCGCCGCCAGTGGCGTTCGTAGGCAAAGGCTTCGCCGTCGAAAATCTGCAGAGTGGTGAATATTCCGTAGCCGGAGAGCAGGCCCGCTTGGCCGGGTGATAGCCGGACGTTTTCGATGGGCACCAAGCGGTCATTGTGAAAGATGTGGCGATGGATCATGGCCGTATTCTAGCGCGGGTACCGCGTTCTTTGGAAGGAAACGACGCAGCACCAGCATTCGTTCATAGGACAGGCATTCGGGCCTGTCCACTCAAACGCCGGTGGGATTCTGGCGGGTGGCAGTAGCCTGGGCCATGCGAGAACGTTAGGATCTTGATGTCGTTGGCGGTCTATTTGCCGAACAAAATCCGATCGGGGTTCACATCGAGGGGGATCGGATCCCTCGGCCCTCTTCGATCGTGCCGGCTCCAACGGCCATCACTTCGCCCTCCTGGGGCTTCTCTTTGGCCGTTTCGGGGATGATGCCCTTCGCGTTTTCTTCCTCTTCCAGCCTCCTTACCAGGACGCGGGAGTCGCGTGCACAGTCATTTCTCTAACCTCCCGTTATTCTATGACGACATCTAAGGGTGAAAAGTGTTCCTGTTCTTCTGTCGCGCCACTTCCAGGTTGTCGGCTTCTCTCTTCTGGCGATCGCTTTCTTTCTGCAGATCCTCTCGCCCCTCCAGCTTCACAGATTCGGCAATCGCAGCATCGGCCTGTCCATCCAGCCGTTTCGAAAACATGACAAGCCCAAAGGAGTTCAGCAAGCTGGAACGGAAAAGGTTTATCGAGTACTGCGAATCTTCCCAGCGGGCGATGACCTTTTCTGTGGACCGATACAGCTCGTTCGTCGGGAAGCTGATCTGAGCTTCTGGCCTCGTTGTAGTTCCGTACTTGGTCGAGACGGCTTGTATCATGTCCTCGGCCGTTAGCCCTTGTGTGGCGTGCCGATCATAGGTCACCAAAATCTTGTACAGCTCGCCATTGTAGAAGCTGAAGAAAACCTGCCGCACGGAGTCGGCTTGGAGCGAAGAGTCAGAAGAGTCTCGCGGCCACCACGCCAACTCTTGAATGACTGCCGGGTGCTTGTGGATCAGCTTTGTGTGGAGCGGTTGTGAATCAATCTGCTTCGATAGTTCGACCAAGCTCATTCCGAACGAAAAGTTCCGATACTTGGAAAGGTCCTGCCCGTAAATCAAAGGAGCCGAAAGCAGGATCATAACGACCGAAATGACCACACGGCGCATCATTTTCATGTGAATGTCTCCCTCGAAAAATTAAAGATTCAGATCCAGGGCTCGCTTTCGAATCGCAAGGATTCCGGCAAAAGGGCGGCTTGCTCGATCAGCATGGTTCCCGTGTTGGTGGTGTCTTCCATTAGCGTCTCCGGCGTTTGCAGTGGCGCTCAAGACCGCCACGCGGCTCTCGGGCTTGGATCTGTTATCGACGCCATAGTAAGTTTCGATTTCCTGTTTGATGAAAAATAAAGCCAGGACAACCAGAATGGCGCCCGCGCAAACCACAAAGTCCAGGCTTGCGGAGGGGTGCCAGAACACCGTCAGGAGCAACGCCGTAATGGAAACCCACTTCATGATTTTCGTGACCATGGGCTAGCTCGTTTCTCCGTCCGATTTCCCATTACCGGAGAAGTGAGGGGGCGGACTTAGCCCGCCCCGCACCGAACGAAAAGACCTGCAAGCTCTAGGTCGCTACGGCAGCGGCGATCTTGTGGAAGGTCGAGTTGGAAACCTCATAGGTTTCAACCTGAGGAGTTCCCTCAACCACTCCCGCCAGGATCTTCGTCACTTCTGGATAGGTCCCGCGGTTGTAAGCTTCCGCGTTCTCTGCTCTTTCCCACAAACTGATTCCGAATGCTTCCCTTCCGCCCGGAGCAACGAACGTGATTTCGTCCTGGAACCCTTTCTGTTTTCGAAGCAGGGGAATGATTTCCTTCTCCAGCCTCTGGGTCAACTCGGCAGCGCTATTGAGCTTCAGATGCATGGACACTCTGCGTGCAAACATGTCACTCTCCTTGGTTCTCATGGGCCAAGGGGAATTCACATAACCTCCGTTAGTTCAGACAAACTGGAGACTCCCTTAGTCCGCTAACCAAAATAGGTGAATTAACTTGCTCTGTCAAGCGGAATTTTAGATTATTTTCCATACTAATCTAATTCAGTTAAGCGAGCGGAGGCACGCGTAGATGTTTGTTTCGTGATCAAACAGCGGCTGGAAGAATTGGGGCTTGAGCAGATCTGGCGGCTGGCGCCGAAGTGACAGAGTCCTACATTCCAGTTGCTGACCCCCCAAAAAGCGCTACAGCAGCTTTCGCAATTGGGTGACTTCCAGCGCTGGGGAGCTTTCAACAGCGCAAGGAAGAATTCGGCGGGTGGGTTAGTAGTGCCTACGACGAGATGGGAAGGTTCGGAGAACCCTTCTCGTGAGTTGGTCCGCAGCACCCCCTCGGCCTGTTCCTTAATCCCCTTCGTATGCATTGGAAATCTCTTCTCTTCTTGTAGTTTCAGATGCATGGAGACTCTGCGTGCAAACATGTCCTCTCCTTGGTTGTCATGGCCAAGGGCCGATTTCAGATAACCACTTTGGTTTAGATTATCTTATGACCCTCTCAGTCCTTAATCAGAATGGATGAATTAACTTGACCTGTCAAAAAGAATCTGGGATTATTTCCAAGGTTTGATCTGATCCAGTTAATCGAGCGGAGGTACTCTGTGGATGTTTCTCTAGTGGTTAAACAGCGGCTGGAAGAATTGGGGGTTGAGCAGAGAGATCTGGCGGCTGCCGCCGAAGTGACGGAGTCTTACATTTCCCAGTTGCTGACTCGCAAGAAATTGCCCCCCGCGCCTGACCGAACAGATATTTACGGCAAAATGGAAAAATTCTTAAAGCTCCCGAGCGGTAAGCTTTCGAAGCTGGCTGACATCCAGCGCAAGGAAGAATTGAAGAGAAATCTGGAGGACCCACCCACGCCCTTGTTTAAAGAAGTTCGAGAGTTGATTCTCCGCAAGTGCGCACGCGACAAAGAAAAACAAATACGGGCGATTTTTGAGAAGCAACCCTTCGGCGAACTTGAACGCCTCGTCACCCAGAAGCTTTTGGACGTGGTCAAGAGAGTCGCCAAAGAAGAATTGCAAAGTGAAAACTGGCTCCACCTGGTGGCTCGACTCAGCGGCCGAAGCTATGAACAGATGCGAGTCATCATCCTCGACTTCCTGGACACGGATGTCTTCAACGTGTCAGTTGAGAACTGCGTTGCCTTCCTGGATCCGCTGATTGAATCCTGGGATATCGACCTAACGACCTTTGGTATGGAAATTGTGTTGAACCGGAGACTAGCCCCAGGGCACCCTAAGAAATTTGAGTTTGTCGAAAGGGAACCTGACCAACTTGAGGAAGAGCCGGGGCTCAAACAATTCCTTCATGACCCTTCCCTAAGCGGCGATGCTACCGACGAGGAAATCGATTTCCTAAAGAGGCTGAGGTTCAAGGGAAAACGGCCCGCCCCGCTCTATTATTACCGAGAATTGCAGAACCTCAGAGACCCGCTCCATTTTCGCGCGCTCATGACCCAGACCCTGCGGAAGAAAACATTGGGGCAGTCCCAGCCGGAAGGATCAGTCGCCCCGATGCATAAATATCTGGCTTAGGCTCGAAAACAAGCTCACAAAACTCAAAAATGCCCGCCAGCTGCGAAAGTCAGGCTAGTTTCGGTGAGAGGTTTCATTGACTTGCTGCGCGGCTTGCGGAGCCTCTCTGTTTTCAGCATAATGAGGTTGCCCGCCAGGAGGATCTATGAGTCTCAAGTTCCAAAGCTGCTTGTGCACACTGCTAATTCTGATCCTGGTTGTGACGTTCACCGCGCCTCAAAACGCGTTGGCGCAAGAGCATGTCGTTTCTCCTGCGGATCTTCACAGGGACATCCTCGCTGCAGCGCAGGCTAGGGAGGGCAACCAAGACAAGGTTCTGAAGTTCTTCTCCTCCGACCAGGCCAAGAAGGCTCTTCAGTCAGCAAACCTCCCTTACGAAAGGGTTCAAAAGGCAGTTTCCCAATTGAGCGACGAAGAGCTGGCCCGGCTGGCCGCCCGCACTGAAAAGGTCCGGAAAGACTTTGCCGCAGGCGCCCTAACCAATCAGCAAATCACCTATATCATCATCGCTCTGGCAACAGCCTTGATCGTCGTGATCATCGTTGTGGCCCGGTAGCGATCCGCCATGCCTTGCCGTTTAGCCGGGCTATTCGCGCTTTTCTTCAGCCTCGCCTTCCACGGCGTGGCAACTGGCCCGCCCGGAATCTGGCTGGACGTTCCATTTGTTAAGCAGGAGAGAGACGCCTGCGGGGCGGCCTCCATTTCCATGGTGATGCAGTACTGGAATAAGGACAAGAGTTTGCTGCTTTCCGCGGGGGCCGACCCGCGCGTCATTCAGCAGGCGCTGTATTCCAAGGAGGCGAAGGGCATCTTGGCCAGCAGCATGGAGTGGTATTTTCAGGAAGCAGGCTTTCGCACGTTTGTTTTTCAGGGCGAATGGATGGATCTCAAGCACCACCTTCTCCTGGGGCGTCCCCTGATTGTCTGCCTGAAAGGAAGCCGCCGGAACGATTCACGTCATTACGTGGTGGTGACGGGTCTGGACTGGCAGCAGGATTTCGTGCTTGTGAGTGATCCCGCACAGCGTAAGCTGTTGAGGTTGGAACGTGCGGATTTCGAGAAGAGTTGGAATGCCGCCGGCCAATGGACTTTGCTAGCCCTTCCCAAGCAGCACGAGTAACCGCCCTGCTCTTGTGCCTCTGTTTGTCCTCTGGCGCACTTCCTCAAGAGCCTCCGGCCGATGCCGATCGCAGGGCAACCGTACGCAGATTGTATGCCGAGAAGCGTTGGGAAGAGATCGTGCAGTTCGCGCCCCTTTCCTCCGACCCGGCCGAACTCGATTTGTATCGCGGCTTGGCACTGGCTCAGTTGCAACGCTGGGCTGAAGCAAGAACGGCTTTTGAGACGGGGCGCAAGAAGGAACCCCGGGATAAGAGATTTCTCTTGGAGCTGGCCGGAGTTGCCTATCGCCAGCAAAAACTCTCTGAAGCCAAGACCAATCTGAAGCGGGCCCTGCGTCTCGACCGCGGTGACGTGTATGCGCAGGACTTTTTAGCGACGATATACCTTTTAGAAGGCAATCTGGAAGCGGCGCTCCAGCATTGGAACCCGATTGGAAAGCCTCAAATCACGAATCTAAAGTTTGATCCCCGGCCGCGGGTTCGTGCGGTACTTCTGGATCGCGCATTTGCATTCTCTCCGGCGGAGGTTCTGCATCTGAATGACCTGCGCACGACCGAAGCCCGCATTGAGAACATGGGGATCTTCCCGCGCTACCGGTTTGAACTCGTGCCCGAGCAGGAGCAATCCTTCGCCGTGATGTTCGAGGCCGCGGAAAGAAACGGCTGGGGGGACGGCACCCTTGACGGACTTCTTTCCCTGTTGAGGGGGCTGCCGTACCAGGCCGTCCAGCCGGAGTTTTACAACCTGAATCATTCCAGCTTAAACGTGACTTCCCTGCAGCGGTGGGATTCCCAAAAGCGCCGCCTCTTCGCTTCCCTGTCTGTCCCTTTAGGGCAAGACCCCAAATGGCGTCTTCAATTTTACCTGGACGGAAGGAACGAGCATTGGGATCTGAGCGAGACATTTCAGGGGGCTACTTCGCCGAAGACAGACGTGAAGTTGCAAAAGGCCGAAGCGGGAGCAGAAATTCGATCTGTCGTCAGCGGGCGCTGGACCTGGAAGAGCGGAATGAGCCTCGCGTACCGGAGTTTTGGAAATCTCGGCGGCATCACGCCCCAGGCGGCGCCGTTTTTCACAGGCAGTTTTTCTTTGAAGTATTACGCCGGGTTCAATTACAAGCTCCTCCGAGTTCCAGAAAGACGATTCACTGTGGACTCAATTGTATCCGGTCAATTCGGGAAAGCCTTTGCACGCCCGCTCGGACCTTTCGGCGGGATCGAAGGCTCTCTGGACGTGCATTGGTTCCCGCTCCCCCGCGGCGACGACTACGAGATGCGAAGCCGGCTCCGCGCCGGCGCGATTATGGGACGGGTTCCCCTGGACGAGCTCTTCGCTCTGGGGATCGAGCGAGACAATAACCTTTGGCTCCGCGCTCATATCGGAACGCGCCACGGCAAGAAGGGCAACGCTCCCATGGGGCGCCAGTTTATCCTCTGGAACTGGGAAACTGACAAGGTCGTGTACCAGAATGCCTTTTTGACGCTGAAACTCGGGCCGTTCCTCGATGCCGGCAAGGTTGCCGATTCGTCAGGAGATTTCCGTTCTGGAGGTTGGCTCTGGGATCCCGGAGTTCAATGCAAAGTGCGCGTCTTAGAAAGTCTCACAATCGTTTTCTCCTACGGCAGGAATCTCCGCTCGAGCCGAAATGCCTTTTACACTACAGTCTCCCGATAGAGCCCAGCAGACAAACTCCCTGCGCCAATATGGTTGAGAGCCGTAGAGTGCTGCGAGTGTGAGCGAGCGCAGCGCCACGCACTACAGCTTGGACACCGAATTGCTGCCGAAGCTCGCTACCCAGATGTGCGTACCATCAAAGACGACGCCAAAGGGTCCTCTGCCCACGGAAAAGGTGCCGAGCACAGCGCCCGTGTTCGGGTCTAGCTTCATCACGTTGCTGCTGCCGTTGTTCGCCACCCAGATGTAGGTACCATCAAAGGCAAACCCCGCTGGACCATAGCCCACAGCATAGGTGCCGAACAGGGCGCCAGTACTTGGCAAGAGCTTCGTCACATCCTTACTGACATAATTTGCCACCCAGATGTAGCCCCCAGCAAACGCCACCGCGAATGGCTTTCTGCCTACAGGAATAGTGCCGAGGTTAGCTCCGTCCAGAGCCCGTAGCTGCGTCACGCTGTCGCTGAATTGGTTCGCCACCCAGATGCTGGTCCCATCAAAGGCGATCCCGACTGGACGCTTGCCCACAGGGAAGGTACCGAGATTGGCGCCATCGCTGGCCCGCAACCTCGTCACCGTGTTGCTCCGGTCATTTGTCACCCAGATGGAAGCGTTGACGCAGTCATAGACCAAGCCCGACGGCCCGTCACCCACAGGGTAGGTCCCGAGGAGGGCTCCATCGAACGCCCGCAACTTCGTCAGGGTGTTACTGCGGTTGTTCGCCACCCAGATGCTGACCGAACCGGGGGGCGAGGTAGAAACGGCGACAGCAACAGGCCGATTGCCGACCGGGAAGTTACCCAGGTAGGCTTCGTCGCTGGCCCGCAGCTTCGTGACGGTGTTGCCCACTGAATTCGCTATCCAAATGTTGACTCCATCGAAGGCCACACCCTCCGGACCCCTGTCCACAGGCAGCGTAACGACTTGCGACTGCGTCGAGGTCGTCTGTGCAAACGAGATGCCCAGCGCCAGAACGACCGCGCATGACGCGGCCTCCAACAACCCTTTCGTTCTCAGGGGAGTGCTTCTCATTCCTCTCTCCTTCCTATTGATGCCGTTCTACTCGTACTGCGGCTGGCTTCGCCTTCCGGCTAGTCTGTTCTTCGGCCAGTCCACCCACGAGATGGATTCCGCGATCCATTCCGCGTGGGCCAGCCCCGGGCACGCGGCCCACAACTGGAGGGGCTCGTTGCCATACCGAACGTTCCCTATGTGCTTCTCCTTGTCCTTATCCCGCTGGGGGTTTGTGTACGTGAAGCCGAGCTTGCGACGAAGCAGCTCAATATCGTCAGGTTTCCCGGTCAGGAACAACCACCCGGCCCCGACGTGATGAATCTTGGCGTATTTCTTGAGCACTGGGGATGTATCGTTTTCGGGGTCGAGCGTGATGGAATACATGAAGATGTCGCGGCCCACGCGGTGGCCGAGAAGTTTCTGAACCTTCACCAGGTTTTCCGTGATTCGAGGGCAAACCTTGGGACAGGTCGTAAACATGAAATTGATGGTCACGATCTTGCTCTTGATCAGGTCATCGTAGAACCGGACCTCTTTACCCAGGTGTGTGGTCAAAACGACGTTGGGGAAATAGCGCTCTCGAATCGCCTCGCGCTCCGCCGATGTGGGCGGCGACTCTCTCCTGCCTCTGAAGGCTTCGCGCGCGTAAGCTATGGCAGCAAGAGGTGCCACTGCTAAACCTGCCAGCAAAGTTCTTCTCTGCATCGCTCCTTATCTCCTTTCTCCTGCTGCCTCCAGGCCGCACACGTGTTGAGAGCCGTGACCCGGCGTGAACTACGGGTTCCGGTTGGTATCTCCCACCGGCGCGATGTCCCACCTCAACATCATCGCGTGGTCTTCGTGGACGGTGTTGTGACAATGCAACGGATACCGTCCCAGGAAGTCCCGGAAGCGGAAGAAGAGTTCGACCGTGGTGTCAAACTCGAGTCGCACCACGTCCTTCCGGCCGGTCTGCACTAATGGAGATGTTGGCGGTGGGTGCCCGTTGATGGAAAGAATCTGGAATTCCTCGAAGTGGATATGGATGGGGTGTCGCCAGCCCCGAGCTGTTAATCAGGATCCAGTGCTCCACGGTATTCTGCTGTACGGTGAAGCGGGGCTCGTTACAATCCATAAAGCGTTCGTTAATGGTCCAGCCACCGTTGCTGTTGTCGAAGTCAAACGTCCTGGTTACTCTCGGCGCCGGCGTGGTGCTAGGCAGAGAGTAAAACTGAGGGTGCGTGGCGGGGTCCACGCTGTTGTCTGCCACAGCAGGAAGATCCACGATAATCTGGAGGAGCAAGTTGCCCCGGCCTGCAGGCAGAATGTCACCGGTGGGGCCGGTTCCGTCCTGCTGCTCCAGGCGGTTCTCGAAGTAGATGGTTTTCCCCGCGAACTGCGAGAAGTCGATGATCACATCCACGCGCTCAGCAACCCCAATCCGGGCGCTTTCGATTTGCACCGGCGTCGGCGTGAGGTTCCCGTCGGTGGCAATCTGCCAGAACATGTTCTGCGCGCTCAGATTGTTCAGATCGGTCAAGAAGATCTGGTAAAAACGCGAAGGCCCGCTGTCCAGCCAGCGGAATCGATAGCGGCGCGGGTGAACGTGCGGGAAGGGCTGGATCTTACCGTTGACGAGAAATTTGTCTCCCAGGATACCGTCCAGGTTGAAGAGATCGAAGAACAACTGCCCGTTGGAATCGAACACCTTGTCTGCAAGCATCATGGGGATGTCGAACTGACCGCTGGGAAGATGAAACCCCGTGGTCTCATCACCAGTATCGTGGTCATTAAAGATGAGAAAGAAACCAGCCAACCCCTTGTAAATATTTTGCGCCGTGAAGTCCACGCGGTGGTTGTGATACCACAGTGTGCTCAGGGATTCATTGATGTCGCCGTTGGGTGGATGGTCCGAGGCGAACCCCGCTAGGACAACTGGATAGTGCTGGTCATAGAACTGCCCTATCTCGAAAAAGTCGCAGGGAAAGCCGTCACTTTCTGACGGCGTATGACTGTTGTGTAAGTGGGTTGTGACCGACGGCAGTCCAAAACCACCATTATTCGTAGGCAGGTTATTGACATTCCGCACGAGGATGGGTTCACCGTACCGGGCGATGTAGGTCGGGCCCGGAATGATCCCGTCAAAGCCCCAAATCGTTTGCACGGGGAGATCCGGGGACATGCTGACCTTGGCCGCCTTTTGGACAACTCGGTACAGCTTCTGTGGGGGAAACAGGGTGAGCGCCTGATGAAGGCGTGTCCGGCCTTCACCACCGGCGGTGTTTGGGGCCACGGTCGGTGCAGGGTTCAGCGACGCGACCGCCTGCTTAATTGGCATGATGGGGAGTGGTTCGACGAACGCACGAGTCAACGGGCTTACCGGATTGTCATCGGGGATGCCCTCGCGCGGGTTGCGCCATCGAGCGCTTAAAGTCTCTCTTGGGAACGAGAAGACCAGCGCTGGTGATGAGCCCCATTTTCATCAGCTCTCGGCGACTTAACTTTGCCGCGATTAACTCGCGCCGATTTCGCGTGGCGGCTTCGATCTCCTTCTGTCGTGCTTTCGACAGTTTCGACATAGCGTTCTCCTTACAAGTCCGAAGCGTGCGCTGTTCGTCCCAACCAGAGGCTCGATGCCAATAGCCCTGCCGCTGTTGTCGCCATCTGGGTGGAGGTCTGGCGGTGACCCAAGTTGCTGAAGCGACACCTGAAACTCGCAACCGTCAACTCGCGAAACCCGGAGATTTTCAGCTCATCACGCTGATGATCTGGCTGTATACATGCGCGCCCCTAGGAGGTACACGGGTTCGGGTACCACTGCTGCCGAGGGATCGGCGTTGCGCGACGGGGCGGTTAGGCCATTGAGCAGGACTAGGTGGAGTTGTGTGCCCAGCGAGAGTTGGTTGGAGTGAGATCGAGCCGGAAACGCGACGGTGAGCAACAGGAAGACCGCGACGCCAATGGAAACGAAACCCTTTCACTGCTTCCTCCCTACCCCTTCTCGTGGGGCGTTCCGCTGGCGCCGCGGAGCCTGCAACGCAACTCGGTGCGTCGCTGGCCAGGGTGCGGAGGAAAAGCACAGCACCCGTGTGAACACTAACTCTGCCTGGAAAGGTTCGCAGCAAAATTGTGTCGCTCTGTTCCAAGAAAGTAATCACTCGGTTAGGACATTTTCAAATGATTGCGAATGCTTTGCCGCGAAAGCTCGGTTTCACACGTCAGGGTCGCAGGTGACGGCTGACCGTTCATCCGGCGCAATTCTTCTGCAGCCATTACTGCTGCGGCCCATCCTCCATGCTATTTTGGTGTGACTCAGCCTTTTTCTTGGCGCGGAATCGCTGCTTGGGAAAACAGGGAATCTTCAAACGCGAAGTGAAGGAGGAAAATTCATGGGGCGTTTGCTGGGGATTGCGGTCTTGTCTCTTGCCTTAGCTGCCGCGGGGCAACAGGGCACGGAGGCTCCAACCGGCTTCGACAACAAGAGCAACGGTTTGGTGGATGATACGACTCATCAGGCGGACCAAGCGAGGTTTGACGATATAGAGACGGTAAAGGACGGTCTGGGCCCGCTTTACAACGCGCAGTCCTGCCGCGAGTGCCACCAGGACCCCACGTCGGGCGGAGCAAGCCAGATTACGGAGTTGCGGGTGGGCCACCGCGGACCAGATGGCCGTTTTCGCAATCCGGAGATCCCGATCGCCCGCGGCGCAGAAGTCATCTCTGGACGCTCGCTGGTGAATGACCGTGCCATCTGTCCGAGCGAAGCCTTCCCCGACACAGAGATTCACGAACGCGTCCCCGACAGCGAAACGATCCGCACGACGCGCGTATCGCTCAATCTTCTGGGCGATGGATTCGTGGAGGCCGTCGCCGACGAGACCCTGGTCAACCTGGCCCGCGAGCAGTGCAAGACCACGGGCCGCAGAATCTGCGGGCAGGTGCTTTACGTGCCCATCGTGGAGGCGCCCGGACAAACCGGTGTCGGGCGGTTCGGCTGGAAAAACCAGCACGCCAGCCTGCTGTCGTTTTCCGGGGATGCCTACTTGAATGAAATGGGCATCACCAGCCGACTGTTTCCCAACGAGGTGACCAACCGTTGCAACACCGCTCCGGAGCCGAACAACACTGCCGGCCCCGATGGACTCGACGATGTGGACCATTTCGCGCGCTTCCTCCGGGCCACAAAGGCTCCGGCACCGGACAAGGTGCTCGCAGAAACGCCCAAAGCAAAGAGAGGCTCGGAATTGTTTGACCGGATCGGCTGCGCCACCTGCCACGCGCGCGCGCTGACGACAGCACCAGCGGGAACGAAGATCAATGGGGGCAACTTCACGATTCCCGAAGCGCTGGGGCAGAAGACGCTTCACCCCTTTTCGGATTTTCTGTTACACGACGTGGGAACCGGGGATGGGATCGTGATGGCGATGGAAGAACACTACGGACCAAACGCCTACAAGGTTACCTGGAAGAGTTTCTCCCTGAAAGAGTACCGCAGCACAACGAATAAGGTTCGGACGGCGCCGTTGTGGGGCGTCCGACTACGAACGCGGTTGATGCACGACGGCGCATCGGTAACACTTCGCGACGCCATTCTGCGGCATCGCGGAGAAGCCATTCGGGTCACCCAACGGTTCCAGCGGCTGTCACGGAGTGAACAGGAAGCAATCGTCGAATTCTTGCAGTCCCAATAGCACAGGAGACTAAACGCAGTTCCCTCGGACATTGCCTTGTGAGACAGCGGCTGGAAAGGTACGCCCTGAGCTGGACGCCATTTGCGCGGCTGGGCCGCAGAGGTAAAAAAATCCATTCAACATAAACCCAGCGAAAGCAGAGAAGTAACTTTTGCTAAAAGTTTTGGCGGACGATCTTCGCCACGCTTTTCGCCAAGTTGTGCGTCGCGCGCAGGTTCTCGCCAAAGAACACCACTTTGCCAGTCACATCGCGGTCCACGAGCGACTGCCCGCTGCGGTCCGCGATTCTCACATGCACCTTGATTGAGGTGGCCCCGGCGACGGTGGTCACCTGACGGAGCCGCTCGCTGCCCTCCTTGAAGCCCAGCACCTTGCTATGCAGGGTTACCAAGTTTGCCTCGTCGGCAGCGCCGCGTTCGCCATCGCGGTAGATCCTCTCAAACTTCCCCGTCTTCCGCACTTGATCGATGAGGTTCTCATACAGCGCCATTTCAAACGCCGGGGGCAACTTCACCTCGTCGCATTCCACTTCGAATACTTGAATGGCCGAGGCTTTGAATTTTTTGGTTTGCTGCGCCTGCGCCGGTGTCGCCACCCAACTGGCTATCACGAAGGCGCCGAACAATGCCAGGACCACGCTTACATAAGGTATGCGCCTCATGGTTTTCTCTCCTGTTTCCTGTCCGGCTTCTGCCCCTCTTCCTCCACCGGAATGCTGGCGTGCGCGCCCTGTGCCACCATTTGCTTTTTGACCAGCGGCGCCTGGCCCTTCGGAAGAATGAAAATGACGCCGTGCAGAGCGCCTTTGGCGTCGCGATACTTCAGCGTGAGGACGTCGATTCCCTTTCGGAACAAACTCAGGAAGCGATCGCTCTCGTACGGCGCAAACATCGCCAGCATGCCAAGCTTGCCGCCTATGAGGCGCTTGTTGTCGGCGTTGGTGAAGATGTCCTGAATGGAAGCCATAGCCACTTCCGCTTTGGCTGTGCCGGCCTCAAACCGTACTTCGCCGGAACTGACGAACAGCTTCCCTTTGATTTTCTTCTTGACGCCTTCCAAGCCAAGCACGTGCACCACGTTCGATGTAGCCACCGGTTCCTGGGCGACCACGCTGGCCGTCGGACATGCCAGTAAACATCCGGCAACCAGTAGAATCCCCTGTAAAGGTTTAGCCATTGGAGTATCTCCTGATGAATGGTTCCGTCTGGTTAGTCCAGTCCCGAGAAGTGCGGCTAGGGACGTGGGCAACTATATCCCGAGGTCGAGCCAATGGAAAGCATTACAGTAACGTTGATGAAGAGGGGGGTACCAAACCCCAGGTAGCGGCGGGGCAGGACGCCCTGCGCGTCAGGACAAGGAATCGCAATTCAAAGGCGGGTTCGGCCCTCTGTGGTCTGCGTTCCGGGGCGGCTATAGCGGCGCTCTAAGCTTTCAAACTGGAGTTGGCGGGAAATACCGCTGCGGTGCAACTGGTATCGGAATAGCAGCCACAGGATCGACAGTCCGTAGACTGCGCTCTGCCAGAACGAAGCCGAAGAGGCCTGAGGAAAATATCGAGTCGGTACGGGGACTTCAGTGATGCGCGCTCCCAATTCGACCGCTTGTGCCAGAACTTCTTGGTCGAAGATGAATTGATCGGAATTCATCGGTGTGTTCGTGGCTTCCAGAATCTCGCGGCGGAAGGCGCGATAACCAGTATGATACTCGGAGAGCTCTAATCCAAAGACCGCATTTTCGATAGCTGTCAGAAAGCGATTGGAGATATATTTCCACCAAGGCATACCTTGTTTCACCGGGTCGGAACCCAACAATCGCGAGCCGAGCACGATATCGGCCTTGTCCTCGTGGATGGGCCGGATAATCTGTGGCAGCAAGGTTGGGTCGTACTGGTAATCGGGATGCAACATCACGATGATGTCGGCACCAGCTTTCAGGGCCTCCCGATAGCAGGTTTTTTGGTTGGCGCCATACCCGTAGTTCCGGTTATGGATAAACAATTCGAGGCCCAGCTCCCTGGCGATCCTGGTGGTTTCGTCGGTACTGCCGTCATCCACCAAGATTACCAAATCCACCATTTGGTGCGGCAGGTCGGCATAAGTCATGTGGAGTGTCTTGGCCGCATTGTAGGCCGGCATTACCACAACTACTTTCGGACGAGCGCCTGTCATTCAATCGCCTCCCGGCGTGCCACAACCACGAATTGATATGCGAACAAGGTCTTCCAAAGGCGCGCCAAGGTGTAGAAAACTCGCTCCAGGATGCGGATGGGAAGAGTGCCGTCCCACCGAGGCAGCGCAAGGCCAACAGGGATACCAGTGGGCTCGACGCTCTCGATACGAAAGCCGCTACGGGAGAATAAATCTGTCCACCCTGCCCAGGTATAAAAGTGGAGATGGGTGCGATCGAACAGCCCGCGATCGTGCGCCGGGAATTTTCCAAGAAGAACGTTCCAGCGAAAGTAAAAATTGCCGCTATTCGGCAAAGACGCAACCAGCCGCCCGCCTGCCGCCAGCAAGGATCGAAGTCCGAGAAGGACCTTGCACGGATCCCTCAAGTGTTCCAGTAAGTCCGCACACACGATGAAGGGAAAGGAGCCCGGCAGGGTCGCCACGTCCTCATCCAAGTCCAATTCTAAGAACTGCACGTGTTCGGGCAAGGCCGCGGGCCCGCATCCGGGTTTGTCCACACAGACGACCTCGTAGCCTTGCGCTGCGAGTGCTTCGGCGAGATAACCTTCCCCGCAACCTACGTCCAGCACGCGAAGGCCCTCACCTGGTCGGTTGAACCACTTCAGGAGGAGGCTATGGCTGCTATAGGGACTCCGCTTGAAGCTGTACGGGGAGCAGACCCGAGCGCGCCGTTCCGTCAACGTTGGCATAACTTCCCAGTCGCTTCTTTTTCGGGCGCAGCGTACACTACGAACGCGAAGATGGCCATCAAAGATAAGACGCCATTTGCACAACAATATACCTTCTGGCCCGAGAGTTGATTCCCGGTGCCCGAAAAGTGTCTGGGGCTTACCGGCGTGGCCGTATAAGTGAATGTTGCCGCGAGGTGTCCCGCCATCACACGGATCATACACTCGATACGCGACGCTGCGGTGACTATGAGGGCGGCGATTTGGCCGCAACTTGGAAGATCGAGATATTTTCGCCAAAATTCTGATGCGGGAAGTACTTCAACCCTGGGAAGCGCGATTCCAATGTGCTTTGCACATCCGTTCCCCAGCCGGCGTGAACGATCCAGACTCGCTCTCCGGGCCCCAAGCCATATTTCCGCGTCATCAGATCAAACACAGCCTTGAAGTTTCCGCCGGTAAACATCCAGAGATCGGCTGAGACGACGCGATATCCCCCGCACGGGAATTCCTGAATCCGCTCTTGCTCTTGTGTCTCCTCGAAGGGGAGAACCTGGTCCCGGCAAAGGTAGTAACGGAGCATGACGCCAGTCTGGTACTCGACAAAGATCAATTCGCCCGGCGAAATGGATTGACGAATATCCTTGAGCCCTCTACTCATTAAGACTTTGGTCTGGTTCTCCGGGTAGATGAATTCAAGCGGCCTGGCCTCCAGGTGACTTCCCAGCAGAGCAACCATGGCGGCCAACAAACCAGGCCAGAGCTTCTTGCCGGGCAGATGCGCGAGCAGGAAGCTGACTCCTGCCACGGAAAAGAGGGAAAGATACACGCTGTGGCGTGTGCCTCCGTAGGGATAGACCCGGAAGACAGCGGCGGCGCAACCCACTACAAAGGGAAGAAAAAGAAGGATCCCGAGCTGGCGTGAGCTTGCCCGCGTCGGTTCACCGTCGCCACCTTTGACCAGCAAGATTGCGATCCCGAGGAGAAAGAGTGCAAACATGACTGCTCCCACCTTGTCTTGGGCAAAAGCAAACTGGAAAGCGGAGACGCTGTTGTTGAACGCAAAGTCCCATAGCTCCTCTTCACCGGGCCGGAAGTAGGAATGGCGAAGCCAGCCCCGCATGGCCTCCTGCTCAATGCCGCTGCCGCGTAGTTTCGTGATATGCGTAACGTAGAGCCACGCGTAAATAGCTGCTGCTCCCGCCTGGAATCCGAGCCACACGCGCACTACTCGGGCCGGGAGTTGACCGGAAACGACCCGCAGCAGCGAGTAAACTCCGACAACAAGCGCGAACCAAAGCGCAGAGTAATGCGTGAGAATCGCAAGGTAGAGACACAGGGAGAAGAGGACCATCATGCCGACGGATCTTTTCTGGAATGCGCGCTCCAGAAAGAACAGCGCGCTCGCCATGAAAAATAGCAGCAAGGCGTAACCGCGCACATCCGCCGAGAGCGCGATCATCGTCGGGGAGAAGGTGATAAGCGCGAGGCAGATGAAACCTGGGTTCCTGCCGAAAAGATCGCCCACCCACTTGAAGGCAACCCAGCCCAAGGCAGTCCCGGCCAGTACAGACGGAAGGCGAAGGACAAACTCGGAATTTCCGACATATCGCCAAAAGTAAAGCAGCCAGAAAAAAAAGGGAGGGTGTGCGTTGGTCAGGCTCGTTTTGTATGCCAGGTAAACCGAGGGCCGATTCATCAGAAGGAAATGAAGTGCCTCATCGGGATTGAGAAAGCTTCTGCTGGCCATCCTCACTCGGATCAGAAACCCGATCGCAACTGCAACCAGCGCAACGAGATCGCTATGGGACTGCAGCCAAAGCTCGACGCGGCTGACGATGCCGCTTCTGTCGCCGTTGACACCCCTTTCCGGTCTACCCTCTGGTGAATTCACTTCCCAATTGCTCCTGCTCGAATCTTTAGTCTTTCGCGCGGCTGCCGTCGGGCCATTCCTTTTCATTGAACCTAAGGTGAGGCCGTAGCATGATCATCTTCAAGCTCACCGGGTAAATCAGGCGAAGAGGAGTCCCCCAGCGATGCCTCGGTCCATGCGGTCCGATCTTCGCATTGGCAGGCTGAATGAACCTCGCTGCCTTCACAAGGAAAACGAAGTTACAGCTCTCGGCAAGCTTATAAACTTATCTTCCGAGCCGTCAAATATTGCTTTTCTCCACTGTTTCTTGGAAGCTACCGCTTCGCGCCTGGAAGATCCGGCATGATCGCGGGAGCATGAGACCAGTTGGGTTTTCGCGGACCGGCGACTAAAATTAGTCCGCAAGAGGAGTGCAGAGGGGG
>QHYU01000168.1 GCA_003224235.1 Acidobacteriota bacterium
CCGTCTTAGCATCGTAGTGATACATAAATTCTCCCGGCCCTGATAGGGAACTCTATTCTACTTCGACTGGGGGCCATCGTACCGCCCGTTTGGCAAGCCGGGGGACTGGCGCTTACGCCGGAGCCGGCAGAAACTCGTAGCGCTCGATGCGCGCGGCGATTCCGCTGCGCCCGTTGTGGGGCTCCACGCGGACCACCTGTCCGAAGCAACGGATGTAAACGTCGCCGGCCAGCGTGATTTCCTTGGGCAGAGTGAGGACGAATTCGATTTCGCTGCCCGGCTCGAAGCGCGCATCGGTCAGGAAGTACAAGCCACGGAAGCTGACATCTCGCGTTTGCCCTTTTTGTTCAACGGCCCCCTGGGGACCAGAGGATCGCACGGTCAGCGGTAGCGCCATTGTAAACCGCCGCGACGCTCGACGTTCGATTCCGTTTGCCATTTTCCCCCCGGAAAAAGGCGCTCCAGTTTGAGCAAAAAGCTAGCACTTAAGTCCAGAAAGCGCAATCGGAATTGCAGTCGTGCGTGGTCCACAGAGCGTGGGCAAGGCCGCCCAGACCTGCTTGATAGCACGGCCAGGCGCCGGCGATATGGCGGGCGGTGAAAACCAGGCAGTAGCGGCTCACCCAAGCAGGCACCGATGACGTCTCGCCGACGCAGTCCTCTTTCCGGTACACTGCAGCTTCGGGAGCGCCCCTCAGGAGATTCGAGACGACGGTCTACCATCGCAGCCTCTTTCTCGACGGGCCAGCTGGGCGCCTCGAGGCGCTGCTCTGGACCTCTCCCCGTCCGGACACGCCTCTGGCGGCCCTGGTTTGCCATCCCCATCCGCTCTACGGAGGCACAATGCACAACAAAGTGGTCTTCCAGGTCGCCCGCACGCTGCATGGGTTTGGCGTGCCGGTGCTCCGTTTCAACTTTCGCGGCGCAGGGCTGAGCGAAGGAGTCCATGACCTCGGGCGCGGGGAACAAGACGACGTTCGCGCCGCAGTAGACTTTCTGGCAAAGGAATTTCCCCAACGGCCGCTGCTTCTGGCCGGGTTCAGCTTCGGCGCGTGGGTGGGGCTGCGGGTGGGCTGCGCCGATGCGCGGGTGTCGGAGCTGGTCGGGCTGGGCTTACCAACAAACAGCTCCGACCTTTCCTACCTCCGGGGATGTGCCAAGCCGAAGCTCCTTCTACAGGGAGACCGCGACCAGTATGGCTCAAGGGAAAATGTCGAAGCGCTCATAGCCGGCATGCCGGAATCCGAGCGACGACAGACTACGCTGGTGTTCATTCCCGAAGCGGACCATTTTTTCGCCGGGAAGCTCGACCAGGTGCATGCAGCGCTGGCAGCCTGGTTGCACGACCGCCACCCAAAGCTTGCACCGAGTCTGGACGAAACCAGAAATTGAGACAACCGAATAACTAACTGGGAAAAGATCCGGCATCAGGCGCTAGTTTGTGAAGAAGAAACTACCTCAGAAAAGTTGGAGCGGCACTAGTTGGCTTTGGGGTCTTCAGACGTTGTGGCGGGACGCAGGCGATTCGAGCGCGCACCGGCAAACGCCGCGACGCTGACCGCCAGCGAAACAGCTACCAGCGCGCCATCCCGCACCAGCGTGCGCACGCCTAGTTTCTCGCCAAAGCCGAAGCAACCACAGTCGATCCCCAAGCCCTTGAAATGCGAGCGCAACATCACCGCAAAGAATCCCAGCAGCAACGCGCTCGAAGCCACGGCCACGCACCGCAACTGGTAGCCGGATACCAGCAGCAGGCCCAGCAGCAGTTCGAGCCACGGCAGCGTTCGCGCCAGCAACGCCGCCGCCCATTCTGGCAGAATCTGATAGGAGTTGACGGAGAAGGCAAAGAGCATCCACGGGTGACGCAGCTTGGTGTAGGCCGCGTAGATAAACACGGCGCCCAGCCCGATCCGCGCCACCAGCAGAAGCGCCCGGCGGCCGGCACCGGGCTTGGCAAACGAAGAGAACGCTGCGGGCGCTCCGCCCATGGCTACTGCTTCAGAAGATAATCCAAGTACTGCTTCAGAAGCGAATAGCTCAAGCCGCCCGCCGGGAGGGCTTCCGTCTGCGCACCCCGCGTGACAAACAGGCTGGGAGTTTGAGTGACCCGCTTCTGCAGGCCCAGCTCTCTATCGCGATCGATTGCCGCGTCGAGCATCGCGGTCTCCGACATCACTTGCCGCACCTTCTTCATTTCCGCTGGGGAGAGCGCCGCGGCCACGACCGCTTCCATGTTGCCGCTAGCCGACCAGGCATCCTGCTTGGTGTAAAGCGCCTCTTCAACCTTCTCGAATTTGCCGATGGCCGCCGCGGCATTGGCCCAGCGCGCCGCCTCGCGCGAGTGGTTGTGCATGGGTAGAGGAAAATCGCGGTGCACCAGGTACACCTTGCCGGTCGCCACGTAGTTATCCATCACCGGTCGCAGAGTCTCTTGGTAAACCCGCTTGCAGGCCGGGCACTGGAAGTCGCTGAACACCTCGATGACAATGGGCGCAGATTTCGAGCCCACAGCCTTCAGTGCTGTCAATTCCGCGGCAGAAACTGCGGCAGAAACTCTTGTCTGGGGGAGCATCGGCTCCGCCAGCCCCAGCGCCCACACCACGGCGCTTACCAGGAGAATCCCGAACGTCTTCCGATCGTGCCGAGCCACTCTGTCCTCCCAATGAATGATTTCTGCGGATACCCGTCGCTATTGTACCCCGACTTTCCGCGCCGGACGACGGGCTCATGCGACAGGAACGCGAGTTGGAAAACACGCGCTTACTTCCTTATCTTGGATGCGTTGCAATGAGCGCAAGGCTGCACCAGTGCGCCTCAACGGATGTAATAGTATTGTCGCGCCCAACTGCCTTTTCGCCTTTCGCCCAGCTAATAGAACCGCAATCTTTTCGGGCAATTAGCCCGGGCGGAAGCGCTAAAGGCTGGCAGCTCCAGGCGGACAGAAGCTGTAAGCTATTCATTATACAGCAATTATCCTAACTCAGAAATCTTGACAACGACGCACTCAAGCCATATAGTATGAGAGACTCTGGGTGGAGGATTCGAATTGGTTTGCAAGGGTTGCAGCTGTTTGTGGCAGCAGCCCCAAGGAGGAGATAGCGCAATGAGCAAGATTATTGGCATTGACTTGGGCACCACCAATTCGGTTGTTGCGGTCATGCAAGGCGGTGAACCCGTGGTTATCCCCAATCAGGAGGGTGCGCGCACCACCCCGTCAGTGGTCGCCATCACCAAATCCGGGGAACGCCTGGTCGGGCAGGTAGCCAAGCGCCAAGCGGTGACCAACCCGGAAAACACGATCTATTCCATCAAGCGGTTCATGGGCCGGCGATATGAAGAGTTTGCCGACGAGATTCGCCGCGTTCCCTATAAGGTCGTCCGCGGCCCGAACGACGACGCACGGGTGGAGATCTTCGGCAAAGTTTACAGCCCGGCGGAAGTCTCCGCGATGATCTTGCAGAAACTGAAGAGTGCGGCCGAAGATTACCTCGGCGAGAAAGTCTCCAAGGCGGTGATCACCGTTCCCGCCTATTTCAATGACAGCCAGCGGCAAGCCACCAAGCAGGCCGGCGAGATTGCGGGGATGGAGGTAGTCCGGATCATCAACGAGCCCACTGCGGCAGCGCTAGCCTATGGTCTGGATAAAAAGAAGGACGAAACCATCGCCGTCTACGATCTGGGCGGAGGCACCTTTGACATTTCCATTCTGGAGGTGGGCGAAGGCGTGGTCGAGGTCAAGGCCACCGCGGGCGACACCCACCTGGGTGGCGACGACATTGATCAGCGCATCATCGAGTGGATCGTCGCCGAGTTTAAGAAAGATCAGGGCATCGACCTCAGCAAGGATCGCATGGCCATTCAACGGCTCAAGGAAGCCGCCGAGAAAGCCAAGATTGAGCTTTCGCAGTTGAACGAGACGGAGATCAATCTTCCGTTCATCACCGCCGATGCGTCGGGACCCAAGCACCTGCAACTCAAGCTCACGCGCGCCAAGCTCGAACAGTTGATGGAAGACATCCTGCAGCGCACTGTCGGACCGGTAAAGCAGGCGATGAGCGATGCCGGGCTGACTGCGGACAAGATCGACGAGGTGGTGCTGGTTGGGGGTTCCACCCGCATCCCGCGCGTGGTCGAGATCGTGAAGGGCCTTTTCGGCGGCAAGGAGCCGCACAAGGGAGTCAACCCGGATGAGGTTGTGGCTGTGGGCGCGGCTATTCAGGGCGGCGTCCTGGCTGGCGAGGTGAAGGACATCCTGCTGCTCGACGTTACCCCGCTTTCGCTGGGCGTGGAGACCCTGGGCGGTGTGATGACTGTGCTCATCCCGCGCAACACCACCATCCCCACGCGGAAGTCGGAGATCTTCTCCACCGCCGCCGATAATCAGACTTCGGTCGAGATCCACGTTCTGCAGGGCGAACGGCCGCTGGCGCGCGACAACCGCACGCTCGGCAAATTCCATCTGATCGGCATCCCGCCGGCGCCCCGTGGCATGCCTCAGATCGAAGTCACCTTCGATATCGATGCCAACGGCATCCTGAACGTTTCGGCCAAGGATCTGGCCACCAACAAGGAACAGAAGATCACCATCAGCGCCTCGACAGGCCTGGCCAAGGAAGAGGCTGAGCGCATGCGCGCCGAGGCCGAATCTCACGCCGAAGAAGATCGCAAGCGGCTCGCGGAGATCGAAGCGCGCAATCAGTGCGACACGCGCGTCTACCAGGTCGAGAAACTGCTGCGCGAAAACCGCGAGAAGCTCCCCGAGGCCGATGCCAAACTCGTCGAGGAGGCCCTTGAACAGTGCCGGCGCGCCCTGGCCGACGGCAGCATCGACCGGATCAAATCAGCGACCGAGGCGCTGGAGAAAACAACACACAAGGTCGCTGAGGTGCTCTACCGCACGGGCGCCGCTGCGGCGCAAGGTGGCCCGGGCGGCCCGACTCCCCCCGGGACAGGGACTCCGGGTTCAGGCGGGGAACAAAAATCCGGCGAGGTGATCGACGCGGAATACGTGGACGTGGACGAATCGAAGCGACCGAACTAAGAAGCAGAATGGAGCGTGTAGCGGCCCGCGCCGGCGCGCCAAAGCGCTCGAGGGCGTGATGGCGGCCCACCGCCTCGCTCGACAAGTCCCCAACCACGAACCACTTGTCATCGCGGTCGCAGTGGGGAGCGAACGGTGACGACCTTTGCAGGAATAAAGCGCGCAGGCCCGCCGCAGGCGGTGCAGAAGCTACGCGAAAACTTTTATATGATCCAGGTAGCGCTCGCCGAGACCCCGAGCGCCGACTGGAAGCGCCTCTTCTACGACGCGCAGCAGTCCCCGCCGGCCGATTTCCCGCCCCGCGCGGTGGAGATTAGCGGGGCGGTGCTCCGGTTTCGCTCCGAGGCCGCCAGCGTGGAAGCCAAGCTCACCTGGATCGACCGCTGGATCGAACGAGCGAACCAGAAAGAGGCAGCGCTTGGCGGACGACTCGACGAGGAGCGACGGCGGCGGCGTGAAGAGATGGCGCGCGAGCAGCACGAGCTGGCCGAGCTGAACGCTCGCTGGTCGAAACTGTAGGGATCGTGCCTGTGGGACCAGCGCCGCCGGGCGCAGGGGTTGGAAACTAGGAGCACGGATGGCAACGACATCCAAACAGGACTACTACGAGCTACTGGGCGTACCGCGCAAGGCCGCCCTGAAGCAGATCCGCCAAGCCTACCGCAAACTCGCGCGCAAGTATCATCCGGATCTCAACCCTGGCGACAAATCAGCGGAAGAGAAGTTCAAGCAAATTCAAGAAGCCTATGACGTACTCTCCGACAGCAAGAAGCGTCAGATGTACGACCAGTTCGGCTTCTACTCCGAGAATTATCAAGGCGGTCCGCCGCCCGGCGCGGGCGCCGGACCCGCTGGAATCCATTTCGATTTCGGCGGGTTCGATTTCGGCGGGGCAGGCAGCACAAGCTTCCGGGACCTGTTCAGCCAATTCTTCCGTGGTGCGGGCGCCGAGCCGGGAGTCGCCGAGCCGCAGCGGGGCGACGATCTCGAATACCAAATCGAAATCGATTTCTGGGAAGCAGTGCGCGGCACGGTGAAAAAGCTCTCGATCCTGCGCCTGGATACTTGCAGCGAGTGCCGCGGAACGGGAACGCTGGGCGGGGCGCAGCAGGTCTGTACTGCCTGCGGCGGCACGGGCCACGTCACGCAAACGAGCGGGCGCATGCGCTTCAACATCACCTGCCAGCGCTGTGGGGGCTCGGGGCGCCTGCGGACCATCTGCCGCACTTGCGCCGGGGAAGGCCGGGTGCGCCGCGCTGAAACCCTGGAGGTGCGAATTCCCGCCGGCGTGCAAACCGGTTCGAGGGTTCGTGTGCCGGGCCGAGGCAATACCGGACCACTGGGCGGCCCGCCGGGCGACCTCTACATTGTCACCAAGGTGTTGCCGCACCCCTTTTTCGAGCGCCGGGGAGACGACATTTACACCGTGGTGCCCATCACCGTCACAGAAGCCGCGCTTGGCGCCAAGATCGAAGTCCCCACCGTGGACGGCCGCTCGATCCTGCGCATTCCGCCGGGCACCAACAGCGGCCAGAAGTTTCGTTGGCGTGAGAAAGGTGTGCCGCTGGCACGCAACCCAAGCCGCCGCGGCGACCAGTACGTCGAGGTGCAAGTTGTGGTGCCCAAGCCGATCGACGAGCGCGTGCGCAATCTGCTGCGGGAACTAGGAAAACTCGCGCCCGAAGACCCGCGGCGCGACCTGTTCGCCCGCGCGGGCGTGTGAAAGCCCGCAAAGCGAGGACCGAATGGCTGCCCGACCTAAGAAGAAGGCCCGCGCCGGATACATGATCAGCGCGGTCGCCGAGCTCTACAAACTCCATCCCCAGACGCTACGCCTCTATGAACGCGTCGGCCTGCTGAAACCCTCGCGCTCGCAGGGCAATACGCGCCTCTATACCGATAGCGACCTCGAGCGCCTGGAAGTGATACTCACCTTGACACGAGAGATGGGCGTCAATTTGGCCGGGATCGAGATCATCCTCAATATGCGCGAAAAGATGCTCGAGATGCAGCGCCAGATCGAGGAGTTCATGCGCTTTGTCCAGGAAGAACTCGCCCGGGGATTCGTTGCCGCGCAAAAGCAACCCACCCGCGACGCGCTGGTGCGCGTCGGGCCGCCGCGCGCAATTCGCGTGCACAAATAAAAGAGTGGTCAGCTTTCCGTTATGAGCTTTCCGTTATCCGCTTTCCGTCAGCGATCAGCCTCCTACCGCCAGGACTGGCACCGCTCCACGGGCATTCTCAAATATTCTCGCTGAAGCGACCCCTTGCATCTACGCTGTCCGCGAGGTTTCCACAGGGCAGCGGTCTATCCACACCCAGTTCGGCTTGCGCATGGCATCCGGCGCGCCTATCCTCTCCCCATGGCGCTGGCGGATTGTCCGCACTGCGGCGGCACTGGCTGGAAGATCATCGAGCGCGACACCGCACGGTCGCAAGTGCGCACGCGGCCTTGGACCCAAGCCGATGCTGCGCGCATGTCAGATGTGGACATTCTCAATCTGGAGGAGGGCTCTCCCTTACCCGCAGAGAAATCACAAGGCGCTGGTTCGGGGATAAGCTCGGTCGCGGTGCGTTGCGAATGTGTCGCAAGCGACCGCACGGCGCGCTTGCTGGCGCGCGCCCGAATCCCGAGCCGGCACGAGCACTGCGACTTTGAAAACTTCGATACTGGCTTCTATGGGAACGAGCCCGATGCCGCGGCCTGGGACCGCAGCCTCGAACAAGGCAAGCTCGTGGTCGAGAGCTTCGCCCGTGATTATCCGGTGGGCACCGACGCTGGCCTATTGCTGATGGGGCCGTGCGGCGTCGGCAAAACGCATCTTGCCGTTGCCGTGCTCAAACAACTGGTGCTGCGTGGGCACGACGTGCTATTCTACGACTACCGCGAGCTGCTCAAGGAAATCCAGGCCAGCTACAATCCCGTTAGCCAGACAACGGAGATGGGAGTGCTCGAACCAGTCCTGACGGTCGAACTACTGCTGCTCGACGACCTGGGGGCCAGCAAACCCTCCGCATGGGCGCTCGAGACCGTCGGCCACATCCTCAACACGCGCTACAACGAAAAGCGGATCACCCTGTTGACCACTAACTACCTCGACTCGCCCGCCGAAACGTCGGAGATCGTGGAGCTCCCTCCGGGCCAACGCCGGCAGCAGGTTTTCCGGCCTCCGGGCAATATGGGCGTGCCCAAAGCTACCCGGCTGCCCTCCGGCCAGGCCATTCGCGCTCATTCGGAAGAGACATTAGCCGACCGCATCAGCCAGCGGATTCGCTCCCGCCTCTACGAGATGTGCCGCACAGTGGAGATGGTCGCGCCGGACTATCGCAAGGAGATCCGCCAAGCCGGCCGCGTGCGCTCTTAGCTACCTGGGTCAGGTTTCGGAAATCACCAAGCAACAGCGAGACGTTCCGAAGAGTACTCGCTGCCGGCAATGGCTGACAGAAGAGCGTTGAGAACCACAACCAGCTGCAGATCGTCTTAGAAATATTCTGGGTCTCGCTTGCGTCAGGTCGGTACGAGGTTGCGGCTTCAGCCGGAGGTTGGAGCTTCAACTCCGACAAAAGAACCCACCCCACAACAGAAGAAGCTTTAGCTGCTGAGGCCGTTTCTCCTTCGCTGCGCGACACAGATGTCACCGTCTATGAGTTGGCATGACCTCTACTAATGTTTGAACACTGCCCCCGGCTCCATTTGTTGACAACCCCGCCGCGGGACGGGTATCATCCACGCGATGCAGCATACGACCAGTAAGGGCGCAGTATGGAGAAGGTCGCTGCATTATCCTTCCTTGCTATCGCCGCGTCACCCGGAATCCCGCAAGGTGAACCTTCGGCGAGCAGGGTAAGTTTCCCCCTGAGGGAGCAGTTGGATGTTGTCCGAGCAAGACAAATCTATTACAGAGCATCCAGGCGAACCCTCAGGTATGGAATCCACCCGGGCACAAGTCTTGGAAACTTCAACCGAGGAAGCCAAACCTGTCGCAGCTCTGACTGCAGAGGCACCCAGCGAAACGAGTGAGGCCGCGGCCACGGAACTGGGTCTCACGTTGAGCGATACCGCCATTGCCACGGTCAGCGATGCGGCCCTGGGCGAGGCTTCGATTACGGAGGTGGCAACCGGAGCTTCGCCGGCATCTGTGGAACCCACCGGAGCGGGTGAGGCGGTCGAGGCGTTCGACGACCAACTGATCGATCAGTACGCGGTGCCGCAAACGGCCTCCCCTGATGGCGAGTTGATCGAGGGCCAAGTCGTTGCGATCACCGATCTCGGTGTTGTCGTGGACCTGGGCGCCAAGAATGAAGGGCTGATCCCGGCGCAGGAGTTCGTCGGTTCCGAAGGCGGCATCCGGCTGCTGCCCGGCCAGACGGTCGAAGTGCAGAGGCTGGACGAACGGAAGGAAGGCTACGTTTTGCTTTCCTATCAGCGCGCCCGCCGCCGCCGCGCCTGGGAGAACATCGAAAAAGCTTATCGGGAGCACACGGACCTGACCGGGCAGGTGGTGGACCGCATCAAGGGTGGCCTGGTGGTGGACATCGGTATCCGCGCCTTTTTGCCAGCCTCGCAGGTGGACTTGCGGCCCACCCACGATCTGGAAGCATGGAAGGACAAGGAGATCACCTGCCGCGTGCTGAAGCTGAACCGCAAGCGCGGCAACGTAGTCGTCAGCCGCCGTGTGATTCTGGACGAGGAGCTACAGGCGCTGCGGCAGAAGTTGTTGGATTCGCTGGTCGAAGGCGCAGTGGTAACCGGAAAGGTGAAGAACATCACCGACTATGGCGTCTTTGTGGACCTGGGCGGGCTGGATGGCCTGCTGCACATCACCGATCTTTCCTGGGGCCGGCTGAAACATCCCTCCGAAGCGGTGGCCCCGGAGCAGGAGATCGAAGTCAAAGTGCTGAAGTTCGACCGCGAGAAAATGCGCGTCTCGCTGGGACGCAAACAACTGCTGCCGGATCCCTGGGCGGGAGTGGCGGAGCGTTTTCCGATCGGCGCGCGGGTGGGTGGCAAAGTGGTGGGCATCACGGATTATGGCGCCTTTGTGGAACTCGACTCCGGTGTCGAGGGCCTGGTGCATATCAGCGAGATGAGCTGGTCAAAGCGCCTGAAGCATCCCTCGAAGGTGGTTTCGGTGGGCGAGGAGGTTGAGGTAGTGGTGTTGGACCTGCGACCCGAGCAGCGGCGTATTTCTCTGGGTCTGAAGCAGACCACGGCGGACCCCTGGCAGTCGCTGGCGGAGAAATACCCGGTGGGTACAGTGGTGACCGGGCGGGTGCGCAACCTAACTGACTTCGGCGCGTTCCTGGAAATTGAAGAAGGCTTTGACGGCCTAATCCACGTCAGCGACATCAGTTGGACCGAGCGAGTGAAGAATCCCGCCGAGGTATTCAAGAAGGGCGACATGGTTCAGGCGCGGGTGCTCAAGATCGATGCCGCCAACCGCCGCGTCTCGCTTGGCCTCAAGCAGGTGAACGACATTTGGGCCAACTGGTTTGCCGAACACAAGCTGAATGACGTGGTCCGCGGGCGCGTCTCGCGCATGACCAATTTCGGCGCGTTTGTCGAGCTGGCCCAGGGCATCGAGGGCCTCTGCCACATCTCGGAGATTGAGGATCGCAAGAAAAAGGGCGAGAAGGAGCCGCAGGTCCGCAGCGGCAAGTCAGGCGGCGGGCTCGAACCGGGGCAGGAGTACGACTTCAAGATCGTCAAACTCCAGCCCGAGCAGCATAAGATTGGCTTGAGCTATCGCGCAGCCATCAAGCAGGCTGAGCGCCGCGAGATGGAGGATTACCGCTCGGCGAAATCGTCCCCTACGGCCACCCTGGGCGACGTGTTTTACTCTAAGCGAGGTCCGGCGTAACCGCCAGCAGCGACGGGGAAACACAGAGGAAACACGCGAGGTAGCCGGTAGAGGAAGTAGGAGGTTAGAGAACCAGGACAAGCCCTGCGAGTGGGGCCTCCGTCGGTTTGCCTCCTTTATGCCTTTTGCCCCTCGACATTCTTTGCTCCTTTACCGCCTGGGCTATTTAGTGATATGCACTTACCGTCGCGGGTGCCAGCACGGCGGATCAGTCTTCTAGGGGGGCGCTTCTTACAGGAACGGATATCACGACGGCGGGGCTTAATATGGCGGGGTACACAACCATGAATGATTCCACGATGACTAAAGCGGACTTGGTCGAGGAAGTCGTCCGCATAACCGAACTGCCGCGCAAAGAGTCGGAAATCATCGTCGAAACGATTTTTGAGAGCATCATCACCGCTCTGCAGGGCGGCGATAAGATCGAGATTCGCGGCTTCGGAAGTTTTCGCACGCGCCAACGCCGCGGCCGGACCGGGCGAAATCCCAAAACCGGCGCCAAGGTCGAAGTGCCGCCCAAGCGCATTCCTTTCTTCAAGCCCAGCAAGGAATTGAAAGACTTCGTCAACGCCGCACCGGCTGCCGCTTCGCCGGCTGTCCGGCCGGAAGCGCCTACACAGGGTTGATAGTTCATAGTTCAAAGTCAAAAGCTAGAAAGTCATGGTCGCTTGCGTCGGATTCTCAGGCTGTGAGATGGGGGCGCCGACGCCGCAGAGTGCGATCAGCGGATAGTAAGATAGAAAACGGAAAAGCTGTCGACTCTCAACTCTGAAATCTTAACAATAGACTGGCCATGGATTACCTCTGGACTCCCTGGCGCTACCGCTACATCGCCGATGCCTCCAAGGACGATCGCTGCATCTTCTGCGACGCCTTGGCCATGGGCGACGACTCGAAAAGCCTGATCGTGCATCGCGGTCGGAAGAATTTCATCATCCTCAATCGCTTCCCCTATACAACCGGTCACGTCATGATCGTCCCGTTTGCTCATCAGGGCGAGCTGACGGACAGCGACGCCGATACGCTCGCCGAGATGATGCAACTGGCCCAGCGTGTCGCCGCGGCGCTTGCCGCCAACTACAAACCGGAAGGCTATAACCTGGGCATGAACCTGGGCCGCTGCGCGGGGGCCGGAGTCACCGGTCATCTCCACCTGCACGTGTTGCCGCGCTGGAGCGGGGATACCAGTTTCATGTCCACGATCGGCGAAACCCGCCTCGAACCCGAAGCCCTCGAAATTACTTACGATAAACTCCACCGCGCCCTGGCCCGCTAGCGCCGAATTCTGCCCAGCCCCTTTTTCACGACGCCGGCGAGACGCCGGCGCTATGTGGGACTGGCCAGACTCCTCTTCACAAGATCTGAGGCAGTCACCCCAGCACGCGGAAAGATGAAGGTTGATGGCTCAAAGCAGGTGCTGACAGCTTCTCGCGAGCGCTGTAGAATCGTAGTGTATTTGTCATACTAAGTTCTGGCTAGACTGGGATGAAGGTCTCTCCGGTTAACTCTGAGCGCTCACCTGGGCGGAGAGATCCTGCACTGCGCTGAGGGAGAGGGATTCTTCGCTGCGCTCAGAGATGACGGAGGAAAGGGTCAAGAAAGACTGACGTCGCCCCGAGGGAGAACGGAATTGCATCTGGAACTCAGCGAAGAACAGAAGCTGCTGCAGCAGACCGTGCGGGAATTCGCCAATACGGAAGTGAAGCCCCTGGCGCGGGAACTGGATGAGACCAGTCGATTTCCGCGCGAGACGCTTCGCAAGGCCGCCGAGCTTGGCCTCACCGGCATTCCATTTCCCGAGCAGTACGGCGGCGCCGGCTTCGACCACATCAGCTACGCGATCGCCATCGAGGAGATTTCGCGAGCTTGCGCCTCGACTGGCGTGATTCTCTCGGTGCAAAATTCGCTCTACTGCGACCCCATCTATCGTTTCGGCAGCGAAGAGCAGAAGCAGCGGCTACTGGCGCCCTTCGCGCGCGGCGAAAAAATCGGCTGCTACGCCCTCACCGAGCCGCAGGCAGGGTCTAATGCCGCAGCGCTCGCGACTCATGCGGTGCGCAAAGGCGACCGCTACATCGTGAACGGCACGAAAGCTTGGATCACCAACGGCGGCGCCGCTGACGCCGCGATCGTCTATGTAAATACGGACCCGCCAAAGGGCGAAAAGGGCATCACCGCGCTGGTGGTCGAGCGCGGCACGCCGGGCTTCAAAGTCGGCAAAGAAGAGAAGAAACTCGGCATCAACGCCACGGCCTGCGTCGAGCTTTCCTTCACCGACTGCGAAGTACCCATCGAGAACCGAATCGGCACCGAGGGCGAAGGCTACAAGGTCGCGCTCTCCACGCTCGACGGCGGGCGCATCGGCATTGCCGCGCAAGCCGTGGGGATTGCCCAAGGCGCGTTTGAGGAAGCGCTGAAATATTCGCAGCAGCGTATGGCCTTCGGCCAACCCATCTCCAATTTCCAGGCCATCCAATTCATGCTCGCAGATATGGCCACGGAAATTGACGCCGCGCGCCTGCTCGCGCGCAAAGCCGCTTGGAAGCAAGACATCGGCGCGCGCTTCAGCATGGAAGCGTCCATTGCCAAGCTGTTCGCCTCTGAGATGGCCACGCGCGTCACCCACAAGGCCATCCAGATCCACGGCGGGTACGGCTACAGTCGCGAATATCCGGTCGAGCGGATGTACCGCGACGCCCGCATCACCGAAATCTACGAGGGCACAAGCGAGATTCAGCGGCTGGTGATTGCGGCGTGGGTGTTGAAGACGTATTGACGCAATGGAAGTTGACGGCCGAAAGTTAAAAGGCTCAAAAGGTTAGCGTTTAAGAGAGATTCCTCCCCCCGCCGCAGTGGGTTCGGAATTCTGACAAAGTCCGTCCCTCCCCGCTCACGTGACTCAAAGAGAAACGCAGTCATCCCGAGCCCCGACCAAGAGCTTTGAGGTTCTCTCTTCACTCCGTCCCGCGGCGTGCGCTCAGAATGACAGGTCTCCTCTCCCTTCTTGCTCATCTGGGTTCATCTGTGGTTCCGAGGAGTGTATTCTTGATGAATGCTGCCGCTGGACTGCGAACAGGAGTTCGACCCGGCGCGCGAAGAAGAATTCTTCAGCGCGCTCCCGGCACGCCCCGCCGTGTTCCTGGTCGAGCCTTGGCACAAGGGCGCGCAGCCCTACCTGCTGCGCACCGCGGATCTGAGGCGAAGACTCGAGCGCCTGCTGCGCGCGCCTGACGCCCTTTCCAAGCGGCTCAACTTGCGCGAGTTTGCGGCGCGCATCCGCTACCGGCTGACGGGCTCGGCCTTCGAGCAGAGTCTTGTTCACTATCAGCACACGCGCGCGCTATTCCCGCGACGCTACCGCGACCTGACGCGGCTGCGCCCTCCGGCGCTTCTGAAAGTGAATCTGGCCAACGCCTATCCTCGTTGCTATGTCACTCGCCGCATCGTTGCCAATCCTGCCACGGGACAGATCGCTGGAGGCGGCCTCTACTTTGGCCCGTTTGCGACGCGACGCGCCGCCGAAGCTTTCGCCAACGAGTTCCTCGACCTGTTCAAGATTCGTCGGTGCCAGATCAAGATCCGGCGCGACCCAAGCTTTCCCGGCTGCATGTATTCGGAGATGAAAATGTGTCTGGCGCCTTGCTTTGCGGGTTGCAGCAAGGAAGAATACGACGCGGAAGTCGGCCGCGTGGTGAGTTTTCTGGCTTCAAGCGGCGCGGCGCTTACAGGGGAGCTCGAGCGCAAGCGCGAAGCCGCCAGTGCGGCCCTCGACTTCGAGCGCGCGGCCGCGCTGCACCGCAAGCTCGAGAAGGCGGCCGAGGTCTTATGCAAGCTGCCGGAGCTCGCGCGCAAAGTGGATGAACTCGATGCCGTCATCCTGCAGCGTGCAGCAGAGGAGAATACGATTGCAATCTTCGCCGTGCGCGGCGGCCTGATTGCCGAGCCGTTCTTTCTGCGCTTCGGAGAACTCGCCAGCCAACCTCGCTCGGTCGAAGAGATTCTGCGCCAGCATCTGGCCGCAGACTCGCCGGTAGAGCGTCCTTCCCGGGAAAAGGAGCAACCCCAGTATCCCTCCGGGGAGGATCGTGAAGCGCTGGCTGAGCATCTTGCGTTGCTCGCACGCTGGTTCTACTCGAAGCCGCGCCAGGGCGAAATATTCTTTGCGCAAGGCCCTTCGCGTTTCTCACACCCGGCGCCGGCTGTTTCCCGAAACTCTGATGACGAGGCCGGTATGCAGACCCCGCACCAGGCAAAAGATTCGGGGGAACGCGACTGGCCGTACCGCCGCATCATCCGTGCCTGCTCGCGCTTGCTCGCGCCGCCTGAGGAACAGAAAATAGAAAATCGAAAATAGAAAGGGAGGCTGCCCGCTGCGCAAACAGGCGCGCAATGGCAACGTCACCGACTCTATAACCCGCGTCTTCAAACCCGGAGTCTCGCGCTGCGATCATTACAGAAACGGCCTCTGACCCGTTCCTTTCTCGTGCCACTGCCCTTCCATCGCGGCTTCCTCTGCGTCTGTTATACTGGCGCCGTCGTCCCCAACTTCCGACCAAATGAGGCTTCATGGCAACTTTCGCCACGCCTGAAGGAACCCGGCGCTACGCCCAACGATTTGCAGGCTCTGCCGCCCCGGGACATTTTCGTGAGCAACAGGGGTTGTTGCTTTCCTCGATTGGTATTGGAACTTATCTCGGCGAGCCCGACGCACGCACCGACCAAGCCTACACCGAGGCAGCAATCGCTGCGGTGACCGGCGGCATCAACGTCATCGATTCGGCCATCAACTACCGTTTCCAGCGCAGCGAACGCTCGATTGGGGCTGCGCTCAAAAAGCTCGCGGACCTTGGATACGGGCGCGACGAACTCGTCCTGTGCACCAAAGGCGGCTTCCTCACCCCAGACGGCGAGATGCCCAACGACCCCAACGCATATTTCTTCCGCGAATATGTCGAAGCAGGAATAGTCCGCGTGGAGGACATCGCCGCGGGCTGCCACGCGATGACGCCGCGCTACCTCGAAGACCAGCTCGAGCGCAGCCTGCGCAACCTGGGCGTCGATTCTGTCGATGTCTATTATTTACACAATCCGGAAACACAGCTCGGAGCCATTCCGCGCGAAGAGTTTGTTCTTCGCGTGCGCGCCGCGTTCGAGTACCTGGAATCGGTTGTCTCCGCCGGAAAGATCCGGTTCTACGGCATGGCCACCTGGAACGCGTTCCGCCAGCCGGAACCCGCGCAGGATTACCTGTCGCTCGGCGAGCTGGAAATCGTTGCTCATGAAATCGCGGGCGACGCGCACCACTTTCGCTTCGTGCAGCTTCCCTACAACCTGGCAATGACCGAAGCATTGACCCGCGCGAATCAGGCGCTCGACACCCGGAAGCTTCCGATGATCGAAGCCGCGCATGCGCTGGAGATTACGCTGGTTGCCAGCGCGTCGCTGCTGCAAGGCCAGATGGCGCGCCATCTGCCGCCGTTCATCGCCGAAGTGCTAGGTCTGGAGAACGACGCGCAGCGCGCGCTTCAGTTTGTTCGCTCTTCGCCCGGCATCACCACCGCTCTAGTGGGCATGAGCTCTGCGGCGCACGTGCAGGCCAATCTCACACTCGCCGGGGTCGAACCCGCTTCGCTCGAACAGTTTGAGCAACTGTTTCGGCGCAGCAAGCCCGCACAACCTAAACAGGCGTAGGGCGCGGCGCCAACCCCATATTCACCACGCGAATCGGCGGCAAGACGCCGGCAGTACACTGTGTTGATTCTGAGATAGAATAGGCTGTCGATGTTCAACCAGCCTCCTCTTATCTTGAATTTACGCGGGCGGAAGCTCATCGGGCGTGTGGCGTTTGCGTTCCTGCTCTTGAGCTCGATTACTTTCGGCACCGCGGCGGGGCTGTTATTTGTTTACGCGAGCGATCTGCCGGAGATCCGCGCGCTGGAAGACTACCGGCCCGACGTGGTCACCGAGCTCTACGCCGACGACGGGCAACTGGTGGGCAGCTTCGCCCTCCAGCGGCGCATCCTGATCACTTACGACCAGGTGCCGCAGGTGCTGAAGGACGCCATCCTGGTAACCGAAGACCAGCACTTCGAAGAGCACTGGGGCATTGACTTCCCGCGGGTGGCTCAGGCGGCCTGGCGCAACATCGTGCAACGCCGCAAAGCCGAGGGCGCCAGCACACTCACCATGCAACTCGCCCGCGTGCTCTTTCTCTCGCCCGACAAAAGCTTCCGGCGCAAGGTGCAGGAAACCCTGCTGGCCATCCAGATCGAGCGGCGCTACACCAAGCAGCAAATCTTCACCATGTACTGCAACCAGATCTACCTGGCGCACGGCAACTACGGCTTCGAGGCCGCATCGCAATTCTATTTCGGCAAGCCGGCGAGCCAGCTCAAGCTGGCCGAGGCGGCGCTGCTTGCCGGCTTGATCCGCGGGCCGATCTATTCGCCGGTGCTCCACCACCAGCGCGCGCTGGCGCGGCGCAACTTGGTGATCGAGCGCATGAACCACGACGGGCGCATCAGCGTGCGCGAAGCGCAGGAGGCCATGAAGCAGCCGCTTGACCTGAACCTGCAGTACCCGCGCAATGACCTGGCGCCTTACTTCTTCGAGGAGATTCGCAAGTACCTGGAGAGCACTTACGGAACCGAGGCGGTGCACGAGCGCGGCCTGCGCGTCTATACCACGCTGAACACACCCATGCAGCGCACCGCGAATAGAGCGGTTCGCGAGGGCTTGCACGCCCACACCCGACGGCACGGCTGGCGCGGCAACCTGGAGAACATCCTGCGCGACGCCCGCGGCAAGCTCGACACCTATGAAGATGACGACTGGCGCCGGCTGATTGAAAAGGGATCCTACGTCACCGGCTTGGTCACCGCGGTGGACGACAAAACCGCCACGGTGAAGATCGGACCGTACCGCGCCGTGCTCACCGCACCGGACTTTGCCTGGACTGGCCGGCGCTCTCCGGCGCAGCTTCTAAAGGTAGGCGACCTGGCAGAGTGTCACATCAGGGAGATCACCGGCGATACAGCCCGGGTCGAGCTAGACCAGAAGCCCGCAGCGCAGGCGGCGCTGGTGGCAATCGAAAACACCACGGGCGAGATCAAAGCGATGGTGGGCGGTTACAGCTTCGAGGAGTCGAAGTTCAATCGGGCCACACAGGCCCTGCGACAGGTGGGCAGCTCGTTCAAGCCCTACGTTTACACCACTGCCATCGAAAAAGGCATGACGCCGTTCGATACGGTGCTCGACGCTCCGTTCACCACCATCAGTGGCGGTCAGGCCTATTCGCCGCACAACTACGACGAAAAATTCGAGGGCGTCATCACGCTGCGGCGCGCGCTGGCAGGCTCGCGGAACATCCCCGCGGTCAAGGTCGCCGAGAAGGTGGGCATCTCCAACGTGGTCGAGACGACCAGGCGCTTCGGGATCACGAGTTCCCTGCCGCCCTATTTGCCCGTGGCGCTCGGCGCCGCTGAAATCCGGCTCCTCGAGCACACCTCCGCCTTCACCGTCTTTCCCAATGATGGCATTCGCATCGAGTCGCATTATATCCGCCGCGTCACCAGCTACGACGGCGCTCTGCTCGAAGAGGCGCGGCCTGTGGTGCACGACGTCATCGCTCCCCAAGTCGCGCGTACCATGGTCGCGATGCTCGAGGAAGTCGTGCAGTTCGGCACCGCCATGCGCGCCAAAGAACTAGGTCGGCCGATCGCCGGCAAGACCGGTACCACCAATGATTTCACTGACGCCTGGTTCATCGGTTTTTCACCGTCGCTCGCCGCAGGTGTCTGGGTGGGGTTCGACGATAAGCAGGAATCCCTCGGCAAAAAGGAAACTGGGGCCAAGGCGGCGCTGCCGATTTGGATCGATTTCATGAGGGCGGCGTTCGAAGGCAAGCCGGCGGAGGATTTCCCGAGCGTCGAGCCGCTCGCCAAGCAAGCTTTGACGCGCGAAGTCAAGGTTGATACTCCCGACACCGCCCCGACCGAAGAGATACCGGAAGGCACGCCCAGAAAAGCACCTGCTCCGCCTAAGCCTCCGCCGCCCAGCCCCGCACCGCAGAAGACCGTCAGCGGCACTCCAGCAAGCCCCTAAGCCAAGTTAACCTTCCCGGCCAAGAAACGCGCATCAGTGGCCTGCCACTCCACGTGGACTACTTAGTGCGGAAATGGTCCCAGCCGCGCGCCACGAGCTCCACTGAGCGACCATCGGCTTTCACCAGAACCATCTTCCTGCCCCGGATGATTTCGCCGATCGCCGAGATGGGCGTTCCTCGATGAAGCTTAGGAATTAGCTTGCTGAGGCGTCCCCGCACGGTAAAAAGCAATTCGTAATCCTCACCGCCATGTAGCGCGAGCTGCTCCGGGTCGATGCCACGCGCGAGAAGCGCCGGAGGAACTCGAACCCTGGGGATGCAGTTCGCCCAAAGCCGAGCCCCCACTCGGCTTGCTCGGCAGAGGTGCTCGAGGTCAGTTGATAGCCCGTCCGAGGTATCGATCATTGCTGAGGCCAATTGCCGCTCCGCAAGCCATCGCCCGAGATCGAGATGCAAATCTGGATACAGGTGCCTTCGGAGCAGCGGCTTCCACCGCCGTCTGCGATGTAGGCCGGAGAGGATCAACTCCAAGCCCAATTGGGCAGCTCCGAGCCTGCCGCTAACGTAGATTAGATCGCCCGGCCGGGCACCCGAGCGGGTGGCGGCGCGATCCCTGGAGACTTCGCCCACTGCGGTGATGCTGATGGCTATGGTTGGGTGCCGTGAGGTGTCGCCCCCCGCCAGTGTCAGCCCGAGACGGCGCGCCGCACGGGCTAACCCGCGCAGAAAGCTATCCAACCAAGCCTCCGTGCGGTTTGCGGGCAGCGCCAGGCTGAGCAGAAAATACCGCGGAGTAGCACCCATTGCTGCCAGGTCGCTGGTGGCCCGGGCCAGAGCCTTGTAGCCGACGGCTTCGGCTGGATGCACGGCGGCCAGGAAATGAACATTTTCGAGGAATGCATCGCAGGTTAGCACGCAATCTGCCCGCCCGGAGGGGCGGAGGACCGCGGCGTCGTCCCCGATCCCCAGCAGTAGACCGGACTTCCGGGCCACGGCAGCACGTGGGGCGAAGCGACGGCGGATGTGCTCGATCAGCTCGTTTTCGCTTAGCATTCGCCGGAGCAGAGCCCCCTATGGGAAAATATAGGTTGACTTGAAGCCGCCATTCTTTTATACTTGATGTGGTTTCGGACCACTACTCTCGGTTCAAACGACGCTCGTTATGAGCGACCGCTCGACAAAGGAGCGGCGACCGGCCCCGCACACTAACGAGACCCTTTGCGGCCTTCTCAAGGGCCTAGACAACAATAGTGAAGATGAGGCCAAAAGCATATACGTTTTTTATTGCTTCCAGCCATGGGGGGAGTGTGCGCAAGGTCCGCGTGCCCTTCTATGTCCTGCATTTACTTGTGCTTCTGGCGATTGTGGGCGGGGCAACCGTACTGGCAGCGGTAGGTTCCTACACGCGGATGATGTGGAAAGTGGGCAACTACAACAGTCTCCGCCGCGAGCAGGACACACTAAAAAGACAGTACGAGCAGCTTCAGACTACTGTAAAGGACACCAACGAGAGGCTTTCTTCGCTCCAATCGCTGGCCACCGAAGTTGCCATGACCTACGGCTTCATGCGCTTCCGCCAGACCCCGTTCGGCCTCGACGAAATCGGCGCGGCTGGGGCCTCAGCCGGGGCGGAGGCTGCTTACGAGAAGTCGGTCGAGCAGTTCATTTTCTTGAAAGCGAACCCCACGGCTGTGGCACTGCAAACCGAGGGATTGCGTTTGATGCCGCGCCCGGGCTTAGGCGATGCCAGATTTGAGCCTTCGCTTTGGCCTGTGATTGGCCACATTACAGGGAGCTTCGGCGAACGACTGGACCCGTTCAGTGGTGAGGGCGCATTCCACACAGGAGTAGACATTTCCTCAGAATACGGAGGCCAAGTGCGCGCCACAGCCGAAGGAGTGGTAACGGTGGTCGAGCCCCATGCCGGCTACGGCCGGCTGGTAGTGCTCGATCACGGCTTTGGCATCTCCACCTGGTACGGCCACCTTTCCGGCTTTCGCACCCAACCCGGCGCGCTGGTCAAGCGCGGGGACGTGATCGGTTATGTGGGCGTCAGCGGGCGCGTGACCGGGCCGCACGTCCACTACGAGATCCGCATCCACGGCGCGCCAGTCAATCCCTGGCGCTATCTGCGCTTCACCTCCGTGGGCGACTAATTCCCCCATACTCCGCCGCGATTATCGAAGGATTGATTCTCTGAGATCGAAGGTTAGTTAGGCGCTAAGTTCCTCTGGAAGGCGTCAGCGCAAAGGCGGGCTCGTCACCGGGGTCTTTGGGGCAATCACCCGCGGCAAACTGCTGAGCATTTCCGGTGTCAGCTCCAGCGCCAATCGCACGTGCAGGTCGTCCCGGGAGACTTCGACGATCCGGAGCAACGAGTCCAGAAGCCGAAGCGCCTCGGGCTCGAGCCGTTTGCGCGTATTTGGATCGGAGAGCGAAGCCTGTCCGAGCAGGCGGAGGCCGTCGAGCGTGCCGGCCATCTGGCGAGCATTCTCCGGGCTATCGCACTCCGCTTCCAAGGCCACTCTCATGCGGTCGCTTTCAGGTCGCACCGCCAGGGTGAACCAGCGCACGCTATGCATAAGGCGGGTAAACTGTTCGGAGCGCAAGCCCCCTAGGGCAAAGTTCTCTGGCACCGGACCGACTTTCCCGACAGCAAATAATGCGGAGCCGGCCACGCGGGAAATACGTTCTCGCATGTCCGGGGCGAGGCCGCCTGACGCTCGCGGCGGCAAGACCGCCAGCCTCGGGCCATCGGTCAGTGCCATACGGTTAGCGCCAAGGAAGACAAAGGAGGCCGCCCCCGAATTCGTAGTGGCCGGGAGCACATAAACTTCCGCGCCATCCTGGTGTTCGAGCTTTCCCGTAAGCAGCGCAAAGCTTGTGATCTTCTGCTGGTCGAAGCGGCCTTCCGCCAGCGCCACGGTCTGGTTTGCAGGCAACTTGGGAATCAAGGCCAGCACAACGCGGTCCAGATCTCGCGTATATTCAAAACCGGTAGCGCGGACAAATTGGGCATACTGTTTGTCCACTGCGGGAGCCGGAACAGAAGCCATCAAGCTCGCCAGAAAGGGAGATGAGCGCAGAGCAGCGAGGTCGGCATAGATCAGATAAGGAGCCTCAGGCGGGACAAGCGTGATGAGATCGGGGATGGTACTGCTCTGTGCCGCGCGCGTGCCGCGTCGTAGATAGTAAAGCAGCGCGGCGGAGACCGCCGCAGCGAGGAACAGGAGAGCGATAGCGCGCTTAGCCAAAATAACCTTCCGGTAATTCTACGGCTTATTCTCTCACCGGCGCACTTGGAATTGCTATTGAGATTCGCTGGGGAGCTTCGCCGGAACCTGCCTTGCTAGATTGAATGCGCGTGCCCTTGCGTCGGTTGGCTTGCGACCGCCGAACCGTGTAAAGTCTTGGTGGGCAGAAGGCACTGGAGACGGACAGCAATATTGCTCGCATGGAATAGGGGCCCTTGCAATTTGCTTGCCTATTTGGTAGGCTTCTAAAGTTTAAGCCGTGCTGGCGTAGCTCAGTGGTAGAGCATCTGATTTGTAATCAGAGGGCCGGGGGTTCAAATCCCTCCGCCAGCTGAGATTGGGCAGTTGGGAAGTTGGGGATTGAGGCGCGGACGGGTTCCCTAAATTGAAAATCACTGGGGCGGGTGTCTTTGCACACCAGCCTTTTCTGCGTTTTGGTCTCCCCGTGCGGGACGGGTGGGTGAGTGGCTAAAACCAGCAGACTGTAAATCTGCCGCTCCTTGCGGGCTACGGAGGTTCGAATCCTCCCCCGTCCACCACTCTCTCGCACAGCACATCAATCCTGAGGCAGGGTACCGCGGCGGTCCAAGACATTGCGATGAAACGAAGCGCCCAGCCAGGCCCTGACGGATGCGTAGTTCGGCAAGGGCATGCGTGAAAATGGTAGATGAATTTCGGGCCTGGGTAGCTCAGTTGGTAGAGCGCGTCCTTGGTAAGGACGAGGTCACCGGTTCAATCCCGGTCCCAGGCTCCAGAAATGAGCGATCAACGGCGGGGGTAACTCAGCGGTAGAGTCTCGGTCTTCCAAGCCGATGGTCGCGGGTTCAAATCCCGTCCCCCGCTCCAGACTCTGGCGCACTGAGGGTAGCGAGTTATGGCGAAGGAAAAATTCGAACGCAGCAAGCCGCACGTGAACATCGGGACGATTGGTCACATCGACCACGGAAAGACCACGCTGACCGCGGCGATCACCAAGGTGCTCTCCAAGCGCAACCCTAAGGTGCAGTTCCGGGCGTTCGATTCGATTGACAACGCGCCGGAGGAGCGCGAGCGCGGGATCACCATTGCCGTGGCGCACGTCGAGTATGAGACCCCCAACCGGCACTATGCGCACATTGACTGCCCGGGGCACGCCGACTACATCAAGAACATGATCACCGGGGCGGCGCAGATGGATGGGGCCATCTTGGTGGTGGCGGCAACCGACGGGCCCATGCCGCAGACGCGGGAGCACATCCTGTTGGCGCGCCAAGTCGGCGTGCCGTACATCGTGGTGTTTCTCAACAAGTGCGACATGGTGGAGGACGCTGAGTTGCTCGAGCTGGTCGAGCTGGAGGTGCGCGAGTTGCTGAAGATTTACCAGTTCCCGGGCGATCAGGTGCCGGTGATTCGGGGCTCGGCGCTGGGGGCGCTGAACGGAGAAGAAAAGTGGGAGAAAACGATTCTGGACCTGATGGAGGCAGTGGACAAGCACGTGCCGCTGCCGCAGCGGGATGTGGACAAGCCCTTTGCCATGCCCATTGAAGACATCTTCTCCATCTCCGGCCGGGGCACGGTGGTAACCGGACGAGTAGAGCGCGGGAAGCTGAAGGTCAGCGAAGAGGTGGAGATTGTGGGCTTCCGGCCGACCATCAAGCGGATAGTGACCGGGGTGGAGATGTTCCGCAAGCTGCTGGACGAAGGGATTGCGGGGGACAACGT
>QHYU01000169.1 GCA_003224235.1 Acidobacteriota bacterium
ATACACGCTGTGGTAAAGCTTCTGCTCGGCGATCCCGCCTACCTGGTTGGTGCCGGCGTCATGCACGTTGTTCCCGAGAAACTTGACGAACAAGGCCGTGTCGCCGTGAGCGCAGGCGGAGGCACCGTGGCCGTTCGGGCAGGAAATGTCGTTGCCCGCTACCCGCCAACGCTGCGCCCCGACCATCTCCAGCGCCGCATCGTTGGCGCGAAGAGTAAGTCCGGCAATGACCCAATCCGTCCAGGGCTTGCCTACCACGTCTGGTGCAAGGATTGCGCGCTGTGGAGTTGCATCCGAGCCAAGCGTCACGGACGCGCCCGGGTAGGCGACAATCGCCTTGGGCAAGCCCGGAGCGCCGCTACTGCGGAGGTTGAGGACAGCGCCAAAGTTGTCGATCACCGAGGTGCTGATGCCGTCCATGAGGTAGAGGATATCGCCCGGAGCCAGGGCGTTCTTGCCTTTTACCGGGGTTCTAAATGGCGCGGCGAAAGTTCCAGGATTGGTGTCGCTGCCCGCCGGTGAGGCGAAATAGATATTGCCCGGGCGCACGGTAAATGGAACGCCGTTACTGTCCCCCACGGAAGTGTGGACGACCACGCTTCCTGTTGCGGCGTTTCCGCCAATGGCGACCGCCACTTTGCTGTCCGACCAGAGCAGATAAGAGGCAACCTGTCCACCGCCCACCGTTATTGTCGAGCCGCCTTGCGTCGGCCCGAATCGCTTGCCATACAGTGTCAGGATGGTCCCGTTGTCATTCTGGCCGCCGATGTGGATTGCACCGCGCTTAGCTACGTCGGACGTGAGTATAGCGGCCCGTAACATATGGTCGCTGATCCACGTCGTGTTCCGCTCCAACCCGTTGCAGAGTACTACTGAACTCTTGTCGAAGCTCCGCCCCTGGACCACCAGAGTGAAACCTGGGCTCCCTGCGGGAACTTGCCGGGGCGACACCGCAGTGATGACTGGAGCGTCGGCAGCCCGGCTGGGCAGCGCCACCGCCAGCAATAGAATCACCAGGGACAGAAGAAACCGGGAAGACTTCATCCTTCACCTCATGCGCGTGAGCCAAGAGACTGAGCACAGCGGTTCTCGGCTGGGAGCGAAAACCCGAGTCGAGCCTCCGGGCAGATTGCTTTTAGGTTTTTGTCCTAATTAACCCCGGACCTAGTTTGCGCCCCAATGAAGCTGAGGTCGCCTGTCCAGAGGACTAGAAAGCGAACCGTTAACGGATTGACTACCGAATGCGCCTCAGAACAGCGAGAGATTATCTCCGGGCGGAGGACAAACGCTCTCGCTGCCTGCGATGCCACAAAGTCCCTTTGTCGCCCCTGAAGGGCGCTCATGCGGCGCAGCGGGTTGACGCGGCGGGAGAATGTTTCTATCGTGATGCCTCCAGGTTGGGATTGCAGTCTGATTCCGAAGAGGACGGTGGTCGCAGGCCAAGGAGCAGGTGATGAATATTCTGGTGACGGGCGGGGCTGGCTATGTCGGCAGTGTTTGCGCCGAGATTTTGATCACTCACGGCCACGCCGTCTTCGTTTTCGATAACCTATCCGTGGGCTACCGCCGAGCCGTGCCCCAATCAGCCGTCTTCTTCGAGGGCGATCTGGCGGATCGCCAGGCTTTGGATCGGCTATTTGCCGCTCACCAGATCGAGGCGGTGATGCACTTCGCGGCCTTCGCATTGGTCGAGGAGTCTGTCCGAAAGCCCAGCGCCTACTACGTCAACAACGTCGCCAACAGCATCCAACTGCTCGATGCCATGGTCCGTCACCGCGTCAAGAAGCTCATTTTTTCCTCCAGCGCCGCGATTTACGGTGAACCCAAAATCGCCCCCATTCCCGAAGAACATCAGGCCGCGCCCATTAATCCCTACGGGCACACCAAACTGACCTTTGAGCGAATCCTGGAGGACTGCGGGGCTGCCACTGGCCTTCAGTATGCCTGCCTGCGGTACTTCAATGCTGCGGGCGCCACGCGCGAACGCGGCGAGGACCACCGCCCGGAAACCCACCTGATCCCGATCCTTCTTCAAGTCGCGCTGGGCCAGCGGCCCAATTTCCCCATCAACGGGACCGACTACCCGACTCACGACGGCACCTGCATCCGAGATTTTGTGCACGTGTTCGATATTGCCGAAGCCCACGTGCTGGCCCTGGACCAGTTGGAACGCATCTCCGGCCATGTCTTCAACATCGGAAGCAATCGAGGCCACTCGGTGCGCGAGGCGCTCGAAACCGCGCGCCGCGTCACCGGCCACCCCATCCCCGTCGTGGAAGCCAGTCGGCGCCCAGGGGACCCAGCAATTCTGGTGGCCAGCTCGCAGAAGACAGAACGCGTCTTGGGATGGCGGCCTCAGTTCTCCAGCCTCTCCACCATCGTCGAATCCGCCTGGGCCTGGAAGCAGAAGTTTCCGTTCGGTTACGGAGAAGATCGCCAGGCGGCGCCGTAGCGCAACCTGCTTCCACAAGCGAAGTCCTGGTTCTGGAAGGCTCGAGCTTTTTCCAACGAGATCAGGGTCAGCGTGCCAACCTCTGGGCCTAGGATGCGATGGCCATTTAACAAATCATCGCTTGTGCCGCACAAGTGACTTGCCCCTATACAGTAAATCCAGTAGCTTGCGAGGTGGTGGCTAAGGCAAGCCCATCTCGGCGCATCACGATTTGCCTGCTCTCGCACCACCCATTGGTTCTCGCCGAATTTCAGCGCTTGCTTGCACGGCCCGGTTTTCTTCTGGCGACGCGGCGGTTGGAACCCACGCTGGTTCCAGACATTGCTCGGCTCACCCTGCCCCGTGCATCGGTCTACGTTGTGGATGCCATGGGCCATCGGTCGGCCACCGAAGCCATCGTGGTGAGCCTGCTGGAGCATTTCCCTTCGGCCCGCCTGCTGGTGGTTTCCGAAAAATTCAACGAGAACAATAGCTTTCCTCTTCTCCGTCTGGGTGCCAAGGGGCTGATCACCTACGCCGAGGCCCCCAGCCAGTTGCGTCGCGCCCTGGAGAACATCGCGCGCGGGGGCTATTGGGTGCCGCGGTCGGTGTTGTCCCGCTTCGTGGATACCATCCTGAACAGCGTTCCAGGCAACCGCCGGCTCCGGGGAACCACCGGCCTGAGCCGGCGCGAACAAGAAGTCCTCGATTCCTTGCTGGAGAACCTTGCCAATAAGGAAATTGCAGACCGGTTGCACATCTCCGAACGAACCGTAAAGTTCCACGTCTCCAATCTTCTCTCGAAATTCGGCGTGCGGCGCCGCGCCGACTTGATTCTTCTTTCCATGCAGGCGCGGCCCTCCTGAGCGCGCGGCGCCAGCCGTGCGTCAAGTTCATAGCTATTGCGGTGCTTGCCCAAGAAAGTCCGCCTGATTCATCCCCAAGTATCAGTTGAAGACCGGAGAGTCGCCTGGCGGGCTGTGACTGGATGGTCGAGGATGACTTACTTGGCGCGAAGCGTATCCGGCCGTGTGCGTCAACCAGGGCTATGGTTACGCGCGGCTCTAATCCAGAATCTTGTACCTCAGGATGCACCACAGAGTTTGGACGCCGTCTCGCCAGGTGATCTTCTTACCTTCCTCGTACGTCCGCCCGGAATAGGAGATGGGCACTTCATAGACGCGCCATTTGCCCTTGGCGATTTTGGCGGTGATCTCAGGCTCAAAACCGAAGCGATTGGACTTGAGTCGGATGCCGGCCAGCACTTCGCGGCGGAACACCTTGTAGCACGTCTCGATGTCGGACAGGTTCAAATTGGTGAGCATATCGGAGAGCAGCGTGAGCATCTTGTTAGCCACATAGTGCCAGAAGTAGTGCACGCGTTGTGGCCCGCCCAGGAACCGCGAGCCATACACCACGTCCGCCCGCCCGTCGAGGAGGGGTTCCAGCAACTTGCCGTAATCCCGCGGGTCATATTCCAGGTCCGCGTCCTGCACCAGCACGATGTCTCCTGTCGCCTGGGCGAAGCCCCGGCGCAGCGCCGCGCCTTTCCCCTGGTTTCGCTCCTGGAAGAGGAAGTGCAGGTTATCCAGACGCAAGTGCGCGCGTCCCCCCAAGATCTCGGCCTCGCGCTCGCCCGCCGCCTGCCGCTGCTGCATCTCGAGCAGCCAGTGGCGGGTGCCGTCGGTCGAACCGTCATCCACGAGGATGACTTCTTTGCGCAGGGGGGTCTCCTGCACGCGGCGGATGATCTCTTCAATGGTCGCCCGTTCGTTGTAAATCGGCACGACGATGGAAAGCAGTTGGTGGTCGAAAGCCGCGGAAGCCGTGTGGTGCATTTCGATCGTGGCCTGCGTGCTGGACATGGTCGGCGGGGGATTGTAGCCGTGGGTCATCGCGATGTAAAGGCGCTGTGCCCTCCCGGTAGATTGCTGACACTCAGGCCCTATGCCTCCGCTCATTCTGAGGCAGAACAGGTATGGTTGCGCGGCATTGTTTTTCCATCCGCTCCAAATCTGGCAAGACGGAAACTGCCTCTTGCTGAAAGCTCATGCCCAAGGCAGGTTATATTTGCCGCTTGCGCACAGGCACGGCGCGGTCGGCTTTTTCGGTGTCAGGATTCCTGTTATAGTCGGGCGTCTTGCGGGCGCGAGGGAAATGGCCCCGACGGGCCGACGCGCTACCGATGGGGTCCAGAGACCACTACGAGACAAAGCGTTAGGTAAACCATGACACCAACCGTTATACAAACCGCGGGTAGAAGACGAGCATCGAAGACCGCTAAGGTCACAGAGCGCAAGCCGGAATTCTTCCAGGGCGCGCCACTGAAGGTGGGCATTATCGGGTGCGGCTACGTGGGGCTGCCGCTGGCCTTGCGTTTTGCCGAGGCCGGCCATAGCGTCCTCGGGTTTGACACTGATCCCGCCAAAATCAAGAAGCTCAACCAGGGCCAGACCTACATCGAGCACATTCCGGGTGCCAAGATCCAGCAGTTCGTCCGCTCGGAACAGTTCGGCGCCACGGGCGACTTCCAGCGCCTCGCGGAACTCGATGCCGTGCTGATCTGCGTGCCCACGCCGCTCGATGAGCGGCGCGAGCCAGACCTCAGCTATGTCGAGCAGACCGCGCGGGCGATCAGCCCGAACCTGCGGCGTGGCCAGTTGGTGGTGCTGGAATCGACCACCTACCCCGGCACTACCGAAGAGCTGGTGCTACCCATCCTGGAGCAGAGCGGGCTGCGCTGCCCCATCGCCAATGGGCATGACGCCCAGAACGTGGCCACCGATTTCTTCCTGGCGTTTTCGCCCGAGCGCGAAGACCCCGGCAACAAGCAGTTCGGCTTGGCGCAGATTCCCAAGGTGGTGGGCGGGGTGAACCCGCCCAGCGGGCGCGCCGCGGCGGCGCTGTATGCGCAGGTTGTGGCGCGGGTGGTGCCGGTCAGTTCGACGCGCACGGCGGAGATGACCAAGCTGCTGGAGAACATCTTCCGCTGCGTGAACATCGCGCTGGTGAACGAGTTGAAGATGCTGGGGCTGCGCATGGGCATCGACATCTGGGAAGTGATCGACGCGGCGGCCACCAAGCCGTTCGGCTTTATGCCCTTCTATCCCGGGCCGGGCCTAGGCGGCCACTGCATCCCGGTGGACCCGTTCTACCTGTCCTGGAAGGCGCGGGAGTACGACTTCGCCACGCGGTTCATCGAGCTGGCCGGCGAGGTCAATACCGCCATGCCCTATCACGTAGTGGACGCCATCGCCACCGCGCTGAATGGGCACCAGAAGAGTCTGATGGGCTCACGCATCCTGGTGCTGGGCGTGGCCTACAAGAAGGACGTGGACGACCTGAGGGAATCGCCCACGCTGAAGATCATGCAGTTGCTGGGCCAGCGCGGCGCCCAGGTGGAGTACAACGATCCCTATTTCCCGCAGTTGCACAAGATGCGTCACTACGACTACTCGGGGATGCGCTCGGTCGAGCTGACGCCCAAGGTGCTGGCCAGCTACGACTGCGTGGTGATTGCCACTGACCACAGCAGCTACGACTACCCCGCGATCGTCGAAGCTGCACAACTGGTGATTGATACCCGCAACGCCACCCGACGCATCCCCCGCCAGCGCCACAAAATCGTCCTCTGCTGAGCCGGCCATGGGCGCACACCGGGAAGAAATCCGCGCGCAACTCCAGGAAAGCTGCCGCGTGAAGCAGAGCTTCCCGGAAGACTTGCTGACGCGGATCGAGGAATTTGCCGTGAAGGCTGCAGCGGCGCTGGGGGAGGGTGGAAAGCTGGTGTTCTTCGGCAACGGAGGCAGCGCCGCTGATGCACAGCACATGGCCGCCGAGCTAGTCGTACGGCTGCGCGCCGACCGGCCAGGTCTGGCAGCGCTGGCGCTAACCACCAATCCGTCAGTGCTGACCGCGGCGAGCAACGACTACGGCTTCGAGCACGTCTTCGCGCGGCAGATCGAATCACTCGTCTCGCCGGGCGACGTTTTGGTGGCGCTTTCTACCAGCGGCAACAGCCCCAATATTGTGCGCGGCGTGGAGGCGGGCGCCCGCCGCGGCGCTTTCCAAGTGGCCCTGACCGGGGAATCAGGCGGAGCGCTGGTCGGCAAGGTGGATTTACTGCTCAACGTACCCTCGCGCGACCCGCAGCGCATTCAGGAAAGCCACATGACTATCGGCCACATCGTCTGCTCGCTGGTCGAGCAGATTCATCTTGGCAAATCCAGTCCCCGGGTGGCGGGAAAGGCAAAGTCCTTGTAGCACCGAGCTTCAGCCCCAGCACGGCTGAACTCAGGATGCAATTCCGAGTGGCAGATTCTCGCGGCGAATAGAGTTACTGATTGAGGGTAGTCCCATTGCCACGTGCGAGCGGCTGGCCTAGCGTAAGTTCATGAATCAGTATGGCTCGGAGTCCAAGCGCCGCAGCCAGCGCTTGCTACTGAATGTTTCTGTCGTCGTTCAGGGGGAGACACCCGATAAGATAAGAATTCCTTCCGGGAAGAGACGTCAACGCTGGTAATCAATGCCCACGGCGCGCTGATTTCCCTGGCGACGAAGGTGGCACCCGGGCAGGAGCTGCTGCTGGAGAATCAGCGATCGCACCAGCAACAGTCCTGCAAAGTGGTCTTCCTGGGGCTCCCGGACAACGGAAAAGTCCAGGTCGGGGTGGAGTTCACGCAGCCCGCGCCCCACTTCTGGCACATTGCTTTCCCGCCGGAGGACTGGACGCCCAGCACCTCGGAAGCTCGCGCTCGGCCGTAGGCGTAAGACCGTTATTCTGCTCGGGTCAACTCCACCCGTGCCGCTCCGAAGGGAATTTCAGCCTCCAGCAAAACCGGCGTGCGCGCGGCGTCATGCGCCAGCCAGAGCCAAAAGCGTGTCTGCGGCACTTCGGTGCCGCGCTCAAACACGCGCACCTCAATCCGCGAGGCCGCATAGACGCCGGCAGGAACGCGCGCTTCCCCGCGCTCCAGCTCCAAACGAGCCATCACTTCGTACAGTTTCTTGCCGTCGAAGACAGGGCAATGCACCTTCCTGCTGCGTTGCCAGTCCACCGCGCGCAGAAAAAAAACCAGCCCAAAAGGGTCGCGCGTTCCCGGGAGCACCCGGACGGCCGAACCTGAGCCCGGCGCCGGAGTGCCCTCGCTAGTCATCCGGAAGACGGAATTCTGCTCCTTCCCCTGCTCGCGCAGGTACATTTCATATTGCAAGCCGACCATCGCGCCTGGCTCGCTATAGGAATCAAACTGATCGTCGAGCGCAAGAAGCATACGCACAGTATCGATCGTATGGGCCTGGGCCTGGAAGTGCCAGGCCTCTTTGCCATGAAAGGGCCGGCGCTCGATCACGGCGAGCCGCACGGTCCCTGCGTTTACGAAGAATTTCGACCATAGAATGCGATAATCGAGCTTCTCCCCGGCACGGAACGGAATATGCGCTTCCGCGGGCTTGGCAGCGGGCACTCCGTTCGCGGCCACCGGGCGTTTCTTCTTGCCCTGCGGCGGAGTGAGATCCCTGTAAGTTGCCGCAATCGCCGAAGCAAGCACGAGCGCGGCACACACCAGCAGGGTAGCTGCAACAGCAGGCTGGCAGGAGCGACGGGCCGGATTCATACTCCTCCTTGGAAGGCGACTGACCTGGTGATCGTTGCCCCTTCGGACAATCCCAGGCGGAAACATTTTCTGGCGCCCGATTTTTGCGCTATAGTGAAGAGTAACCAAAAAGCAGGATATGCGCCATGGCTTCGCTCGCGCACACTCACCGGACCCCCGCTGGGGGACCAAGGTCCCTCTTTGCCCGCAGACCTGTAACAACCGCCGAGTGAAAAAGCCCCTTCTAAAGGAGGAATTCGCAAAATGCGCTACCTGGTGACGGGCGGCGCCGGATTCATCGGCTCAAATACTGTGGATGAACTGGTGCGACGCGGCCACAGCGTTGTAGTGCTGGACGACCTCTCAGCCGGCAAGGAAGCCAATCTTGCTGGTGTGGCCGACAAAATCGAATTCATTCGGGGCAGTATCACCGACCCGGATGCGGTGCAAAAAGTATGTCGCGGTGTGGACTACGTTCTCCACTTGGCGGCGCGGACCTCGGTGCCACGCTCGGTAAAAGAACCCCTGGAAACCAACCGCATCAACGTGGACGGCACGCTGAACGTGCTCGTGGCGGCGCGCGACGCCAAGGTGCGCCGCGTGGTCTTCGCCGCCTCTTCCTCCGCCTACGGCGAAACGCCTACACTCCCGAAGGTGGAGACGATGCCGCCAGCGCCCATCTCGCCTTACGGCATCTCCAAGCTGGTTGGAGAGCTTTACCTGCGGGTCTTCGGCCAGGTCTACGGAGTGGAAAACGTCTCCTTGCGTTACTTTAACGTCTTCGGGCCGCGGCAGGACCCTGGCTCGCCTTACTCTGGCGTGCTCTCCCGGTTCTGCGCCGCGCTGCTTGAGGGCGAGCAGCCTGTGGTGTTCGGCGACGGCGAGCAGTCGCGCGACTTCACTCACATTGAGAATGCCGTGAACGCGAATCTGCTTGCCTGCGAGGCGCCCAACGCCTCGGGGTTGGTCTTCAACGTCGGCACCGGCGGCCGCTACACCCTCAACCACACGCTCCGGTTGCTGGAGAAGATCTCCGGCAAGCGCGCCAATCCCAGGTACGATCCCCCGCGGGAGGGCGACATCCGCGACTCCCAAGCAGACATTGGACTCGCCCGCACCATTCTAGGCTACGAGCCCCGTGTGGGCTTCGAAGAGGGTTTGCGCCGCACCTGGGAGTGGTACTACGCCACCCACAGGAGCGAGGCCGCCGTTCAACGAACCTAGCGTTGCAATCCGCGCCCCCGAATATTACTGTCCGGCTGACACTGTCCACCCCACCTCTCGCCGGGGCCGCATGAATTAGAGGCGCGCGGCGGAGGTTTCTCGGACGGCGCGCACGGCGTCCATGAACTCCCGAACGCGTTGGAGATCGACCGGGTTTTGCATGACGCCGTCTTTCTTCAGGCTCGAGCCGACGATCACTCCATCGGCATACTGAAGAAACGGCCCGATGTTCTCCCGGTTGCTTCCGCTGCCCACCAGAATGGGACGGGTGGCCAGGCTCCGAGCTTCGCGAACTTTCTCCGCGTCCGGCGCAGAGCCGGTCATTCGCCCCGTCACGATCAGCGCGTCGGCGCCGTAGAACTCGGTCCATTCGATATGTGTGGCCAAGTCGAGCCCGGGGAACGACACGGAATGCTTCTTGTCCACATCGGCGAAGATGTGGATCTCCTCGGCGTGAAGCTCCTTGCGCTTGCGCACCAGGTCGGCGGCGCAGCCGTGGTCGAGCTCGCCGGTGTCCCACAGTCGCGACCCGGTCAGAATGCACACGCGAATGAATCGGGCGCGGGCGGCCACGGCGATCGCGAGGCAAACGATGCCGCCGTTATGAATCACATTGATGCCCACCGGGAGCGGAAAACTCTTGACTACTTCGGCGGCGGCGACGGCTTGCGCGGTCATCGCTTCGGGCTTGACGCCGGCGCCGACGTAGTAAGGCAGGTCCCACATGTTTTCAACAATCAAGCCGTCCACGCCTCCCTGGACCAGCACCTCCGCATCCCGCAGCGCATGATCGATGATCGTCTGCATGCCATAGCCGGTATAGCCGGGGGCTCCGGGCAAGGGCCACAGATGCACCATGCCGATGACCGGCTTGGGCACGCCGAAAAACTCCGCGAGTGATTTCAGCCGCGGAAAATCCATCTGCTGCTTCCACTCAGGTGCTGGCTTCATTTGCGACCTCCCGATATGGCGGCGGATTCCTTCAAGCCCAATTCAGCTTCCAAGCGTTCGAGGACACAGATGCGCAAGGCGTCCCAGGGCGTCGCGAGGCGATTTGCGCGGAGCACGCGAAGAATATGCGGCGGCGCGGGCATTCTTTCGCCGGCTCCGACAACCGATGCGGCGGCTGCTCCAGAGGCGTTGGCCAGCAGCGCAGCCTCGGCGACGGGCCAATCGTGCAAGCGCGCGCGAATGAAGGCGGCGGCAAAGGCGTCTCCAGCGCCCGTGCTATCCGCCGCGGCTATCGCAAATGAGGGTGCCTCGCGCAATATGCCATTCTCTCGAAACAAGCACCCCTGCTCGCCCAGCTTCATCACCACTTCGCGAACCCCGCGCGTTTCGAGCGCGCCAAAAACGCTCGGGTTGTCCCGCTGCCCCGTCAGCGCAGTGGCTTCCGTCTGGCTGACGAAGAGAATATCCACTTTCGCGGCGGCTTGCAAAATCACTTCAGGAATCTGACGGCTGGGAGCCATCCCGACATCGAGCGATACCCATCCGCCGCGACGGTGCACCTCCGAGAGCAGTCGCTCAGCCACTTGCGCACCAGACTGGCTGAGGAAGTTGTAACCCATCAGGTGCGCCGCCTGTATGCCATCGAGAAAGTGGGTATCGTCCATCGGCGCCACTAGCTCGGTATTGGCGCCGCGACTTCCGAAAATGGTGCGCTGGCCGTCTGGGCTGACGGCGATAAACATCAGGCCCGTCGTGGCGTGCTCGCTTTGCCGAACCAAAGAGACATCAATCCGCTCGCGGCGGAGGAAACCAAGCGCGAGTTCGCCAAAGCTATCGCGCCCCGTCGTTCCGCATAGGCGCACCGGAACGCCCCAATGGGCCAGAGCCATGGCGGTGTTGGCCCCTACGCCACCACAGTGCAGCTCGAGTTCCGGCACCAGGCAGTCCTCGCCGGCAGCGGGAAACGCCTCAATCCGCGCCAAAATATCAACGTTGATGTCTCCGACGACCAGTACGCCCGGCACGCGTGGCTTCGCGGCAGTCATGCGAGTGGCATTGTAGCATCGCGCCGGGGAACCCATTCCTTCTTTGTCGCCAGCCCCGGCCATGACTTTCAGCCAGCGCGCAGCCGCAGCTCAAGCGAAAAACAGAGATTAAGTGGGCATGAGGTTCCGGTACAATCGGGGCCGGCGAGAGGTCGGAGCATGCAGAACCGGTTCATGGAGAAGGCCATCGCGCTGGCCATTGAGAATGTGCGCCGCGGGCGAGGCGGGCCGTTTGCCGCGGTGGTGGTCAGAGATGGCGCCATCATCGCCGAGGGAACCAATCGAGTGACCTTCTCGAACGACCCGACTGCACATGCGGAAATCGTGGCGATACGCGAGGCGTGCCAGGCTCTAGGCAACTTTCAGCTTACCGGATGCGAGATCTATACGACCTGCGAGCCTTGCCCGATGTGCATGGGCGCGATCTACTGGGCCAGGCCAGCCAAAGTGTTTTACGCCAGCACTGCTAAAGATGCCTCCGCCGCGGGATTCGATGACTCTTTCATCTACAAACAATTAAAGTTGCCCGCGACCGCGCGCCGAATTCCCATGATTCAACTTATGCGTGAAGAAGCCCTCGAAGCGTTTCGCGCATGGGAACAGAAGAGCGATCGGATTGAATATTGACGAAGGGCAGGTCCCAACCAGGATTCCGCCGCAAATGAAAAAACATCTAATCGGTCGGCCCGTGCCCCGCAAAGAAGGGCGCGCCAAAGTCACTGGCCAGGCGCGCTACGTGGACGATCTCGTCTTTCCCGGCATGTTGTACGGCGCGACGGTCCGCAGCCGCGTCCCGCGCGGGCGCATCAAAGGAATCTCATTCGGCGAAGGCATCCCTTGGCACGAATTCACGATTGTCACGGCGAAAGATATCCCCGGCGAAAATTACGTGGCACTGATCGCGCATGACCAGCCGTATCTGGCCGACGGCGCGGTCAATCACTCCGAAGAGCCTGTCGTCCTGCTGGCGCACCCGGAGAAGTATCTGCTCGAAGAGGCTCGACGCGCTGTGCAACTCGAGATCGAGGCCCTAAGACCAACCTTTACCATCGAAGACTCGCTCAACAAGAAAGAAATCATCTGGGGCGAGGACAACCTTTTCAAGTCCTATTCGGTGGAAAAAGGGAATGTGGATGAGGTCTGGGCGCGTGCCGACTTTATCGTGGAGGGCGAATACCGCACCGGCGCCCAGGAACAGCTCTACATCGAAACGAACGGAATGATCGCGGTGGCCATTCCCGAAAAGGGCGTCACGGTGTGGGGCTCGATGCAGTGCCCCTATTACGTTCACAAAGCATTGATGGCGCTGTTCGGCTTACCGGCCGATAAGGTTCGCGTCATCCAGTCGGAGACTGGAGGCGGCTTCGGAGGCAAGGAAGAATACCCGTCGATGATCGCAGGACACGCTGCACTGCTAGCCTGGAAGTCGGGAAAGCCGGTGAAGATCATCTACGACCGCGCGGAGGATATGGCGGCCACCACGAAGCGGCATCCTTCGCGCACGCGGCACCGCACCGCAGTCAGCAAAGACGGGAAACTCTTGGGCATGGAAATCGACTTCGTGATTGACGGCGGCGCGTACACGACGCTATCCCCGGTGGTGCTTTCCCGCGGCACTATCCACGCGCCAGGCCCTTATTTCTGCCCGAATGTGCGCATCCGCAGCCGCGCCGTAGCCACCAACGCGCCTCCGCACGGCGCGTTTCGCGGCTTTGGCGCGCCGCAGAGCATCTTTGCGCTCGAACGACACTTGAATCGAGTGGCGCGCGCCATTGGTTTGACGCCGGAAGAGTTTCGCCGGCGCAATTTCATTCAGCCGGGGCAGACCACCGCGACCGGACAGGTGATTCGCGAAAACGTGAACATGAATCATCTACTGGAGCGCGCCCTGGTATTGAGCGATTACCACGCAAAGACCGCGCGGTTCGCCCGCGAGAATTCCGGGCAGCGGCGGAAGAAAGGCATGGGGTTCGCTTCATTTATGCATGGCGCCGGATTCACCGGCTCGGGCGAACAATATTTGGCGTCGGTGGTCGAGCTCGAGGCGACGCCCCAAGGCCGCGTGCGGGTGTTAGCCGCCAGCACAGAGATCGGCCAGGGAACAAACACGATTTTTTCCCAAATCGCTGCGGACGCCCTGGGACTGGATTACGACAGCATCGAAATATTGAAGCCGGACACAGCCAGCGTCCCCAACAGTGGCCCCACCGTGGCCTCGCGCACCTGCATGGTGGTGGGCAAACTGGTGGAAGCGGCCGCGCTCGGGCTGCAACAAACTCTGGTCGGCAGCGGATACTTGCCAGAAGGATATACGCCGGCAGGGTTTGAGCGCGCTTGCAAGCGCTACATCGAATCGCACGGCCCGCTGAAATCGTCGAGCCAGTATCAGCCGCCCCCGGGCATTCACTGGGACGATGCCACCTATTACGGCGATGCGTACGGGACGTACGCCTGGGCCGTGTATGTCGCCGAGGTGACCGTCGATACGGTAACGTTTGAAATCGAGGTCAACGATTTTGTGGCCGTGCAGGAAGTCGGCAAGGTCATTCATCCGGTGTTGGCCGCGGGACAGATTGAAGGCGGAGTAGCGCAGGCGATTGGATATGCGCTGTACGAAAATGTGGTGTGGAATGAAGGCCGCATGTTCAACAGCCAGATGACCAACTACATCATGCCCACCGCCGTCGACGTGCCGCCAATTCGCGTCTTCTTCGAGGAGCTGCCTTATTCATACGGGCCGGCCGGCGCCAAGGGGCTCGGCGAACTCCCCATGGACGGCGCAGCACCCGCGATCGTAAATGCCATTGAAAACGCAACAGGGGTAAGCATTCATCACATTCCGGTGATGCCCGAGTCGCTGATGGAAGCGCTGGCCGTGACAGAGAAAGCAGTCGAACGTGCCTGACCGCGTAAACAAAGCCGAGATCACCTGCACGGTGAATGGCGAGACGCTCAGCCTCAAAGCCTACCCAATGGCGCGGCTGCTGGACGTATTGCGTCAGGAGTTGCGGCTCACCGGCACGAAAGAAGGCTGTGGCGAGGGCGAGTGCGGCGCCTGCTCGGTGTGGATCGACGGCGAGATCGCCAACAGTTGCCTGGTGCCGGTCCTGCAAGTCGCGGGGAGCGAGATCAAAACCATCGAGGGCATCGCCACCGGCGAACAGTTGCACGCTGTGCAGGAAGCTTTCATTTCCTGTGGCGGGGCGCAATGCGGGATTTGCACGCCGGGCATGGTGATGGCCGCAGTGAACCTGCTCGAGCGCACGCCGCATCCCAGCGAGACCGAGATTCGCATGGGCTTAGCGGGCAACCTGTGCCGCTGCACAGGCTACATGAAGATTTTCGAGGCTGTGGTCAGAGCTTGCCAGGCCACGGGAGTGAAGGCGTGAGGTCGTACGTTCCCGCATACGAGTTGCGCGCCCCCCAGAGCCTGGAGGCGGCGCTCGAGCTGCTCGAACGCGAGCCGGATGTGTGGAGACCGCTAGCCGGCGGGACCGATCTGATGGTGTTGTTTGAGGCCGGCAAACTGACGCACAGAAAGTTCCTGAGCATCTGGAAACTCTCCGAACTCAAAGGTGTCGAGGTGACGCCGGAACACGTGACGCTCGGCGCGCTGACAACCTACACACAGGTGCAGGCGCATGCGGTCCTGCAGCGAGAATTTCCGCTGCTCTGCCAGGCGGCCCGTGAGACCGGCGGGATCGCCACTCAGAATCGCGGCACGCTTGCCGGAAATATCGTCAACGGGTCTCCGGCGGCTGATTCCCCGCCCGCGCTGCTGGTGTACGACGCGCAAATCGAACTGGTCTCCGCGCGCGGCTCACGCTGGGTGCCCTATCAAGGTTTCCATACCGGCTACAAAACAATGGTCCTTCGACCCGAGGAAATCATCCGGCGCATTCGACTCCCCCGCACGAAGCAAGGCTGGCGACAGTATTACCGTAAGGTGGGCACGCGAAAAGCGCAGGCAATCTCCAAAGTATGCTTTGCCGGCTCGGCGCAGATGCAACACAACACGATTCGCGACATCCGCATGGCGTTGGGCAGCGTCGCGCCGATTGTCCTCCGGTGCGCGCGTACCGAAGCGGCCTTGCGATCGCAAAAGGTAAGTGCCGGCGCTTTCGCCGCCGCGAAAGAGGTGCTGGCGCAGGAAATTACTCCCATTGACGATATGCGCTCGACGGCCGCCTACCGCCTCCGGGTGGCGCAAAATCTTCTGGAAGAGTTTCTGCTGCAGCTCCAGAACAATGGCGGAGACGAATCGCATCGCGGTTTGGCAGCCGCCGAAAGCTGATGACTCCGGACATAATCATCCGCGGCGAAAGGGTTGTGACCACGGCTGGCGTTCATCCGGCCTCGATTCACGTCTGCGACGGCGTCATAGCAGCGATCAAGGCTCGCGATGAAGTGCCGGGAGAGTGTGCAGTGTTTGACGCGGGCCGTTCGGTGGTCATGCCTGGCCAGGTGGATACCCACGTGCATATCAACGAACCCGGCCGCACGAACTGGGAGGGGTTCGAGACGGCGACGCGCGCGGCCGCAGCCGGAGGTGTCACCACGCTGGTGGATATGCCGCTGAACAGCATTCCAGCGACAACCACACGCGAGTCGCTTGAGGCCAAGATCGCAGCGGCGAAGGGACACTGCTGGGTGGACGTGGGTTTCTGGGGCGGCGTGGTGCCGGGTAATACGCCGCAACTGCGGCGCCTCTGGGATGCGGGCGTCCTCGGATTCAAGTGTTTTCTGATCCATTCCGGGGTCGATGAGTTTTGCCACGTGGCGGAGGTGGACCTGGAGACCGCGCTCGCGGAGCTAACAGCTCTCGGAGCGGTGCTGATCGTCCACGCCGAGCTGCCCGGCCCGATTGATGAGGCGCTTCGCAAGCAGGCAGCGGGCGCCGCCAGCGACCCACGACGATATTCGACTTTCTTGGAATCGCGGCCGCGCGAGGCGGAAAACGAGGCCGTGGCGCTTCTCATGCGTCTCCTGCAGCGGCTGGCCCGAACGGTGCGTGGGACGCCCCATGCAGGTCCATGGGTGCACGTCGTCCATCATTCCTCGGCTGATGCGCTGCCGTTGCTGCGCAAGGCCAGAGAGGACGGTTTGCCGATCACCGCCGAGACCTGCCCGCACTATCTGCGCTTCGCCGCCGAGGAGATCCCCGACGGCGCCACCGAGTTCAAGTGCTGCCCGCCGATTCGTGAACGCGAGAACCGCGAACTGCTCTGGGCGGCGCTCAGCGAGGGCCTGATCGAAATGGTCGTTTCGGACCACTCTCCCTGCCCTCCCGAATTAAAATTGCGAGAGTTCGGTGACTTCATGCGCGCCTGGGGCGGGATCTCTTCGCTGCAGCTCCGGCTGCCGGTGATGTGGACGGAAGCGCAGCGGCGCGGCTACGGTCTGCGGGAATTGGCCAAATGGCTCTGCTCCGCGCCGGCAGGCCTGGTCCGACTGCGGGACCACAAAGGAAGCATTTCTCCAGGCTGCGACGCCGACCTAGTGGTCTGGAATCCGGAAGCATCCTTCCGCGTGGATTCTGCGATGCTCCACCACCGGCACAAGCTCACGCCGTATGCGGGGGAGGTCTTGAGCGGCATCGTGGAAACGACATTTCTGCGTGGCCGGAAAATCTACGACGGCGGCCAATTCCCTGCCGGCCCAATTGGGGCGATGCTCAAGCGAGGAAACCCCTGATGGACTTCACCGAATTGATCGATCTCGCCGCCGAGCGCTTGGGCGGAGCCGTTCTCGCCGCCAACGATGAGTTTTTTGCCCCAAAAGAAAACCTGCTGAAGCCCGGCAAACCCATCTTCATCGAAGGTAAGTACACCGATGTCGGAAAATGGATGGACGGCTGGGAGACGCGCCGGCGGCGAACGCCCGGATTCGACTGGTGCATCATTCGGCTGGGGCTGCCGGGAATCCTTCGGGGAGTCGTCGTTGATACCTCCCACTTCAAAGGGAATTACCCCGAGCACTGCTCGATCGAAGCGTGCGTACTCGACGGGCATCCAGATGTGGGGCAACTGACGAGCGCGTCAACGCAATGGACAGAGCTTCTGCCCAAGTCGAGCCTCAGCGGCGACGCTGAGAACCCATTTGCGATTGATAATCCGCAACGCTTCACGCATCTCCGCTTCAAGATTTACCCAGACGGCGGTGTGGCTCGGCTCCGCGTGTACGGAGAGGTGGTGCCGGACTGGACTCGACTTGGCCACAGCAGGAGCGAGGTCGACCTGGCAGCAGTAGAGAGCGGCGGGCTGGTGGTGGCCTGCAGCGATATGTTCTTTGGCTCGCGCCACAACCTGATCATGCCCGGCCGTGCCGCAAATATGAGCGATGGCTGGGAGACGCGCCGGCGGAGAGGGCCGGGGCACGACTGGGTGATCATCAAGCTGGGAACTTCCGGCGCCATTCGCCGGGTGGAGGTGGATACCTCGCACTTTAAGGGCAATTATCCGGAGAGTTGCCAGCTCGAGGCATCGAGCGCTCCGGCGACAGCTAAGGACCCATCCGGTCTTTCGACTTTGTCGTGGGTGGAGGTCCTGCCGCGCACCAAGTTACAGCCGCACACCCGGCACTTCTTCGAGAAGGAATTGAAAGACGCCGGCGGGGTGACGCACGTTCGCTTCAACATTTATCCGGATGGCGGCGTCAGTCGCCTGCGGGTCATGGGCACGGTGAGCGGGAGCAAGAGTTGACCCAAGGCATTGCGCGCCTGAACGCTCTTTCTTCGCAAGAAGCCCAGGCCGAGCTGCTGAAGTGCTGTGGTTCGACGAACTGGGCGCGCCGCATGGCCCAGCAGCGGCCTTTCCCCACCGGGGGCGACGCGATGCGAAGGCTCCTCGATGCGGCCGACCGCGTCTGGTGGGACCTGGGCCGCGAGGATTGGCTCGAGGCGTTCACCCGGCACCCCAGAATCGGAGAGAAGGCGGCCGCAAAGGACGCCTCCGCCGAGACGCGCCGCTGGTCGGAGGAAGAACAGTCAGGCACTCGCAGCGCGCGAGAACAGGTGTTGGCCGCGCTCGCGAAAGCTAATCGCGCCTACGAGCAGCGCTTCGGCTATATCTTCATCGTCTGCGCCACCGGCAAAAGCAGCGAGGAGATGCTTGCGCTTCTCCAACAACGCCTCCAGAATGACCCCGCCGCGGAACTCCGCATGGCTGCGGAGGAGCAGCGCCGGATCACCCATCTGCGGCTGCAAAAGCTTTTGCAGGCCTAACATACGATGAGCGGAATCAGCACCCATGTCCTTGATACTTCCATAGGGCGGCCAGCCAGCGGCGTCAGAGTGGTGCTGGAGGTCCATTCTGCGGGAAAAGATTGGAAGGTGGTCGGGAAGGGGAAGACAGATGCTGACGGGCGTGTCGCAAATCTTCTGCCCGCGGGATCGCATCTGGAACCGGCGAATTACCGGCTCACATTTGATGTGTCCTCCTATTTCCGCGCGCAAAAAGTGGCAAGCTTCTACTCCGAGGTCTCGACCCTCTTTGCCGTGCGCGACGCTGCGCAGCACTATCATATTCCTCTGTTGTTGAGCCCCTACGGCTACACCACTTACCGGGGGAGTTAGCCGATCACGATGGACTTCAACCTCAACGAGTGGCTCAACCTGGCGGTACGCTGGTTTCACGTGTTCGCCGGCATCCTGTGGATCGGCCAGACCTACTTCTTCACCTGGCTCGACGGCCAGTTGAGCGCCGAGGAGCAGGCCGGCGCAAAAGAGAACCCGGGAGCGCAGGTATGGATGGTTCACAGCGGCGGCTTTTATGTGGTCGAAAAGCAGAGAGTCCCGGAACTGCTGCCGCGGAAACTGCACTGGTTTCGGTGGGAGGCGGCGCTAACCTGGATTAGCGGCATGGTCTTGCTCACCATCGTCTACTACATGGGCGGCGCGCTGGTGGACGAAAGCGTAGCCAACATCAGCGTTGGCGCCGGAGTCGCCATCGGGCTTGGCTTGCTCACTGTTGCCTGGCTCGTTTACGACTTCATGTGGCAATTGCCCGTAGGCAGGTCCGAGACGCTTTTCGCGGGCGTCTCATTGCTTCTGGTGATAGGCGTCGCTTACGGCCTCACTCGGGTGCTGAGCGGTCGAGCGGCCTACATCCATGTTGGCGCCATGTTCGGCACGCTGATGGCGGCCAACGTCTGGATCCGCATCTTGCCGGCGCAGCGTCAGATGATCGCCGCACTCAAAGAAGGCAGGAAACCCGACGCCGCCCTGGCCGCGCGGGCCAAGCTACGCTCCAAACACAATACGTATATGGTGGTGCCGGTGGTCTTCATCATGTTGAGCAACCACTTTCCGACCGCTACCTACGGCAACAAGTACAACTGGGAGATTCTGGCGGTATTGGTTCTGGCAGGCTGGATAGCCGCGAAGTTCATCCGGAACGCGTAGGACGCGTCCAGATCGAGCGCGACTGCGATGCCGTCAGGCCTTCCAGGCTCCGAGGAGCCGGCGGAGGATCACCAATTGTCCGACGTGATAGGCATTGTGGTCGGCGATGAGCATTGCTTCCCGGAGAATGGTCTGACCCTGGCCGTGCGGAATGGGCGCAAAAAGGTCCGTGTCGGGATTTTCGACCAGGGCCTGCATCGCTCCGAGGTCGGCACGGAAGCTTTCCACGCTCGCCTTCCACGCAGCCGCATCGGGCGGGGCATCGCCTTTCGGCCAGTAGCTTTCAGGAAACTTCGGCGAGACGTGCTTCAGGTTCCGGCTGAACTCCAGAATGTCCCACTGGGCGATGCGCATGTGTTCGAGCAGCCGCCAGGGAGTGAACGGCAGGCCCTTGGGCTTTGCCCCGCGCAGCTTTGCGGGCAAGCCGGCAATCACAGTGTCGAAGTTCACGTGGGCGTCGCGGCCGCGCAATAACTCGACCAGGTGCTGCCGCAGTACGGTGTCATCGCGCATAGGTAACCTCTCGCATTGCCTAGGATGGGCTCGGAATCTATTTCTTCGAAATCACCACCTGCTGCGGCGTTGGCGGCAGCGGATGCAGTTCGCACGAGGCGAATCCCGCGTTGCGAAACATCCGCTCGTACTCGGAAAAGGTATAGGCATCGCCGCGTTGCGTGGTGGCCAGCATGATCATGCTGAACTTCGCGGGAATGGGCGGCGAGACGCGATCCTCGTTCGGGACAAACTCGAAAGTGACCGCCCGTCCACCGGGCGCCAATGCCGCATGGACTTTGCGCAGCAGTCCTTCGCAAGTGGGAATATCGAAGTGATGCAGGAAATTCGTGAGCAGGACGAGATCGTAACCCTCGCCATAATCGACATCAAAGGCGCTCCCGGGAAGGGTGCGATACCTGCCAGCCGCTCCCGCCGCCCGCGCGTTTGTCCGCGCCACTTCGAGAACCTTCGGCCAGTCCACCGCCACAACCTCCGCGTTCGGATTATGTTTGGCTAGAGTGATGCCAAACAGGCCGTGACCCGCAGCGATATCCAGGATCTTCCACTTCCGGCCCTCAGCAGCGCCCACGAGCTTCGCAATCAACTCAGCGGGTAGCGCCATCATCGGGGCCATGTGACGGGCAAACTCCACCCAGATGGGGTGCTCTGGGGCCAGGGTGCCTTCTTCGCTGATCACCGTGCCGCCTTTCCGCACGGCAGCCGCCACGTCTTTGAATCCTTCGGTCAGCAGCGGCGAGCCGAGAAATCCCGCCGCGGAGGCGATGCATGCGGGCGAGCGGCGGTCCAGAAACATCGCCGAGTCGGCCGTGAGGGAATAGCGGCTGCCATCCTTGCTCAGGAATCCGATTGCCACCAGGTAGTCGCACAGGATGCGCGTGCCTCGTTCCGACGCGCGACAGCGTTGCGCCAGTGCTGGCGCAGTCTCGGCTCCTTCGCCAATGGCCGTAAACAGGTCCAGCTCAATCGCCGCTTTGAGCGCCGCCGTCTGCTGGTAGGCATTCATTACCTCGAAAAAACGCTCGGGAGAAGGTTGCTGCGCGGAACCGGGCACGGGCATGATTTATTTTCACCCCCGGCAAATTGTTCCATATCTTCGGCGGGATTTGTAGTGCGACTTGCACCACACGCGCTTGCCCTGGCGCACGCGGAGGGCAACCCCCGTCTCCCGGACGGTCCTTACCGACAAGAGGGCAGGTGCTGCAGACATTCAGAGGTCGTGAGGGAAGGGTGGCGCAGCGAAGCGCTCAAGTGGCACACAGTGAGTCAATTCTTACAACTTGCGGAATCACGGCGCTACCTTGCGTCATCGCCTTTATTTGGATTCAACTGGAGTCAACTTAGCTCCGCCCCTCGCTGGTGTCCTGTAGGAGACGTCAATCAATTCCTCACTCCGTTGGGCCCCCCGGCCGCGCAGATTTACAGCCTTACACGCCAGATACAGTTCTCTTCGTTTGGCCTCTTCTTCTGGACCTATGCGATGCCGCGGGGCCGCCAACATCCTGGCCATTTCCCTACAGAGTCGCGCTGCCTCTGACTTGATATACAACGGGGAAAGGTCTTCCAAACAAATCAAGACTTTCGCGGCTTCGCGGAGGCTCCACATTGATGCTGGGTTATGTAGAGGATTCGGACGCCTCCTCTTCTCTGGATAGAGCTTTCCTCCCCATCGGCTCTGGAAATGTTCTAGGTACCATTCCCCGTGGCTGTCATGTTTCTTGGCAAGCTTAATTCGCAACATCACGCTTCCACGGACCCCCTCGATTCTCGCAATGCCCTCACCATCAAAAAACCCTGCTGCCCTTTCATTTGTGATCTGATCGCTTCCCAAGCACTGCATGACGGACCTCCTGCGTCATTCCCGTTTCCGTGTTAGCTCGCTCTCGCATCGGGCCGGGATCGTGTACGAAGGCTCGCTGCGGTCATGACCGATCCTTGTGCAGCCTGAAAGTGCCGTCCTTCTCAAGTTGGATGAACTTATACCGTCTCCCCCTGACACCAACCACCACACCTTCACCGAATTTCAATCTAAGCAATTCGTCCGTGGTCAGGCGGAGCAACCGCCCTTCAATCGAATCGGGGAAAGCAAATTGCGAAGAAGGGCCCTCCTCCAAGTTCATATCTGCTGCGACCTGCCAGACGTTGCTCGGGCCTATCGTGATACGCAGAATCTCTTCCATGCGCCTATATAACCCACGGTGCCGCTCATTTGTATTGACCGCACAATCCGGAGTTCTACTGGGGATTACTTGGGCTCGTAGAGATTGCTCCGTCAGGGCAACAATCAAAGCACCACAGGGCATCTACTTCGTAATCTCTCGCAAAGACCCGCATGTATTCTGCGGCAAATTTCCCGCAGGGTAAACACATTTTCTAGCCTCCGCGTCTCCGGCAAATTGTTCCATATCTTCGGCGGGATTTGTAGTGCGACTGCACCACACGCGCTTGCCCTGGCGCAGGCGGAGGGCAACCCGCGTCTCCCGGACGGTCCTTCCGTCAGGAAGGCAGGTGCTGCAGACATTGAGAGGTCGCGAGGGAAGGGTGGCGCAGCGAAGCGCTCAAGTGGCATACTTTCGTCCCTGCTTACCTGCGTGAGCCAGGGAACTGATGCACAAGGAATACCATCGCCGGCATTCGCCGCGGCTTGGCCGCGAAATGGGCATCGTTGTCTATGGCCATTGGGGCCCGCCGCTGCTGGCGTTCGCCACCAGCGGGGGCGATGAGTGGGAGCACGAAAACCAGGGCATGATTGGCGCGCTCGCGGGTCTAATCGATGCCGGGCGCGTGAAAATCTTTACCGTGAACTCGCTGAATTTTGAGAGCTTCTATAACAAGGACGCGCACCCGTTCCATCGCAGCTACGTCCAGAGCCAATTTGACGGCTATATCCGCGAGGAACTGGTTCCCTTCGTGCGCGCGCATTGCCACAGCCCGGATATTGCCATCTCGACGATGGGAGCATCGTTTGGCGCCTACCACGCCGCAAACACGCTCTTCAAACATCCCGACGTGGTTAAGCGCTGCTTCGCCCTCTCAGGCATTTATGATCTGAAGCAATTCATGGATGGGACGTACGACGACACCTTCTATTTCAACAATCCGGTGGACTACCTCTCCACTCTCTCCGATCCGTCGATTCTCAGCCAGCTCGCCAGTTGCGACATCCACATCGCCACGGGGAGCGGCCCGTGGGAAGACAGCGCCTTCTCCTACCAGTTGTCGAGAATCCTCGCCAGCCGGGGGATCCCGCATCATTTAGACGACTGGGGGCCGGAGGGCGGGCACGATTGGCCGTACTGGCATCACCAGATGTGGGAGTACATCAACAAGCTTTTCTAATTAAACCAGAAGTAGCTTGGTTCAGTGCGGCCCTTGGGCTTGCCATTCGTGAGATAGCTTCTGGCAGGAGTTACGCCAGGCCCAGCCGGTCGAGCAGATAGCGGCCCTTCGTGATCACGGGTTCTTCATCAATCCAGACGTCGCAGTGCCGCGTGAGTACGTCCACGTGTGTTTTGGATTTCCAATCCGCGCGCGTCTGGCTGCCGTAGGGATCACCGAAGGCGATGTGCACTCCTGGCAGTTTTTCGTCTTGCAGCAGGTTGCCGATCATCTCTGAGAGCCCGAGGTTGGTGCCAAAGGCCAGCTCGCCGACGCGGTCGCTGTTCTCGTCGGTGTGGCAATAGGCCCAGAA
>QHYU01000012.1 GCA_003224235.1 Acidobacteriota bacterium
CTTCGACCGGGTTGTGGCCCGGTTCATCGGCACCAAGCACGAGCGCGACATCAAGCGCATCATGCCCCTGGTCGCGGCCATCAATGCGCTTGAGCCTGAGATGCAGCGCCTGAGTGACGCGGAGATGCTGGCCAAAACTCAGGAGCTGAAAGCGCAGGTGGCCGAGCGGCTGGGCGACGCCCAGTCGGACGACCCGCAATACAAAGAGCAACTCGAAGCGGCGCTCGAGCCGGCCCTGGTGCCCGCGTTCGCGCTGGCGCGCGAGGCGGGCCGCCGCAAGCTGAGCATGAGGCACTTCGACGTCCAGTTGATTGGCGGGACCGTGCTCCACCAGGGCAAGATCGCCGAGATGAAGACGGGCGAAGGCAAGACGCTGGTGGCCACCCTTCCGGCGTACCTGAACGCGCTGGCCGGGCGCGGCGTGCACATTGTTACGGTGAACGATTACCTGGCGCGGCGCGACGCCGAGTGGATGGGGCCGATCTACCGGGCGCTGGGCTTGACTGTGGGGGTCATCGTGCACGACCTAGATGACACGCAGCGCCGCGCGGCCTACGCCGCCGACATCACCTACGGCACCAACAATGAATTCGGCTTCGACTATCTCCGCGACAACATGAAGTATGACCTTGTAGACTGCGTCCAGCGCGGCCACCAGTTCGCCATCGTGGACGAAGTGGACTCGATCCTCATCGATGAGGCGCGCACCCCGCTGATCATTTCCGGCCCGGCGGAAGAGTCCACCGACAAGTACTACCGCATTGACAAGATCATTCCCAAGCTCATCCAGGATATTGACTTCACCCTGGACGAGAAGCACAGGACTGCCACGCTGACCGAAGAGGGCATCAGCAAATGCGAGCGCCTATTGAGCCTGGGCAACCTCTACGACCCGGCGCACATGGAAACGATCCACCACGTCTATCAGGCGCTGCGCGCCCACACGCTCTACAAGCGCGACGTCGATTACGTGGTCAAGGACGGCGAGGTGATCATCGTTGACGAGTTCACCGGCCGGCAGATGCCCGGCCGCCGCTGGTCCGACGGCTTGCACCAGGCCGTGGAGGCCAAAGAAGGCGTCAAGATCGAGCGCGAAAACCAGACCTTGGCCACCATCACCTTCCAGAACTATTTCCGCATGTACAAGAAGCTCGCCGGGATGACCGGCACGGCAGAAACCGAAGCGGCCGAGTTCATCAAGATCTATAACCTCGATGTAGTGGCCATCCCCACCAACCGCCAGCTAATTCGACACGAGCACCCGGACGTGGTCTACCGCACCGAGACGGAGAAATTCGAAGCTGTGGTCAGCGGCATCCTGCAGGAAGACGACACCCGCGTCGGCGGCCTCCGGCAGTACCATGAGCGCGGCCAGCCGGTTTTGGTGGGCACCATCTCGATTGAAAAGTCCGAGCATCTGTCCGAACTACTTAAGAAAGCCGGCGTTCCCCACCAGGTGCTCAACGCCAAGCAGCACGAGCGGGAAGCGAAGATCGTCGCGCAAGCCGGGCGCAAGGGCGCCGTCACCGTGTCCACCAACATGGCCGGCCGGGGCACAGACATTCTGCTCGGCGGCAACCCCGAAGCCATGGCCCGGGAATACTGCTTGAAGAACAAAATCGCCATGCCGTATGCGGCGGCTCCGGCGGTGATTGGCGGGAACGGGGCCAAGGGCTCGGACGGTCCCGGCGACGGCTCCAGCCCGAATCTGGTGCTTTTTCAGCACGAGGGCAAGATCTTCCAGGCGCCACTCGAGCAGTGGAAGCCCATCTACGAGCAGTTTGCCGAGCAGTGCCGCGCCGAGCACGACGAAGTGGTCGCGCAGGGTGGCCTGCACATTCTGGGAACTGAGCGGCACGAGGCCCGGCGCATCGATAATCAGCTCCGCGGGCGCGCTGGGCGCCAGGGCGACCCGGGGTCGTCGCGCTTCTTCCTTTCGCTGGAGGACGACCTGCTGCGCATCTTCGGCGGCGAGCGCGTCAAGGCTTTGATGTACCGCCTCGGGATGACCGAAGGAGTGCCGATCGAGTCGGGGCTGATTTCCCGCCGCATCGAGAACGCGCAGAAGGCCGTCGAGGCGCAGAACTTTGAGGCGCGCAAACACCTGCTTGAGTACGACGACGTGATGAACAAGCAGCGCGAGGCGATCTACGCCATCCGCCGCGCCGCGCTGGAAGGCAAGGACCAGAAGGAATACGTGCTAAGCATGGCCGAAGACATTGCCGGCGAGCTTGTGGATACCTTCTGTCCACGCGAACAGCATCCCAACGAGTGGAACACCACCCAGTTCGCAAACGAAGTCCTGGGACAGTTCGGCCTGGACATCAAGTCCGCGGACATCGATCCCGCCAAGCTGAACCACGACGAACTGGTCGGCGCGCTGATTGAAGCCGTCAAGAAGCGCTACGAAGAAAAGGAAAAACTTTTCGGGCCGGAGATGATGCGCTGGCTGGAGCGCCGCATCGTGCTGGACATTGTCGATACGCAGTGGAAGGACCACCTGCTCACCCTCGACCACCTCAAGGAAGGCATCGGCCTGCGCGGTTACGGTCAGAAAGACCCGCTGGTCGAGTTCAAGAAGGAAGCCTTCACGCTGTTTGAGGATATGATGGCGCGCATCGACACGGAAACGGTGCGCTATCTGTTCCTCATCCAGCCTGCCCGGCCCGAAGACGAGGCCCGCCAGATCGAACGCCGCCAGCGCCGCCAGCAGCAGGAGCTGCAGTACCAGACCGGCCCCGCACAGGCCGAGGCGCCCCGCCCGGTCCGCACCGGCGCCAAGATCGGCCGCAACGACCCTTGCCCGTGTGGTTCGGGAAAGAAGTACAAGAAATGTCACGGTAGAGCAGCGTAGGGCAGATTTACGCTGCAACAATCCATGCGCACCTTGTGCGTCCCCAAGCTCCTGCCACTGCGCTTGTAGCCCACGTCACGCTTTCGCCTCGTTTGGCCCTTGAGGTCCCAGATGAGTGATAGAAGGTGTTAACTGCCCCGAAAACTCCCTCGCCTTTTGCATGGACACGCTCTTCGGTGTCAAGGAAGAATAGAGCATCTTGGGAGCTCTGGAGGGTCATCCAATGCGAAAGTTTATGGCACTGTGTGGGGCAGTGCTATGTTTTTCAGGCGTCGCAGCGGCGCAGGATTCTGCTCCGACGCTGGCAGCCAGCAACGCTGTGAGCGCGGCCGGCAGCAGTCCGGCGAGTGCCGCGGTCAGCCCCGCGCGCCCCGCCTTCAATGAATACTTCTCCTGGCAGGTTGCCGTCTCCTACGAATACACCCGGTTCCGCACTCCCGGCGGATATTTCCAGATGCATGGCATCAATACCTCTGCCACAAGGTTTTTGAACTCCTGGTTTGGGCTGGAGGGGGACGTGGGCGCCGACTTCGGGAGCATCCCGAACGGTGTCACCTTCGGCCCCATACCTCAAAATCTGAATCCCGCCGCCCATATGATCTTCTATGGTGGCGGGCCGCATCTGACCCGCCGCACCGACTCCAGGATCGAACTGTGGGTCCACGGCTTGGCGGGAGGAAGCCACTTCCGATTCACGCAGACCTCGGGGCCCGGCAGTGCGAATGCGCTTGGCTTGGTGGCGGGTGGCGGCGCCGACTGGAAGCTGGGTCCCCGGACCCATCTGCGAGCGCAGGGCGACTATCTCGCCACGCGTTTCTTCAGCACGTTTCAGCACAGCTTCCAGATCAAGGGCGGTCTCGTTTTCAACTTTTAGTCGTACCCTCCTCGAGTGAAAGGGCCGTCACCCGATCCTGGTGCCCAAGCCTTGGGCTACAGGATGGGAGGAGCGGCCCTTTTTATTTTTTGCGCCCCTTGCCGCTCCGGAAAGAATGGGGCGAGGGCTGCGCCTGCCGCGTTCTTTCCCTTTTCAACCTGGCAAAGCTGCCCGCCGATTTTTAGGCAAGCGTCGCACTTCCCACAGGGGGAGATTTCTACCCCGCCTAGGCAGGAGCACTCGAGGAGGAGTCGGCCCCGATGGCCTAACTACTTCCCTTGCAGTGCAGTGCCGGCCTGAGCGACTGGCAGGCTGCTTGCACCCCTATCACCCGCTTGTACCAACAACGGCGGAGGTGTGCTGTCGTGTCAACCGCACTGAGTTCCTGCGGAATAGATGGATGCGGAGAGCATGTACCACCTTCCCTGACTCAGGAAATGCTCTGCTTTGACCACTTTGTTGAGCAGGCTTCCCTGCGCTTACACGCAGCGCAGTCGCTCTGCCAAACGGGCCAGGCGTTGGACCGCCACATGATGGACTGGCTTGTAGATGGCGCGGAATTCGCTGTGCAGTCGCTCTCCCAGGACGGCTTCACGATCAGCCCAATGCAACGGCTGAAAGTGCTGGAGCTGCTACTCGGCCTGTCCAATCTTCAGGAGTATCTCCGACACCATTCGGTGCGGGTGTCGAACCCCGATTGATCCCTGCTGCCATGTCCACGCTTGCCAACCCCTGCGCCTTGTCGGTCGCCCCTCCGCGCCTTAGTGTTGCGGCCAAGCCCGCTGCTCTCGACAAGTTGTGCCGCTCGCGCATCCTCGCGGCGAGCAGGAGCTACCAGCGCGGGCTGCGCGGTGGCTGCTGCGTGTGGACCGGAAAGGCAGCCCATGACCAAAGAAATCGCAGCACGCTGCGAATCTGAGACCGGGAGTTTTATCGTGCGTTTCGAGGTTACCTTCGCCGCCGACATCAATTCCATCTCGCCTGTCGTGGATGGCGTGATGAAGCTCGTCAGCCAGATGGGGTACGCCGCGGGCAAGGAGTACGCCATCGAAATGGCTCTGCGGGAAGCGCTCGCCAATGCCATCATCCACGGGTGCAAGAACGACCCCGGCAAACAGGTGCAGTGCTGCGTGGCCTGTGATGAAGAAAACGGGATGCTCATCGTGGTGCGCGACCCAGGCGAGGGATTCGACCCGGTTTCGCTCCCAAACCCCATCAAGGACCAGAATGTCTATTCCGACCATGGGCGCGGGATTTATCTCATCAATCGGCTCATGGATGAAGTGACCTACAAGCAGGGCGGCAGGGAAATCCACATGAGGAAATACTGAGCATGGGGGCCGACTTCGCACAGAACCCGAATCGTTTCAAGCCGGCGATGCCGCAGATTCCCGGCGTCTCCGTTCCGAAGCCGCCCGCGGAAGAGACCGGCGGCCCGCGACGTTGGAAACTTGCCCTGCGCATTGCGGTGCCGTTGGCAGGAGCGTTGGCAGTTGGCGCCGTTGTGGCTTGGTGGACGCTGGGCCGCCCCCGCGCGACGGCCAAGTCCCCAGCCCCCGAAGTCGAGACGCAGCATGTTTCCGCACCGGCACCCGAGGGCTCGGCCCGAGTGGCCACGCTCGCCGAGTTGGCGAGGCCGTGGTCGGCAAAAAGGTTTTTCTTACACAAGCGGTTCACCAACGAACTTGTGGTGGCGATCGTGGTGCGCCTGCCGGGCGGGGCCGCTAACCGCAGCGCGTCTTACTGGGCGTTTTCGCTGCAGGCGCCTTACGGGCGATGTGAACTGGAGTATGTCACCGACCTCGCTAAGCTTAAGAGCCAATATGGCTATCGCGCCCGCTACCCGATGGTCGCCGACCCCTGCAACAGAATACTCTATGATCCCTTGCACATGGGCAGCGTGCCGGGCGGGACCTGGGCTCGCGGTGAAGTGGTGCACGGCGGTGGCATCCGCCCGCCGATGGGCATCGGTGTGCGCGTCCAAGGCGATCATCTGATCGCCGAGCAAATCGAGTAACTCCGCCCACGCCGAAAATTCAACTTAAGTTCCTCGAAATTTGCCTAACCCAGCCTGGGCTCTCCAACTCTCCTCAATTTAATCGCTTGGGTATGCTGGCTTCGACTGTTCAATTCCCTGGCTTGCAACCATCCGAATTTGCTAGTCCTCCCATTCAGCTTGGAACTAATTCGCGCAGGGTAGCCTCCGATTCTCCCTTGTTTTGCGGCAAAGCCGTTCATCCGTTGACCGATGCCCCTCGCGCGACTCCCTCCTTTGTAACCAGCACCATGCGGAACCGCGCTTTGCCTTGCATCATGCGAGCGTAAGCATCAGCAGCCTGTTCGAGAGGAACTGTCTCGATCATCGGGCGGATATTCTCCAGGACGCTGAAGGCGAGGGTGTCCTCGGCATCAATCGGCGTGCCGGTCAGGCTCCCGTAGATCGAGCGCCCTCCAAAGACAAGCGGGAACGCATTCAATTGGATCGGGTCCTGCGGTACACCGACCACGATGAGTTTCCCGCGGGCTGAAAGACCGGACACAAGCGGCCCCATCGCATCGCCGCTGGTGGCTGTTGCCAGAATCGCTCTGGCCCCGCCCATACGCTGCAGTACCGCTGCGGCATCGTCGACGGCAGTATCGATGTAGACGTGCGCGCCCAAATCTTTCGCAAGCTTTTCCTTCTCGCGCCCACGCCCGATTGCGACAGTACGGAATCCCATGTGCCGCGCAAACTGGACACCCAGATGCCCAAGGCCACCAATGCCCTGCACGGCGACCAGATCTCCACCGCGCAAGCCGGCGTTGCGAAGAGCGTTGTAGGTGGTGATACCCGCGCAGAGGAGAGGGGCGGCATCTACGGAACTGAGCCCGTCAGGAATGGAAGCGATGCCGCGCGCTTCAGCGATTATCACTTCCGCATATCCTCCAT
>QHYU01000170.1 GCA_003224235.1 Acidobacteriota bacterium
AGTGATCCAGACATCTTCCAGCAGGTTCCGGCTGCCTTCTTTGAACTCGGTGGCGCGGGAGGCGCGCACCGTAAACAGCGTGCGGTCTTGCTCCACCTTGGAGAAGGAAAACTCCGCCGAGCGTTGTTGCACCGTCGGTGGCACTACGGGAGGCGCCTTCTTCTTTACCTGCGCGGCCTGCCAGGCGCGGCGCGCATACACCCCCGCTACGGTCATTGTCAGCAGCAGGGCTGCAACAGCGGCCCAGCGAGCATAACGCGCGGCTTGACTGGTGCGCATCGGAAGGGGCGCCTATCAGCTTAGAGGTCGAGTATAGGATAATGGTTCCTAGTGCCGCTAGGCTGGGTGACGTTTCCTGCGTGCTAACGGAATACCAGAAGGCCGGAGGCAAATGAATCGGCGCTTCAACTCTAACTGGCCCGGAGCTTCGCCTCTGATACGCTGAACTTAAAGCATTCAGGGGACTTGCCAACCGAACGAGAGCAAGATTTCTGGCTTCGGGGCGCATAAGAGTTTAAGTTATTGCCAGCAAATTGACCTCGCGAGTAGAATCCACGAATTCTCGCTCAAGGATAATAGTGCTGGGATATGATCCGAGAGGCAAGCGGCGTTTCGCGGGTCACCGTGGGCTCGGCGCGGAGACAAGATGCGTTTGACCACTACTTGGAATAAAGCAGAAGGCCTGCACAATTCTTCCATGCCTGAGGTCTGACGAAGATGAACGGGGCATCGCCTGGGACAGCCAAACGTTACGATCCTCAGACATTGTTCGAGAAACTATTCGAATCCTCGCCCGACGCCATCCTGGTATCCGATCCCGATGGGCGAATCACAGAAGCGAATGCACAAGTGGAGAAATTGTTCGGATATAGCCGCGCCGAGCTGGTGGGCCAGCGTGTCGAAGTTCTGATTCCCGAGCGATTCCGCCTCGCCCATCTTGGTCATCGTGAAGACTACGGCGCACAACCGCGTATGCGTCCGATGGGCGCCGGCTTGGAACTCTTCGGCAGGCGTAAGGACGGGAGCGAATTCCCCGTTGACATCATGCTCAGGCCCTTGGAGATGCCAGGCGGTCGAGTAGTCTTGAGCGTGATCCGGGACATCTCCGAAAAAAAGAGAGCCGAGGAGGCCTTGCGGCAGAGCGAGCAACAGTTGCGATTGCTCGTGGAGAGCGTGAAGGATTACGCCGTTTTCCTGCTGGACCCAGAAGGCCGGATCTTGACCTGGAGTCTGGGCGCGGAACGGATGAAGGGCTACAAAGCAGAAGAAATCATCGGCCGCCACTTTTCCTGCTTCTTCACACCCGAAGACATTGAAAGGGGTAAGCCGGAAGAAGAATTGCGGGTGGCGGAAGCGCAAGGACGGTCCGAAGACGAGGGCTGGCGTGTGCGCAAGGATGGGTCACGCTTTTGGGCCTGGGCCATCGTCACGGCTATACATGACAAGGACGGGAAAGTTAAGAGCTTCTTGCAAGTGACATGCGACCTCACGGAACGCAAGCAGGCCGAAGATGCTCTGGTCTTGGAACTTAGCAATACCCTGCTCTCCAACCTCGATATTCGCAAACTCTTCTCTGCGATTTCAGAGGGCATCCGGCGCATCGTTCGCCATGACCTCGCCGCGCTCGCGCTCTATGATCCTGAGACCAACCAGTTCCGTGTCCAACAACTCGATGCTTCCTACGGGAAGAACATCCTTCCGGGAGAGTTGCTAATTTCGCTGGAAAGCTCCGTGGCGGGCCAAGTATTCACCTCCCGTGAGCCGTTGCTTCTGAGCCGTCTGGACACGAAGCGTTTTCCCTCTGAGGCCACGCGTTATCTGGCGGCTGCTGGCATCAAGTCGGTTTGCTGCGTCCCCCTTATTGGCCGCGACCATCTGCTCGGCACACTCGGCGTGTTTAGCAAGCAGGAAGCCGCCTTTACCGAGAAAGATCTGCGTATGGTGGCCCAACTTGCGAACCACGTGTCGACCGCCTTGGACAACGCTCTGGCGTTCCGCCACATCACGGAGCTGCGCGACAGACTCGAGCAGGAGAAGCGGTACCTCGAAGAAGAGCTTCGTACGGAATGCGGGTTCGAGGACATTATCGGCGAGAAGCCGGAATTGAAGCGAGTTCTCAAGCAGGTCGAAACGGTTGCGGCAACTGAGGCGACCGTTCTGATCCTCGGCGAGACTGGCACAGGAAAGGACCTCATCGCCCGGGCCATCCATCAACTTAGTTCACGGCGCCAACGGGCTTTGGTCAAACTGAATTGCGCTGCGATCCCCACCGGACTGCTCGAAAGCGAATTATTCGGGCACGAAAAGGGAGCATTCACCGGCGCGATCTCCCGGAAGATCGGGCGGCTCGAGCTGGCTCATCAAGGAACCTTGTTTCTCGACGAGATCGGAGACCTTCCTCTGGAACTTCAGCCCAAGATTCTTCGCGCTTTACAGGAGAAGGAATTTGAAAGACTTGGCGGAACGCAAACCATTCATGTCAATGCGCGCCTCATCGCGGCCACAAACCGCGATCTTACAAAGATGGTCGCTGATCGACAATTTCGCAGCGACCTGTACTATCGCTTGAAAGTCTTCCCGATCATCTTGCCCCCCTTGCGTGACCGCCGCGAGGATATACCGTTGTTGGTTCGCTACTTCGTGGAGAGATATGCTCGGCAAATGGATAAGCGAATAGAAACCATCCCATCGGACGTCATGCAGGCTCTCACACGATGGGACTGGCCGGGCAACATCAGAGAACTGGAGAATTTCATTGAACGCGCCGTTATCCTCACCAAGGGGCCAACACTACGCGCTCCTCTGGCCGAGCTGGAAATGCCCGAGGACTCAACCGCGCAAACCGATTCCACCCTGCAAAGTGCTGCGCGAGAGCACATTCTAGGTGTTCTTCGCGAAACCCGAGGCGTGATTGGTGGCGCCCGCGGAGCAGCGGCCCGCCTGGGCTTGAAACGAACCACGCTGAACTCTAAGCTGAAGAAGTTGGGCATCAGCCCCCAAGACTATATTTAGTCACTACTGACGAAGTTTCGCCCCTGCCTTCGTCACGGGGTCCTGGCTGGTCCGCTAAACCACCCATCATTCTGTCCTAAAGCCCTTGGCTTCAATGATATGCAACCCTAGTGACTCAAGCGAAGTGTTTGGCCTAGCGCGTGCCACAAGCAACGACGTGACCTGAGGTGGGCCAAACTACGTTGAGGATATCAGTCCAAGAAGAGCCGAAATTGATCACGCTAAAACTTGAGGGAAGGCTTGCCGGAGCCTCCACCACTGAACTCGACCGGGCCTGGAGGTCTCTGGTTCCTGCCCTGGGGTCGAGGTTGCTGTGCGTAGATCTTTGCGACGTGACTTATATGGACGCAGCAGGAATGCAACTCCTCGCCGAGATCCATCGCAAGACGAATGCTGATCTCGTTGCGGATACACCGTTAACAAAGTATTTCGCCGAAGAAGCAAGGCGGAGCAGTTGGAAAGGCAAAAAGCAAGGGGGGTAGAGATGCGAGGCCCCTACGGTTTCGATTTGAATATTCGTGCTCGCCGTGTTCGCTGTGGTCTCGCTCAGCTTGGCGCTGCGGATGTATCTGAAGCCCCGGGGAAAGATTTTGCAGGGGTAGTGCGCGGGATGGAGGTGTGAGATGAAGTGCAAAGCGGAAGGACAGATTCTCGTATGGCTGCTGGGGCTTGCCGCTATGCTGGGTATACCCCACGTTGCCGGCGCAGCCCAGGATGAGGGTGAGTTCGTCCTTCGCTGTTCACCCAAGGAGATCCATGAAATCGTCAGGCGCCACGGGCTGACACTCCTCCGCTCGCACGAGAGCCAGGACATCCATCTTGTCCGCGCCCCGGCTAGCCCTCCTCCGCAGCAGGTTTTAAGCGACGTCCGGTCCGACCCGAAAGTGCTGGGGATAGAGCCGAACAGAAATGTGATCGTTCCGGAGGCTGCGCAAGGACTACAACTCAACCTGTCGACTGCTGACATCCTCGACAGGCTGGGCAACGCGACAGTGGTCCCCTTCTTCGGGAGCCAGGTCTTGAGCAGTTACGTCACCCAACCGGCTGTGGTGCTGACTCGGAGCACGGAGGCCCACCAATTCTTTGCCACCGGTGCCGGGATTGTGGCTGTGATTGATACGGGGGTGGACCCCAACCACCCCGTCCTGAAAGCCTCGCTGGTCCCGGCCTTTGACTTCACCCGCAACTTGCCTGGCATTCCTTCCGAGTTCGCCGATCTGGGCCAGTCCACCGCTTCCATCCTCGACCAGTCCACGGCATCTATACTGGATCCTTGGAGGGTAGTCGTTCTGAATCAGTCCACTGCACCGATTCTCAACCAGTCCACCGCGAGCATCTTGGACACCCGGCAACTGCCACAGGAGTTTGGGCACGGCACAATGGTGGCCGGGATCATCCATCTGGTGGCGCCCACGGCGCTGATCATGCCCTTGAAAGCGTTCAAAGCGGATGGGACCTCTAACCTGTTTGACATCCTGCGCGCGATCTACTACGCCGTGGACCACGGGGCCCGGGTGATCAACATGAGCTTCAGCACGGAGCAGCGTTCGGCGGCAATGGGGCGCGCCATGAACTACGCGGGCAGCCGCGGCGTGATCTGCGTCTCATCGGTAGGCAACAAGGGGGCAAGGCTACGGGTTTATCCGGCCGCATTTGATTACGTTTTCGGGGTGGGGTCAACCAGCAATCGGGATACGCGGAGTACGTTTTCCGACTTCGGCGACGACGTCCAATTGGCGGCTCCCGGGGAAGGGATCATTACCACGTATCCCGGCGGGCATTACGCCGCCGCCTGGGGCACGTCCTTCAGCACCGCCTTCGTTTCCGGCGGCGCGGCCCTTCTGCTACAGATGAACATGCGAACAAATTCGGACACTGCCGCGGATGCGCTCGGAAATGCCAAGGGACTTCCCGCTGCACTGGGACTGGGAGATGGGCGGATTGACTTGTACCGAGCGCTTTCGAGCATGAAACAGCCTTAGAGCGAAGACTGAATATGCAGTGGCAATCAAGCCGTGGTGTCCCGAGCTTTTTGGAGCTTCAGCGGAAAATTGCCTTTTGCCCGCATTGTGGAAATCACTCACCACAACGTCTTGTCTTCCGTCATGAAACCCGAGAGACAGGTTACGAGGATAAGGGCAACCTGGAAGAAGCATTTCCAACTGAGTTTTTCTTTGCTCTCTGCGAAACATGCGACCAACCTTTGTTGTATTACATAGGCGAGGACATCGAGCAGTACGGAAGCGGCGATAAGCCGCAATCCTATCAAGATTCCGTTCTTCTCTGGCCCACCGAGAAGGTGCTGCGACATTATGGAGTGGTTTGGGAGAAGCGGCTCACGCGCTCGGGAATGCCCAAAAACGCTTCGGGCTGGAAGTGGTTGCGGAGCCAGGGAGTGAAGAGCATTGTCACATTCCGCATCGAGAATGACGTGGACTACAGCAAATACGGATTCGAGCGCGTTCTGCCGATCCCGATCTCCGGCAACCCGCCCGCTGACCCGCCGAGCGATCAGCAGGCCGAGGAGTTTCTCCGCGTCATCCAGGACCCCAACAACGCGCCTGTTCATATGCATTGCAATGCAGGAAGAGATCGCACGGCGATGATGGCCGCTCTCGCCCGGTATTCCATTGATGGCTGGCCAATGGAAAAAGCCCTTGAGGAAGCGCGGTCTTACCGTCACGGCGAGGACTTACCCCCGAAACGGATGGCGTGGCTCTACAACTGGACCGCGAAACACAAACCAGGGAGTTACCGGCTGCAGTGATTTCTTAATGACCCCACTTTGAGTCGCGGAGAGACAGAAGGCCCGCTCTAACTCCATCAGGACCTGGGTGGCTGGCTGAGTCTCTGACCTGCAGGCAGTTGAGGTGAGGGCTTCACTTCGCTGTCGGTGGGCCCCCACCCATCGGCAGGTGGGGTGCGCAGAACAGGTTTCAATTCGGGTGGAAGGTTGTACGCAATTGAGAATATTTGTCCGCATCGCGGCGGACCGTTGGGGGAAGGTAAGATCGAAGACGATGAAGTGATCTGCCCCTGGCACGGCTCCCGCTTCAACTTGAAAACCGGCGCAGTTCTTGAACCACCTGCTCGGCAGGGAGTGAAAAGCTTTGCTGTCCAAGTCACGGCAGATGACGTGGAAGTAGAGATCTAGCCGAGCAGGGTCGCAGTGGCGAAGATGATGGATTCGGGGGACCACCCGCGCGCACAGGCTCCAACTATCACAACTACAAGTTGAAGATCCCGAAAGTCCGCATCGCCTGTGAAACTGCGGGCCTCCAGCTTATGCACTCGAGGTGCCGGAGTAAATTCGCCCTCGTTCACAAGCGAGAGCCGGTGGCGAAGGCCGAGAAGGAAGGAGGGGAGCGTGAGAGTGGTTTCGCTGTTTCCGTACGGAGTATGCGGGCTGTTTCCGACCGGGAGAGTCTTAAGCACGCCTGGGGCGCTTGGGGCGCTGGGTCGGGCCGGGCAGTCGGCGGCCGAATTCCTGGAAAGGCATCTCAATGGTGACTGGGGAGAGATCACCGCGATCGATGTGGACGAAAACAACTTTTCGCTCAAGAACGGCTACCGTATCCTCAGCGCATACAATACCAAGACAGGCGAGCGCATCTGGATCATCACCGAAGCCGACAGGTCGATGACAACTATACTTCTACCGGAGGAGTACCACTAACTGCATGAACTGCGAAACAAGGTTGGCGTAACGGTCGCGGTCGTTTGGATGGGCGCGCGATTTCACAAGCGATTGGACAAGCTTCGGTAGAAAAATGTCAGCCTGTCTAATGCGAATCTAAGACGCGCCGCAAGATTGGCGACACTGATTGGAGCATGACCCTACTGTCCTCTCCGCTGACCCTGCCCGCCCTGCGAGTCGCGCCCTCAGGAATCGAATGATGTCCTAGTTTGGTCTCGGCCGTCCCAAAAAACGCAAAGAACACGCAGCGGGGCAGGGAACAAGTGAGGGATAATCCTACTTTTGGTCGGGGCTCACGGCCCTAGTTTATGTGTTCACCACCGAATTTCCCAATCCGCTCATGCTAGCGGCCTTTCAGGATGTCGCAAATGGCGGAGATAGTGTTCCAATTGCGCGTGGTGGCGGACACACCGAGATTCTTCTCGACGACTTCATTGGGATACACGAACGATCGTCCCAGCCGTCGGTGGACACTCAAGGCGAATCTGCCGGTGACCCCTATGACCTTCACCTGCCACGTCTCGCCAGCAGGTTGGCGGATGGGAAGGGGAGGCAGTGTCCGAGGGCGTTTCGCCAAAACGCTTACGAACCGGCTCACGTCCTTGCCGGAAGGCTCATTCGCAAATGGTTCCCCGGACGCGATGTCGATGACATCGCGCGACTGACAGATCATGAACTCCGCTGTGAAAGGCAGTCTGCGAAGCAATTCGGTACGCACCATCGCTTGGCTGATCGGCTTGCGGATCACAAAGGTTCCCGCCGCGCCCACGTTGACCACATCGAAGTCCGACAGCTCTCTGGCCAGGACGCTAGGCTGGAACCTTTTGTGTCCTCCCACATTGACGCCTCTCAAGAACACGACCAAGGCCACCGGCTTCCTCCCACGGCCTAACTCTTGTTTAGGCTGACCCGCATAAAAACCCTTCGCGGTCGGCATTAGCCGAACCAGCTTAGAGGTCGAGTATAGGATAATGGTTCAAAATAGCGCAGGCCAATTCGTATTGCTCACGCGCCGAAGGCTTTCGGTGCCGACCCCCACGTACGGCGGACGGCCGCCTACATCCGGTCACAAGCCGAAGCGGGCAAGTACGCGTTGGCAGGGCCTTTCCTTGATAACGACCGCATCCGAGGCATTGCCATCATGATGCTGCATCGGCTGAAGAAGCCAAGAACATCGCAAGCGGCGACCCCATGGTGCAGAGTGGAAGGATGGCGGTAGAGATTCATCCCGCCATGCTGGCTGACGTTTCCTGCGTGCTAATGGAATACCAGAAGGCCGGAGGCAAATGAATCGGCGCATGGAGTGCTGCATCGGCTGGCACCAACCCCATCGCTACACGGGCTCAATAATCAGAATGTACCGATTGGGCGGGCCTAGGCGGCGGTTGTTTAGTCAGGGTGAAAGCCATAGTAAGAATCTGCCTTGCAATCACGGTCCCAGAGGCCACGAATCCGCGGATGCCCGAAAAAAACATCCATGCCCCGGTGCCATGACTTCCAGACATGATCGTCAAGGTATCCAGCCTCGTAAAAGAAATACTCTTCTGCACAAAGGTTGAAATAGCTGAAAAGCAATTCCCGCTCAGTGTTGGACAAATCGCCTTCGCGTGGCCCGAATAGAATCGTGTTTAGATCGTCGTTCAGTTTGTCATATCGCGCGTTGAACTCGACAAATAGCTCCTTGAACAGTTTGGTCTCGTCGAGATGTTGCCGATAGAGAAAGTACGTGAAGCCAGCAATGGCTCCGATGCCGGATAACAATAGCTCCGGGGGGTGTCCGGCCGCAAAACGAAACCAGGCAGCGATGACACTGGCAGAGCCGATCAGGAAAATGACCGGATACCATCTCTTATTGTGAAGTTTGAGCGCCATTGCTGAGTCCGGCGAGTTCTACCAGACGCTCCAGCCGGAAGACCGACCACTGGTGACGCCGTTTATCCCCCGCTTGAGGATGCCAGAAGATCTCTCAGCCGAGTTGGTGTGAATTGTCCTCTTCACGTCGGGGGTAACCAACGGCAATCGACCATCGGCCGTAGATTGTTGTTGACGCCTGGCCTCCCAGAAATCCTCAAGCTGGCAACAGGGACGACAATTACACTGCTACTTAACCTGCGAGTCAAGCCCACGGCATTCACACTATTCGCACCTCGCCGACTTTTTTCCTCCCCTTGCGTCTCGGCGAGATACCCCTTCTTGCGAGCAATGCCAATGGATCGTCCGTAAACGGCTGAGGGTTGACCAACTGCTCAGCGAGTCTCGCGATTCTTAGGGGACCACTGACCGGGGCGATTCCTTCCCTGAGAATGACCAGAAACAGGGAGGCACAGGGGAGAAGCGTGCCGCCCGCATGGAGGGTCGGGTTGGTACCCCCCGCGTGTTGAGCCGTTTGTTCCTGCCGGACAGGCGCCCGCTGCTGCGGGCTTCGCCGCGCTCTTCAGAGGAAAATTTCTGGGGAGACGTGGAAGCGATCACTCAGCCGGCGGATGTGTTCCTTGCTCAAAGCTCGCTTCCCGCTTAGCACTTCAGAGACGATACTCGGTGTCCCGAACACTTCCACAAGGTCCTTCTGCTTCAGTCCGTTGGCCCGCATCAGCTCCAAAACGGCTTCCTGCGGCGCGGCGGGCTTCAGCTTGTAGCGCCGCTCCTCGAAATCTTCGATCAGCAGAGTCAGCAGTTCCGCTAGCTTCTTCTCCGCCTCGGTGAGCTGCTCGCTGCGCTCATCAAGCTTTTCCAGCAACCGGATGCAAGCCTCGTTTTCTTCCTGCGTCTCGATTACTTTGGGCAGGCTACGCGTGAGCAGTCTCCGATATTCGCCCGCATCGAAGCGGCGCTGCCGCGACTTCCTTCTTTCACCCGCCACGCTCACTTCTCCCAACTCCCCCGGTCGTACTCTGCATGTGTAAGGACTCCCCGGATGAAGATGCGACCGGTCCTGTAGTTGATTCGCGTGATGAGCCGATACTCGTTTCCTTTGATGTTGAACACTGTGTAGCCTTCGACGGCATCGGCGCTTGGAAACGTCTGGCGAATTTCCGCCAGGCTATTCCACTGCGCTTTCTTGGCGATGCGGAACCAGGTAGCGAGTGGGCTTTGCAGATCAGCATGTATCGCCGCCGCTTCGCGCAGCCTCTTTCGGGAGATCACATGCATCCATCAGGCCCCCGGGGATTGTGTCTTCTCTCTCTTGGACACAATCCTGAATAGCCGGCCAATCCTTGGCGAACTCCTGGCGGTACAGCATCTCGCCACTCCCATTAGATTCTCATTTTGCGAACTTGTCAAGCAAGAGTTTCGCAGAATGCGAACTCCGGTAAAACCGAAGAGCATAGCGGCAGGCGCCCGAATGCGGTCTTTACTCCGGTGGGCTCCTTGCAGTGGGCTTAGCCTGGTTTGCTAACTTTCTCTGACGACCTAGCACTGCCGCAAGCGATGCAAGAGCTGCGCAGGCGCAGCCCTGGCGGTCTTGCTATAAGTCCAAGCGACTCTCGGAAATACTCAGTACCCTTTTCAATCGGCGAACCACAGGTGTCGCAGGCTCTAGCTAATCGGGCCCTTGTCAGCTTCAGTGTCTTAGCCGTTTCGTATTTGTTCATGTCCGCAGCCACTGCCCTGTTCGGTCGAAAAAGGAAAAGCACTCATCATCGTCCCGCTAAGCCTCTTCGATTTCGCACGATTCGGACAGCTCTTCCAGAAACTCGGGTTTCAAATACCGGATTAATGGTTCGGCTTGCTTGAGGCGAGCACGTAAGTCCGAAAATGAAACGAATCGGCATACTTCAAAGAGAGGCGGCGACAGGCGCCGGAACGTCGGGCGATTGACCTCATCGATGACTTTCTGCCGTCTTTCGTCAGGCGCTACGAGGTAGAGCGGAATGTTGAGGTTAGGCTGCATAGCGATGAGATCGGCCATGCGGAGAATGCCTGAATAAATTGAAGTTGTGCTTTCGATTTCAAACGCTGCGACGATAGCGTTACCCTTAAGCCAAAGCACGTCGATCAATTCGATTGTCCTATTTGTGGCTTCGTCGAATTGGAGCGGGAGTTCTGATTTTAACTTCGGTAGATCGACAAACCGTTGCCCCTTGAACTGACGTCTTCGATCGTTGCGGGCAACCCACACGTCGAATCCCATATCGCTGCCTAGCTTGAGCAGAAGCCACTGAACCTCTTCGTGGTCGCTCGGCTCTTTCGCGACCTCCGGCGACTCCAGTGGCATTTCCTCACTCTCAGGCACAGTTACTGACCCCATTCGGGCCTTGAGGGGCTTAGGTCGCCTGGCTAGCTTTGCCGCATCTACGGGGCGGGCAATAGGTTGCTTTTGGGCCTCCAACAAGACTGCCACCACCGCCTCCCCATCAGAAGTCTTCCACTTTGCAGGTGAGCCTCGGAAATGACCTGTCCACGCGATCGGGCTCTTCATATCGTGAAACATACTTAGTTTGTCTCGCAGCTCGAAAACGGGAACGGCCGTCTCCGGCGTGAGCACAACAATGTTCTTTACTCTAAGCCGGCAGGGGAAATCTTCGTCCTTCCAAATAGGACTTGAGTCTTTGAAGGGCCCCGCAGTTACCTCAAGCACTCCGATGAAGCGAGAAACACCTGTGAGGTAGCAAAGCAAATAGTCCCCAGTTTTGATCTTCTGTACGGTGGACCATCGGGTTCCCCGGAATCCCGAAATGGTTCCCCCCGCCGCAAGGAATTCCTTCCATGTCGCGCCCGTAAAAAGGTCTAGCCAATAGCTGCGGTTGCTCATAACACTGGCACTACCCCGAGTCGCTCTGTGCGCCGGATTATACCAGGCAGCATTGTGCGCTAGTCCTCGAATCTAGCCGGAATGAGAACAGGTGCAGCGCGCTCGTGGCTCATGTCCCTGCGAGTCGCGGCCCTGGAATCGAGTAGTTTCCTAGTTTGGTCTCTGTCGTCCCAGAAAACGCGAAGAACGCGCAGCGGGGCAGGGAACAAGCGAGGGATAATCCTGTTTCTGATCGGGGGGCTCACGGCCCTTTTGCAGTGTCATGCTCTGGCACTCGTTAAGGCCGCAAGTCCTTTGCAATGCGCACTTGCAAAAAATGCGTCTGTAAGTGCCCTGGAATGTGCAGTTACGGAATTATTGGACTTAAAGTCCCCTGGAATGAACAGTTACAAGAAAGGGTGGGGGGAGGGTGGCACTAATAATCCAGGCGGCTGGTCAGCGCACCGCTGGCAGGGCCTGGCTTGGTCGGAGCCGGGGCAAGGTCGGTTTCGACAAAAATTTCGTGCGCGACACCGAGATCGCGAGCTGAGGGAGTCACAATAGTCTTTGGGCCGATGAAGATTTTCTGCTGGCGGGTGATGGCTTGGCGAACGTCGGTTTCACTGACAAACGGGGAGACGGTGACCGCGGGGCTCAGGGGTCGGGGCTCTGGGGCCGGGCGCGCTTCCGGCTTCGCGGGCGGCGTCGGAGCAATGGTCGAGCGCGGAGTGGCGGCAGCCGCTTTGTCGCGGAAGACGCGGGCGACGATTTCTGCCGCAGCCGAGGCTGGTGTGGAGGCGGGCTTCAGCCCGCCATCTTCAGCGCCAGGCGCTGGGGAGGCAGCCTGCGCGGCAGCGCCGCGAGGGATGCCGTGTTCGGCCATGTAGTGCTCGACTACGCGCGCGATGAGCGCGCGGTCGGGAAGCGTGGAAGCGGCTCCCGGTGAGCCTGCGGCCATGGCGGCAGCAGGGTTCGCCGCGACGCCAGCCACCGCGATTGCGGGCTCCGCAGATGGTGGCTTACTCGATGCGGCAGCCTGGACAGGGGTGAACGCCTCTCCTGCCAGGCGCTGATCCGCGGGGATGGTGCGGTGCTCGATAGCGCGCGAAGACCAGGCAATGCGCTTGATGTTCATCAAGTGCTGCGGGCCAATATTGTCGGAGGTGATGTTGCCTCCCAGCGCGCCACAGCCCAGCGTCATGGCCGGAAACAGATTGGTCGAATAGCCGATCGAGCCGTGCACCGCCGAGGTGTTCACGCAGACGCGAAACGCCGGCACCGCCTGGCCGAATTCGCGGATGGCGGCTTCATTCTGCGAGTGGATGGCGATCGTGTGACCCAGGCCGCCGAATTGCAGCAGGCGCGTGCAAAGCTCGATGGCCGCAGCGAGGTTTGGCACGGAATAGAACGCCAAGATGGTCGAGAGCTTCTCGGCCGAAAGCGGGTGCTCACGGCCCACTTGTGCGGGGTCGAGCCGGGCGATCAAGACACGCGTCGAGGGAGGCACTGCAATGCCCGCGATTTCGGCAACCATCGTTGCCGGCCGGCCGACGATCTTCGTATTGGGCGTGAACGTGCCCGGCTGGATGACCACGGCGCCCAGCTTGCGGATCTCGTCGGGCGAAAGGAAGTAAGCTCCCTGGCGGCGACACTCCTCGAGCGCGAGGTCGCAAATGGTTTCTTCGGCGACGATGGCCTGCTCCGCCGAGCAGATTGTGCCGTAGTCAAAAGTTTTCCCGGCAATGATGTCCGCCACGGCCTTGCGCACGCCGGCGGTGCGCTCGATGTACGCCGGCACGTTGCCCGGGCCGACGCCATAAGCAGGCTTGCCCGAGCTGTAAGCTGCGCGCACCAGGCCCGTGCCGCCCGTGGCCAAGATCACGCCGACGCCGCGGTGGCGCATCAGCTCCTGCGTGCCTTGCAGCGTCGTATGCTCCATGCAACCGATCAGGCCTTCCGGCGCGCCGGCTCTCAGCGCGGCATGGCTCATTACGCTTGCCGCCTGGCAAATGCAGCGAGTGGCGGTAGGGTGCGGGCTCAACACGATGGCGTTGCGCGCTTTGAGGGAGATCAGCGTCTTGTAGATGGCCGTCGAGGTGGGATTGGTCGAAGGGATGATTGCAGCAACGACGCCTACCGGTGTGGCTACCTCGAGGATGCCCTTCTCCTTGTCCTCGCGGAGGATGCCCACGGTCCGCATGCCGCGGATGGCGCGATGCACGTCCACCGAGCCCAGGCGGTTCTTGATGATTTTGTCGGGCACGTTGCCGTAACCGGTCTCCTCGACCGCTGCGCGCGCGAGCTGCTCCCCGGCATCGGTGGCGGCCTGGGCGCAGGCATCCACGACTGCGTCCACCTGCTCTTGCGAGAATTTGGCGAATTTCCTCTGGGCCTCAGCGGCACGCGCCGCGAGTTCCCGGGCTTCCTGGATGGAGATGAGGTCGGAGTCGCGCAGGCTCAAAGCGCTATACCTGTTGGGCTGAAGGGCCGAAGCTATATCACTTCTTTGCGGCGGGTGGCTCGCCGCCGCCGGGCAGAATCTTTTCGACGTGTTCGTGAGGTCGCGGGATGACGTGCACGGCAACCAGCTCGCCGACGCGCCGCGCGGCCGCAGCGCCGGCATCCGTGGCGGCTTTGACCGCGCCCACATCGCCGCGCACCATCACCGTTACGTATCCGGCGCCGATATATTCTTTGCCGATCAGGACCACGTTGGCGGCTTTGACCATCGCGTCGGCGGCTTCAATGGAGCCCACCAACCCCTTGGTTTCGATCATTCCCAAAGCATCGTTGGCCATGCGGTCCTCGCTCGCGTTTCCGCCGACAGAGTCAGTGCCTGCAATCTCAAATGAGTTTTGTAATCCAGGCGTGCGCGTTGCGCGGGTCGAGCCTAGCACGGCCCCAAAGGCGAATCAAGCTGGCTGGGAGCATTTGTGGAAAACGAGCGCGGCCAGCGGACGCCGGACGCAGGAGAATCTTGACGGCGGGACCTCGCTCCCGCTTTTTTCAGGAGCGCGAAATCGGCGCGCAGGGCTTAGCGAAGTGAAAAAGCAGATTCCTCGCGGAGTTTATCCCGCCCCTGGCGGGGCTCGGAATGACAATCAAAAGCACTTTCTCAGCAAGCTGCTAAGGGACCGGGAGCAAGCCAACGTTGGTCACAGCGACCCCATCGCGAGTGGAATTCTTCACCACATACATGGCCTCGTCGGCCAGGTGCAGCAGCTCCGCCTTGGTTCTGGAATCGGCGGGATAGGAGGCCACGCCGACGCTGGGGGTAACACGGATGTTAAGGTTCTCCGCCTGGAGCCAAGTGCTTTCCCGGATCAGGCGATGCAGGCGACGCGCGACCACGATGGCGCTTTCCTTGGAAGTCTGCGGCAGCAGCAGCACGAACTCGTCGCCGCCATAGCGAAAGGCAAAGTCGATCAGCCGGCAGTGCGTCTTGATCTTCTCGCCGACCTCGGCGAGCAGCTTCGAGCCCATCAGGTGTCCGAAAGTGTCGTTGACCTTCTTGAAATGGTCGAGATCGATGAAGACCAGAGAGAATTCGTAGTCGTAGCGCTGGGAGCGGTAAATCTCCGTTTCCAGGATGAAATTCAGGTGGCGCGCGTTGTAAAGGCTGGTGCAGTCGTCGGTGATCGTGAGCTCATGAATTCGCTGGACATGCCGGGCGTTCTCGAGCGCAATGGCAGCAAAGTCGGCCAGGGCTTCCAGCAGCGCCAGGTCGCGGCCCTGGAAGCCATCCGGCCCCATGCAATTGATCAGTTCAATCACGCCGAGGCAGCGGTCGCGGAAGCGCACTGGGATGGCCACAATGGACTGCGTCTCCATCATGGTCTTCTCATCCACCTTGGAAAAGAAACGCGTGTCCTTGCTCACGTCGGGCACGATCACCTTCTCGCCGTGTTGCGCCACCCAGCCGGCGATGCCCTGCCCCATCTTGATGCGGATGTCTTTGAGCGCCTGCGCTCCCTTGCCCACGGCCAGCTCGAAGTGGAGCTCCTGCTTGGCCTCATCCACCAGCAGCAGCGACCAGGTGTCCGGCCGGAGAAACTCATCGATTTTTTCCATGATGGTGCGGAGAACCTGGTCGAGCTGGAGGGATGAGGTGAGCGCCTTGCCGAGTTCCTGGAAAACGGCCACCTCGCCGGCCTCGCGCTGGTTTACTTTCACAGCGGAATTGCGGCGGCGCTCAACGCCGCTGAAATTATTAGTCTCCTCCACTGTGCGCCTTAACCTGCATCCATTAGTGAGACCGCGGCCCAGAGCCCGCTGGGGGGCAATCGCGATTATAAGCAACGTGGTTTGCGGGGCGCAACCTGCAGTCACGGCAAGGTTTCGCAAGGCCCAATCACAGCTTGTTCAGGCCGTCCAGCGCGGCCACCTTATAAGCCTCAGCAAGAGTGGGGTAATTGAAGACCGTGTCGCGGAAATATTCGATCGTGGCGCCCAGGGACAGCACCGCCTGGCCGATGTGGATAATCTCCGCGGCGCGCGCGCCGATGACATGAACGCCCAGAAGCTTGAGGCTCTTGGGATCGAACAGGAGCTTCAACAAGCCTTGCTCATCACCGAGCATCTGGCCCTTGGCCAGCTCGGCGTACTTGGCGATGCCCGTCTCGTAGGGTATTTTCGCCGCGGTCAACTGCTCCTCGGTCTGACCGACCATCGAGATTTCGGGGATCGTATAGACGCCGAAAGGCAACAACTCTGGGGAGTGACGGAAAGGAGCGCCGAACATGTGGCAACCAGCCAGCCGCCCCTGCTCCATCGAGGTGCTGGCCAGCGCGGGGAAGCCGATAACGTCCCCCGCCGCGTAGATGTGGGGAACATTGGTTTGGAAGAACGCGTTAACTTCCAGCCGCCCGCGCGAATCGACTCTGAGCCCAGCTTTTTCGGGATTCAACAGATCGGTGTTGATCTGACGACCAACGGCGGAGATCAGCACTTCACCGTGGACCCGCTTGCCGCTCTCCAGTTGGGCAAAGACCCGATCACGCTCCTGCTCGATGCCTACTGCGACTACCTTCTCCCCGAGCCGGAATGTGGTTCCCAAATCGCGCAAGTGGTAGTTGAGAGTTTCCACGATCTGACGGTCCACAAAGTCCAAGAAGCTCGCGCGCTGATCGATGAGCGTGACCTTGATGCCCAGCACCGCAAGAATGGAGGTGTACTCCACGCCGATCACCCCAGCGCCCACCACAATTGCCTCCCGCGGCAGCCCTTGAAGCGCGTGAAGCTGATCAGTGTCCAAGATCCGTTTGCCGTCGAATGGAATATCGGGACTATGGGCCGACCGGGTTCCGCACGCGACCAGGACGTAATCACCTCGGAGGAGAGTCGAGCTGCCATCGGCCACCACCTCGACCGTGTGGGGGTCAACGAAGCTTGCGGTGCCTTCAAACGTGGTCACTTCGTTGCGTTTCAACTGTGCCCGGATGACCTCGGTTTCCCGAGTCACCACAGCCTGAACGCGGAAAGCCAGGTCCTGCACCGACATGTGCTCTTTCAAGGTGTAGTTTCGCCCGTAGAAGGTTCTCAGCTGGAAGCCGCTAAGATACAGGACCGCTTCACGCAAGGTCTTGCTCGGAACGGTGCCGGTATGGACGCACACGCCCCCGATCATGCCTTTACGTTCGATGACGGCCACACGCTTCCGCATTTTGGCGGCACAGATGGCCCCCTTCTGGCCCGCGGGACCGCTTCCGATCACAACCAGGTCGAATTGCTGGGCGTCCATGCATTCCCCCGAGGCGCTAAGCAGCCGATGGCACTAGTGAGTGCGAGGGCGGATTATACCGTGGTGGCGGCTGGACTCCCCATCTTCCCTCGAACACTTAGTTGGGGAAACCTCGCTCTGAACCGAGTGACCTTACAAATTGACACCTACCTGCCGGCCGCCTATATTGTCCTTGCCAACTCAGGGGAAATGAGCAAGGGCAGCTTCGGCGAACATCTCAGGCGAGAAAGGGAGATGCGGGGGGTCTCCCTGGACGAGATTTCAGTAGCCACGCGCATCGCCACGCGTTTCCTCGAGGCAATGGAGAACGAGCAGTGGGATCAACTGCCGGGCGGTGTGTTTAACCGTGGCTTCGTTCGCGCGGTCGCCCGCTTTCTGGGCCTCGACGAGGAAAACCTGGTCGCCGAGTACAAACTAGTCATCGGCGATCAGGCGAGTATGGGTCCCCCGGTGGGGCAAGCAATCCCCGCGCCCCGGTCAAGCGAGGGGTTGCAAGCTGGCAGTCCGCGGTGGCTGCCATTGCTGCTCGCTTTGCTGGCAGTAGCGCTCGTAGCAGGCGGATGGTTCGCCTGGCACCGCTACGCTGCTTGGCGCACTGCCCGGCGCCATGCACTGCCACCGGCGGAGGAGCGGCCGCCTGCCATGCCGCCGCGCGCTGCCGATGTTCAGGCCAGAGCGGCGAGCGGCTCGATTGCGGCCACGCCTTCTTCCTCGGAACTGGCCGCACAAATTCCCCCTGCCACAACCCCACCCAGGACACCCGCCGCTAAGCTCGTAGCGCTCGAGCTAACCATCGAGGCCGGTAAGAATACGGAAATCCGCGTGTCCGCCGACGGCAAAAGCGTGTTAGACGGTAAGATGACAGCCGGGCAGAGGCAGCGGTTGCAAGCGCGGAAGAAGTTTGAAATTTGGGCGCAGGACTCCAGCGCGCTTCTACTAGAATTGAATGGGCAGACGATGGCACCCATGGGACCGCCCGACCAGCCGGGCCAAGTCACCCTCACTCACAAAGACTTGAAGAAGCATCCTGGAGGAGCCGATTAACCAGTTGCGTGAGGAGATCCGCTCCGGCCGAACGACTCGAGAGAGTAAGCTCGCTGTTTGCAGTGGCTCAGTGTCGCTCGACCCGGAAGAGCGCATTGAGTTACTGGCTGTGCTGGCGGCGGACGCCGACGAACTGATCGCTGAACGCGCCGCGGGGGCGCTGCTTTCGCAGCCTGAATCGGCTTTTCCCGCCGCGCTGGCGCGGACGGATGCTGCGCCACAACTGTTCGAGTTTTGCGCCAAGTACCTGATCGACAGACCGGGCATGGCCGGCGCGCTCGCCAACAACCCGAACTGCCCGCCGGAGCTGCTGGCCGCAACGGTTCCCCACATGACGACTGCGGTCCTGCAAGGGCTGATGGCGGATCTGGACCGGCTGAGCTCGACCCCGGCGCTGGCTGCGGCGCTGGCGACTTCGCCCTTCCTTACCGCCGAGCAACGCCTGCAGCTGCAGGAGCTGCTGCAGGAGGAGAGCGACCCTGCCGCGCTCGAGGAGGCTGTGGCCGCCGCCGAACCCGACCTGGTTAAACGGCAATCGCTGCTGCAGCGGCTTGCGCATATGCGCGTGCCCGAGCGGGTGCAACTGGCGCTCAAGGGCAACCGTGAGGAGCGCATGACCCTGATCCGCGACCCCTGCAAGGTGGTTCAGCGGGCCGTGCTGCAATCGCCGCGCATCACCGACCGCGAGGTGGAAGCCTTCGCGGCCATGGCCAACCTGAACGACGAAGTGCTGCGGCTGATCGCGATGAGTCGCAAATTCATGAAGAACTATACGGTCATGCGCAACTTGATGAACAACCCCAAGTCTCCGCTGGACATTACTCTTCACCTGCTTCCTAGCCTCAACGAGCATGATCTGAAATTACTCACCACCAACAAGAACATCCCCGAGACGCTGCGCACCTCGGCTAACAGGCTTCAGTTCCAACGTAAGAAGGTTCGAGAGCAATAGGGGACGCTGCGGGCGAGAAATTACTTTGCCGGCGCGGCAAGCGACGCGCGAACCTTTGCGCCGTACTTGCGAGCCTCGGCGACCACTTCAGCCTGATTCAGTGTCAGCACGCGGCCGTTTTCCATCACTGCGCGGCCGCCGATGACCACGGTCTCAACGTCGCTGGCCTTCAGCGCGTAGACTATCTGCGAGTACACCTGGTAGAGCGGCACGGCATGTGGCGCGTTCATCCCCAGAACAATCAGATCAGCCTTCTTTCCGGATTCGAGCGAGCCAATTTCCGCCTCTAGATGTAGAGCCTGGGCGCCGCTGATGGTGGCCATCTCAACCGCCGCCTCCGCGCCCAACGCGCGCGGGTCCATCCGCGTGATCTTTTGCAGCTTGGCCGCCAGGTCCATCTCTTCCATTAGGTTGAGGTCGTTGTTGGCGGCGGCACCGTCGGTGCCCAGGCCCAACCGCACGCCCGCAGCGCGCATCTCGACCACCGGAGCGACGCCGCTCGCCAGCATCATGTTGCTTCCGGGGTTGTGCACGCAGCCCACCTGCCGGGAGGCCAATAGCGCCATGTCGGCCGCATCCACCCAGATGCAGTGCGCGGCCAGCACGTCCGGCCCGAGCACGCCGAGCTTCTCCAGATACTGCGGCGGCGAGAGGCCGTGCTTGGAGCGGCTCTCGTCCGCTTCGCGCTTGGTCTCGGAAACGTGAATCAGAATCGGCGCGCCATATTTCCGGGCCAGCGCGGCGGACTCGCGGAGCGTCTTCTCCGAGCAAGTGTAGATCGAATGGGGCGCCACAGCGGCGTGGATAAGGGGGTCACCCTTCCAATGCTTCAGGAAGCTCTCGATGTAGGCGAGCGTCTGTTCGTGCGTTTTGTTATCCGGAGCGGGAAAATCGAGGATGGTTTCTCCGAGCACGCCGCGCATTCCCGCGGCCTTGGTTTCGCGCGCGATGGTATCCTCGAAGTAATACATGTCGGCGAAGGTAGTGGTCCCGCCCCGAATCATCTCCAGCGCCGCCAGGCGCGTGCCCCAAACTACGAAGTCTTCGGTGACGTTGCGTGCCTCCGCCGGGAAGATGTACTTTTCGAGCCATTCCTGGAGGGTGACGTCGTCTTTGATGCCGCGAAGGAGCGTCATCGGGGCGTGTGTGTGGCCATTGATCAGGCCGGGCATGACCAGCTTGCTGCCAGTGTTTATGCGCCTTTTGGCCACAAACCGCGCCTCCAGCTCGATACGGGGGCCCACCGCCACAATCGTATCGCTGCGCACCGCCACCGCGCCGTCTTCGACCAGGCGGCGCTCAGCGTCCATGGTGACCACCGTTCCTCCCGCCACCAGCAGGTCAATCTTCTCGCGCGCGGGTGGAGCCTTCGCGGGCGCTTGCCCGAGCAGCGGAGAGATGGAACCACAGATGAGCACAGATAAGCACAGATAGAGAACGAGAAAGGCGTGTCGTTTCTGGGACTTCCGGGAGTTAGCACATGTACTTGGATTTAGTCTTTGCATCTCCGGCGCTCTCTCAGGCTGAGTTTTGGCTCTCTTCAGGATACTGATGCGCCTGGTTTCTCCGCGCTTCGTTTTTTTCGCTTTTGTTCATCTGTGCGGATCTCTGTTTATCTGTGCTCATCTGCGGTTCCGAACGTTCACAGGAACGAGGCGTCAAACGGCCGAGGAAACAGCTCCGACATCCGATGCACCTCGACCTGCCCTTTGAGGTTCGACAGAACGACCGGGACGTCCCCGCAGAACTCCCAAATAATCTGCCGGCAAGCGCCGCACGGCGGGGTGAGCGCGTCGGTGTGAGTTACCACGGCGATAGCGTCGAAGCCGCGCTCGCCTTCAGAGATGGCCTTGAGGATGGCCACGCGCTCGGCGCAAACAGTCAAGCCGTAAGTGGCATTCTCGACGTTGCAACCCGTATAGACGCGGCCGGATTTAGCGAGCAGAGCCGCGCCCACGCGGAAATTGGAGTATGGCGCATGGGCATTCTCGCGCGCCTGCTTCGCCGCCGCCACCAGTTTTCCATAATCACTCATGGTCAGAAGTTAGCCCATAAAGGGGTTATTTCAAGTCCTCGGCCATGCGCGCAATCACCGCGCGGAGCAGCGCGACAAACTGACCCTTAACCCGCTCACCGGTTTCCAGCACCTCCTCCTGAGTGATGGGCTGGTCGAGGATGCCGGCGGCCATATTCGTCACGCAGGAAATCCCGAGCACGCGAAGGCCCATGTGTCGGGCGGCAATCACCTCAGGAACGGTGGACATTCCGACCACATCGGCGCCAATCGTCTGGAGGTAGTGGATCTCCGCGGGCGTCTCGTAGCTCGGTCCAGTGAGCGCGGCATAGACTCCCTCGTAGATTTCGATCCCCAGCCGGCGCCCTTCCGCCAGCGCCGCCTCACGGTACGACGGCCAGTACGCCTTTGTCATATCGTGGAAGCGCGGGCCGAATCGTTCGTCGTTGGGCCCGATCAGCGGATTCGAGCCCTGTAGATTGATGTGGTCGCGCAGCACAACCAGGCACCCTTGCTTGTAGTTGCGGCAGATGCCGCCCGCGGCGTTGGTGAGCATGACAGCGCGGATGCCCATACGGGCGAACACGCGCATCGGGAAGACAACTTCCTTGAGCGAATAGCCCTCGTAGAAATGCACGCGGCCCTGCATCGCGGCCACTGGCACGTCGTCAACCTTGCCAATCACCAGCCGGCCGGCATGCCCGATGGCCGTCGAGCGCGGAAAGTGCGGAATTTTCTTATAGTCGATACGCGAGGCTGCGGACAACTCATCGGCGAAAGCACCCAGCCCGCTGCCCAGCACCAGACCAATACGCGGGCGCAGCTTCGTCTTCGAGAGAATGAACTTCGCGGCGCGCTCGGCGCGAGCAAACTCGTCGCCGGAGCGGGCATTTCGTTTCGCGGTCATCCTGCCATCATCCAGATTTGGGCATCTCCGCCGTCTTCAAACCCGGAACGCGCGGCTGCGCCTGCATCGCCCCACGCTCGTGTGGAGAGCTGGAGCTTGCTCCTTCATTCATGGGGCGGCCGCAGGCAAAGCGCTTCAGGGCCGCGCGTCGGAACAAGTCGGCTGCAACGCGGGCGCATCGCGCTCACAGCAATATACCCACGATCGAAGCCGACATCAGGTTAGCCATTGTGCCGGCGAGCATGGCGCGGATGCCCAGCCGGGCGAGCTCGTTGCGTTTGTTGGGCGCCAGCGCGCCAATCCCGCCGATTTGGATGCCAATGGAACTGAAGTTGGCGAAACCGCACAGCGCGAACGTGGCGATGGTGAACGAGCGAGGGTCGAGCGTGGCCTTCATCGGGCCCAGGAACGAAAACGCCACCAGCTCGTTGAGCACCATGCGCGTGCCCAGCAGGTTGCCGATGCTCGCGCAGTCGCGCCACGGCACACCGATCACCCAAGCCACCGGCGCGAACACCCAGCCGAAAATCTGTTGCAGGCTCGAGGGAAACCAGGCCAGCCCATGCGGAGCGAGCCAGTTGTGCAGCCCGCCCAGGATGCCGTTCGAGAACGCAATCAACGCCAAGAAGGCGATCAGCATGGCGGCAACATTGATAGCAAGTTGCAGACCGTCGGTGGTGCCCCGCGCGATGGCGCCCAGAAAATTCTCGTCCTTGTACATCGCTTCCTCGGGCATCTTCACGCGGCCTGCCGTCACCGGCTGCTCAGTCTCCGGTACCAGCATCTTGGCCATCAGCAGGGTGCCTGGCGCAGTCATAATCACGGCAGTGAGGAGGTGCTTGGCATCGACGCCGAAGGCGATGTAGGCGCCCATGATGCCGCCCGAGACGTGCGCCATCCCGCTGGTCATGATGGTCATCAGCTCCGAACGCGTCACCTCCGGCAGAAAAGGGCGAATCGTCAGCGGCGCCTCGGTCTGGCCCATGAAGATACTGGCGGCGACGTTCAGCGATTCGGCCCCGCTCGCGCCCATCACGCGCTGCATCACCCACGCCACCCCCTTGATGATCACCTGCATGATTCCGAGGTAATAGAGAACGGCGAAGAACGCGGCGATGAAGATGATCGTGGGGAGAACCTGGAAGGCAAAGATGAAGCCGAGCGACGAACTCTTCTTGCCTACCTCGCCGAAGACAAACTCCGAGCCGATGTAGGAAAAACTCAGCAGCATGTTCACCACGTTGCCGGCCGACTGAAACAGCCTTCGGCCGTAGTCGAACTTCAGCACGAAGAACGCGAAGGTAACCTGCAGGCCCAGCCCCCAGGCGATCGTTTTCAGCCGGATCACCCGACGGTTGGTGGAAAACGTGTACGCCAGACCCATCATGGTCAGCAGGCCCAGAATGCCGGTCAGACGCCCCATGCGTTCCCCCTTAAAAACTCACTCCTACTGTTGGCCCCGCTATTCACCGATGACGCGATGCACCAACGGTCTTGGCCGTCGCGGCGCGGACGGCTCGATGCGATAGCTCTGCTCGACCAGCCCACGCGCCTCGGCCAGGCGCGCCTCGGAATTGTAGTGAATGGTGCAGAGGGGTTCGCCGTGACTCACCGCGTCGCCCACTTTCTTGTGAAAGGTCAGCCCGACTGCCGGATCGATCGAATCCTCTTTCTTCTCCCGGCCCCCACCCAGCACGACGCAGGCAACGCCCAACTGCTCGCACTGCGTGCTCGCGACATAGCCGGACGCAGGGCTGGGCACATCCACCGTGTGGCGCGCGCGAGGCAGCCGGCCCGGATCGTCCACCACCGCGGCGTCGCCGCCCTGGAGCCAATCATCTCTGCGGCAAGTTTCTTCCCTTCACTGATGCCGCTCGACCGCCCGCCCAGAAAAAACATCCAAGCGGATAGCTCCAGGCACAACTCGCGGAGGTCGTCCGGACCGCCACCGCGCAGCACCTCGATGCTCTCTTCGATCTCGAGCGCATTGCCAGCCTTTCGGCCGAGTGGCTGGTCCATGTCCGTAATCAAAGCGAACACTTTTTTGCCCATCCGCCGGCCGGTCTCGCACATCAGCTCGGCCAGGTGCACAGCGTCTTCCTCTTTTTTCATGAACGCGCCCGAACCGGTCTTGACGTCGAGCACCAGCGCGTCGATGCCCTCCGCGAGTTTCTTGCTCATGATCGAGGCGCAAATCAGGTTGGGGCTCTCCACCGTGCCGGTGACGTCGCGCAGCGCGTAGATTTTCTTATCGGCGGGGGCGATTTCGGCGGTCTGGCCGATCAGCGCGCAGCCGCACGTCGCCAGGACGCGGCGGAACTCGGCGAGCGACAGATTGACGTTGAAGCCGGGGATGGATTCGAGCTTGTCGAGCGTGCCGCCGCTGTGGCCCAGGCCGCGGCCGCTGATCATCGGCACCAGCAGGCCTCCGGCAGCCACCACCGGGGCAATCACCAGCGAAGTCTTGTCGCCGACGCCTCCGGTGGAGTGCTTGTCCACTTTCTTCGCCGGCAAGTCGGAGAAATCGAGCACCTGTCCCGAGTGCAGCATAGCCTCGGTTAGCGCGGAAAGCTCCGCCCGGGTCATGCCTTTCAGCAGCACGGCCATCAGCCAGGCGGCCATCTGGTAGTCGGGGATTTCGCTGCGCGTGTAGCCGGCAATCAGGAACTCGATCTCTTCGCGGGTCAGTTCCCCGGAGTCGCGTTTGCGGCGGATGAGGTCAACAACGCGCATGCAGGCGGTTGGTCAGGATGCGGCAGCCTAGCATCGCGCCCCAGCAGAGTCAACACAGCGATTCGAGCGGGTCATGGGGTTTGGGGGATTGAAAGAATGCTGGTCTTCGCGTAATACGTCGAGCCACACAAGCGAAAAGGCCGGACGTATTTGGCGTCCGGCCTTTCCTAAACTCTTGGATGGTTGCCAACCTTACTTAGAGTAAGGCAGGCAATTCCAAAAGTCAACCTACGCTGTCGCCGACGGGATTCGAACCCGCACGAGCCTTTCGGCCCCGATGGTTGGCAACCATCCGCGTCTGCCAGTTCCGCCACGGCGACGCTTCAATCCTGTAACAAGAAGTATGTTTTGTCAAGGCTCAAAGAGAGCCGATCCCTCACAACAAACCGGCCGCCCCTAACATACCGGTACATCTATCCCGTATCTTGATGAAATCAAAACTTCTACCAAATCGGCCAGATGTAGAATAATCCACTTGACTTGTATTTCGTGATTTTCCATAATGCCGAACACGGAGAAACGGCGATGCCTGAAGATAAACCGCTCGCGCTGCCGGGAAGCTCGTGGGATACGGTCAAGAAAATCATTCGCGCATTCTATGCTGCCCAGAATGAAGAGACTCCCAAGCTAGCCACAATCGCACGGTACGCTGCTGTGGCACGCCCCGTCGTGAGCATGAACAATAGGTTTCTACGGTCGGTAGGGATTGTTCGGGGCGACCAATGGAAACTCACTGACATCGGACTGCGATATGCAACAGGCTTGCAGATGAACAATGATTCGATGGCTTCGGACAGCCTGTCGGCAGCCATACGCGAAAACCCTATCTTGAATGAGCTGATTAGACTATTGGTGGCTAGGGGAGAGATGAAGACGGATACCTTCAAGGCGGAATTGATGCTTCGCCTCAACATCTCGCCACGGGACCGGCAGGCTCTATTCGTCAAGCCGGTTTTTGACATGTTACAAGAGGCCGGGTTGATTGCGATGGACTCCGATACGGTGACCCTAGCAAACGTTCGCAGCCTTGGGAACAGAGAATTCTATGACAGCCCACTTCCGCCGCCCAGTGGAAAAGCCGGAGGACCGCCCGGTCCTTCGGACGATGAGGGGTTGCCCTTGCTGTTAGGGCCAAACAGAATTGTGTATGTCCGATTGCCGGATGATTGGGATGGTAAGAAGGATTTGCCGAAGTTGCTGAAACTCTTGGAAATCTCCTTAGGAGACGTGTAAGGAAGCAAAATTAGTGGGCCGCAACGGTTGACGCCGTCCGGCCCCGGAAATCAGCGCCATGCAGCTCGTGAGCACAGAGCGCGGTTTCGTTTGCATCTTCAGCCGCTCGCCAACTTTTGTCAAGCGGGGCTCCCCGCCGGCAGCGATTTCGGAATCCGATCAGTCTGGAGTGGAGGTGCGAGCATACCTGGCGCTTTTTTTGATTGGTTGGGGGAGGTG
>QHYU01000171.1 GCA_003224235.1 Acidobacteriota bacterium
CGGCGATAAACTTCGGCGTTGCGCATGATGATTTGCACGTACTCCCGCGTCTCAGTGAACGGAATGGACTCCACGAATTCGGCGGGCTCTTCGTAGTCGCGTTCTGCGCGCCAAGCCGCCACGCGGTCCTCGCCCGCGTTGAAGGCGGCCAGCGCAGCCTCGGGTTTGCCGAACTCTCTCATCAGGTCCGCCAGGTAGAGCGTTCCGAGCTGCAGATTGTACTCCGGTTCGAACAGCTTCGCGCGCGAATAGCGCAGCTTCAGCCGCCGCGCCAGCTTCTTCCCGGTCCTGGGTAGCACCTGCATCAAACCAATTGCGCCGACGTGGGAGAGGGCGTCGGGCTGAAATGTAGATTCCTGCCGGATCAGCGCCGCCACCAGCATCGGATCCAATCCATGACGGGCGGCTGTGCGCCTCAAGCCCTCCTCGAAGGGCAGCGGAAAGAAAGTGTGCCAGACCGGGAGCGGCACATCTTCGATCTTGCGGGCCTCGAGCTGCGGAAACGCCTGCCTCGTCGTGGCCATGCCGACAGAGTAGTGCCCGGCGTCAATCGCCGACTGCGCCGTCTCCCAGAGCAGCCGCAAAGACCCGGTAGCAGTATAGGCGGCGCGAAGCTCGAGTTCCGCCGAGCTATCGAAAGCGATCGACCGCAGCGCCTGCACCCGCGTCCACCGCTCCTGCGCCGCTGCCGGGATGCCCTCCTCCATCTGGGGTATGGGCAGCGGCGGCGGAATCAGCGCTAACACGTCCGAGGGATTCACCGGCCCGTCGCCAATTCCCTCCGGCTCAGGGCGCAGACGCTCAGCCGCCTGCCGGCCGAAGTAGGTCTGCGGGTAGCGTTCCCGCAGCTTCAGGTAGAAGCTGCGGGCGTGAGGGATGTTGCCGGCGCGTTCAGCGCCGCGGCCCAACCAGTACAGCGCGTTCGCCGTAAATTGCGAACCGGGAAACTTCCGCAGGTGCTCTTCTTGAAGCGCCGCGGCTTCAGGCCGCCGCTCCAGATGCGCCACCCAGGCCACCCGCCAATGGGCCACGAGGGAGTTTTTCCATCCGGGGAACTGTTCCAGCCATCGCTGGTAGTAGGAAGCTGCACGCTTCCGGTCCAGGTTCACCCAGAAATAATTCGCCTCGGCAAACAGGCTCTCCTCGGCCCAGCGGCTCTGTGGATAGCGAGAGGTAACCTGCTCGATGGCCTCGAGCATTTCAGCTTCTTTCTTCTTCGAGCGGTAGGCCTGTGAAAGCGCGTAGAGTCGTTCGGCATCTATCTCAGGGTCCGTCAGCTTGAGTGAAGCCAGCAGGCGCGGGCTGCCTTTGTGCTCCACTTTGATCTGCGCGAGGCGCAGCTCAGCCCGCTCCAGATCCGCAGTGGCAGACGTCTTGCGCAATTGCGGCAGCAGCCTTTCATACTCCGCCCCGGCTTCGCGCCACTTGTGAGCACTGAAAAACGCCCCGGCGCGGCCCAGTTTGCGCCCCACGGGAACGTCCGGGAACTCGGCGCCGAGGGCGCGGGCCAGCGCCGGGATCCGCTTCCCCGCGTCCTTGGCCTCATCTTCCAGCGGAAAATGGTAGTACACCGTCAAGTAGTCGCGGGCCGCGGCTGCCGCGGCGTGGGCTTTCTCTCTGGCCCGTGCGCGCAGAAGAAGCAAGGCCGGCTTTGCCGCGGTCTTCTCGTAGGCCTCGAGCACCTCGACCGCGCGGTCGGCCTTGCCTAACGCCAGGGCGGTTTCGGCCAGCGACTGCACTGCCTGCTCGGTCATCGCGCTTTCCGCGAATTCCTGGCGAAACGCTTCCAGTTGCGCCAGCGCTTCGGCGTTGCGGCCTTGGGCGCGGCTCGTCTGGGCTCGCCAATAAAGCGTGCATTCGCGCAACAGTGAGTCGCGCTGCGCCTTCTCCAGCCACCGCTGAGCTTGCTGCAGGCGGCGTTTGCTGAAGTCGTAGTACCCGAGCGCGAGCGCCGCGCGCGCGCCCAATTCGCTCTCGGAATTGCTGTTGGCAAATTCGCTCAGCCGCGCGTACGTGGCTGCAGATCCCTGATCGCGCAGGGCCCGAGCCAGGAGGGGTAATTGCTTCTCAGGCGGCTCTGGGGTGCCCCATTGGGCCGCGTTTTCGGGCTCGTGGGCGCGCACAGGAGCGGCCACCTTGCGGTGATGCCTGCGCTGGGCCAGTGCTGGGAGCAGCAACAAAACGTACAGCGCAGCCAACAACGAAGAAATACCACGGAGCAGAATGGACGCTTGCACTGGGGTCAAACTAACGCCGCAGTACCGGAGAGGGATACGGGTATTCGCCCAAAGCCTCGGGGTCACCGCCAGCAAGGATCTCCACCAACCAGCTATAGAAGTAATCCACCGGATGATCCATGATCGGCCGGAATCGCCGATCGTACTCTCTGTGCGCCTTCTCAATGTCATCGCGCAATCGCAGGCAAATGTCTTTGTGCGCGCGGCCTGCTTGCACCTGCTCGGGCCGGAGCATTTTGATGTCTTGCATGCAGACTTTGGCGACGCGGTTGGCCCGGCGGTGCATCTCCTGCTCTTCGACCGATAGACTGGCAAGGTCGAATGCGGCGACGCGGGGCTCGGCTGCCGGCGCCGGCCGGGCTGCTTCCGCGCGAGTCTCCGACAAAGGCGCCGCGGGCGGTTCAGCCACCCCGACGGCCGATTCAGGCGCCGCCAAGATGGCTGCGGGCATAGCAGCCTGGGTTGCGATTTCCACTGGCTGCGCGGCTGCCGCCGGGACTCGCCAGGGGGAGTCCGCCATCGGTATAGGCGTGGAGGGCGGCGGCTGAACGGGCGCGGGTGAGGGTTTCGGTGGCGGCATCGCCACAACCCGAATCACTTCTTCTTCTGCGGGAGGGCGTTGGGCCGGCTGCAGAGCCGTGGTGATAAACCGGGAGAGCACATCCAGCGTGGCCGCCAGCGCCGCCGCAGCGGTCTGCGAGCGCAACATCGGCGGCAGCGCGTAGGTCGGCCGGCTGCTTGCGCACGCCGACACCAGGTCTGCAATTGCTTGGTGCAATTCGTCCGACATGCGCTGAAGTTTGTCTAGGTTGTCGCGCAGGGTCCGCGAGACCGCTTGCTCGACACCGCTTGGATCGGGAGCCATACGTCTTCTATTCCTCAGATACGGAGTACGGTCATAGGATTACCGTCATAGGATTATCAAGACGCCATCAAATAGTGTCAACTCCAAACATCTGCCAGGTGCTGTGCGAGTGGTCGTAGCGCCAGCGCCTGCCTTGAGCCCGCCTCGGCGGGCGGAGGGTCTCGCCGGCGGTATGGCAAGCGCATCGAATGGCCGGGGCCAGGGTGTCATTCCGACGAGCCCGTCGCGGCGGGCGACGAGGAATCTCTCTGAAGGTTCTCTGCCATGGACGGAGCGAAGAAGCCGGAGAGATTCCTCGCTCCGCTCGGAATGACCCCAGGAAGGACCTCGGAGGCGTGCCCGAAAGGACGACCACGCCCCGGGTAGGCGACGGTGCCCCGCTGGGCTGCGGTCGCCATCGGTGGACGGCTGCGGCCAGTGGTGTTACGATATAATTCCGATGGGGGCGACACGGTTTCGACGGAAGCAGTCGCGACCCGAAGGCATGCCGGGCGCCACCTGCCCGCAATCGGGTGGAAAAACATAACTGCCAACACAGAGTTGGCTCTGGCTGCCTAGACAAAACCTAGCGTAGCCCGTCTCCTCGAGCAGCGCCTGCGGGCTTGATGCGAGACGTCATTTAGCAGGCTGGCCGGTGCGTCTCGGCCCGTGATGCGCCGGTGAGAACCATCGGGCTAGCCGGCCGCGTTTCTTGCTCGTTCTAACCGCGGTCGGCGAACCAAACGGAATGAGCTAAGCATGTAGGCTTCGGGCCGTAGCGCTTTTCGGACGGGGGTTCGACTCCCCCCGCCTCCACCACTGTTTTTGTGGTGTCCCGAGCTTGCCGAGGGACACCGTTCGACCTCGCTCAGGACAAGTTCGGACTTGCGAGGGCCTTGCCTCTAAATGGGTCACAGCAGGCACGCACTATTGCTACATCCTCCGTTGCGCTGACCACTCCGTCAGGAACTTATCCTGATCTACATAAGCCTTCACTCAGGGCAAAGGAACAATCCAAACCTGCGATTTTTCCTCGCCTCGGAGCCGGTCGGCCAGGGCCTCCGCCTCGGCTTTCGTACTCGTGGGGATGCGAACGCGGTACACCGTTTTGCCTCCCACTTCAACGGGCGACAGTATAGGCGGAGTCTGGTACCGGGCGGCCAGTCTCGAAGCCAAAGCCTCTGCGAAGGCGCGGTCCGCGTACGCGCCGACTTGCACGGCAAAGGCAGGCCGATACGGGGCGATAGTAACGGGGAGGGCAGGTCCAGACTTGGCAGCTACGGCCGTCGAAGGCGGCACTCGAGGTGGGAGCTGACTCCGCTGGCCGGCTGTTGCCGACTCTTGTCTCTCTGCCGCTGCAACCAAGCTGCCGTCAACCTTGGTGCGAGAGATTGCCGGCCTGCGCTCGGTCTGAGCCAAGCCATGCTTAGCCTTCTCGCGCGACGCGGCCAAAATTGCTGCCGGCTTGCTCTGTTGCCGCAGAAGATCTCTCGTACTGGAAACGATGCGCAGATCGTACATTTCCGCCGGCAGGCGCCTTTGGTCCACCGGGATGACCCCCACCGCCGCCTGGTTCAAACCATGGTCGGGAGAGAGGAAGATGCGTTTTGTCTTTGCGAGTGCTGGTTCAAGAGGCTCCCAAAACGGCTCTAGCAATCCTGTCTGTCCAGCCGTGGCGCGGTTTGCTTGCTGCTTCACGACCCCCTCGGCAGTTTGACCAACGCTAGCGCCGGGTCCCACCGGTTGGCGAGGGTCGCGCGGCGCGCCGCCTACCAAGCTCTTCCCGTCGCCCAGAAGCACGAAGCTGGGCGCGGTCCTGCTTTGCGGCGTGACGACCAAGGCGGCGTAGTAGCTCGTCCCACTCGCATGCTTGCGGTCCTGGAACGGGAATCGCACTAACTCGACTGCCGCTTCTCCCTCTTTCAATGCCTTCTGGACATCTCTCCAGGTGACTCGCAGGAGGGTTCTACCTTCTGTAAAAGTTAGGAGACCCTTCTCCCAGAGCAGCGCGTCGTACATCTTGCCGACCAGGGCGGGATTCTGCTCCTGGTTGACATAACAAAAGCTGAAGTAGATGGGCAGGAACCACGTCACCAAATCTAGAAACCCGAGTCTGTCTTTCTCGCTCAGTTGGTCGAACCGTTTGCTCAGATTCTGCATGCTGCGGTCCAAGAGGACTTCGGCCTGTCGAGGGTGCTCCCAGTCGTAATAGAGGATGCCCAGGTTCATGAGAGTTATTTCTGTGATGGGGTGCTCCGGCCCCAGAACGTTCTCCTCGATGCTCATGGCCCGCTGGTAGAGGGATTCTGCTTCCGCATATTGGCTCTGGTCCTTGTACACGCCGGCAAGATTGTTCAGCAGGATTGCCACGTTGAGGTGGCCGGGCCCGAGGGCTTTCTCCAGGATGGCCAAAGCCCGCCGGAAGAGCGGCTCAGCCTGAACATTCTGGCGTTGATCCCTGTAGAGCAGCGCCAGGCTGTCGAGCGTGTTGGCCACTTCGAGCTGCTCGGGTCCCAAGGCCTTCTCTTGGATGGTCAAGGCCCGCTTATACAACGGTTCAGCTTCCGCGTATTTGCCCTGAGCCTTGTAGAGCCCGGCCAAGTTGTTCAGGGAGTCGGCAACGAACGAGTGTTCGGACCCCAGGGTCTTCTCCCGGATAGCCAGAGAGCGCTGGTACAACGGCTCGGCGTCAGCATACCTGCCCTGAGCCGCGCAGAGCTGCGCAAGGTTATTCAGCAAGTTGGCTACGTCGAGGTGCCCGGCTCCCAAGGCCCTTTCCCGGACGGCCAAGGCCCCGTGGTACAACGGTTCGGCTTCCGCATACTTGCCAGACCCGCGGACCTTCTCCCAGATAGCCAGGGCTCGCCGAAACAATGGCTCGGCTTCTGCATACTTGCCCTGGTCTTTGTACAGCACCGCCAGGGCGTTCAGCGAAGTGGCGACATTGATGTGCTCGGAGCCAAATGTAGCTTCAGCCGCCCGCAAAGCTTCCTGAGCCCATTGGACAGCCTGGGCGTAATTACCTTGCTGCTGGAATGAGAAAGACCGAGAGATCGACTCCTCCCAACGACCTTGTTGCGCGCCGAGAGGAGAAGCCAGGACTAGGGCGAGGAAAATCGAACCGAAGACGACAGAGGCGTTGCTGCGGAACCACATTGGCAACTCCCCTCCGGCTCCAGCACAGTGTGGCCGCGGGCAAGCAACCAGAAACAGTTCCAGAGATACAGAGGCGAGCCAGAGTGACGGAGCGCAGGCAGCCTGCGCTCTGTCACTCTCTGGTCAATCCCCCGGCTACCTGCCGAACCGGAAAAGGACTCCGGTCGTCACGCGCAGGTTGTGCTGCACAACGTGCTTCGGAGTGCCTTCCCGGAAGCGGCTGAGAAGGTATTCGATCTGGACAAGACGAATGCCGACGTGCGCGTTAGGAATCACGTCGATACCTCCGCCCACGCTCATGGCAAAGGCATTGTCAGTACCCCCGGGAATGCCGATATGTGCGCCCCCGAACAAGATCTGCCCATAGGGCGCAACCTTGCTCTCACTGCGCCGGTAGGTGTAGCGCGGGCCAAACAGGTAAGTGATGACCGTGAAGTCCGCGGGTTTGCCCTCGACTGTCTCCACGTGGTAGCCGCCGAAGTCGCCCACAATCCCGAACGAATTGGTCAGGTTATAGGCGAGCGACGCGCTTCCGCCGTGCAGGTTGACGATGGGCGCGCCTGATGTGTCCGGGGCGGTCCGCAAGTAGGAATAGCCGAGTGAGGCATCCATCTTCGGCGTATCCTGCGCGGCAGCCGTCCGGCCCAGCAGAAGGACCATCCCCCATCCCAATAGACACGCAAACTTTCTCATACACGCACCCCCCCTGGAGTTTTTCGATGACCGAGTCGGGCCGATTCGCACCTCACGAGTTGCCTGGAGTATGCCGCGCGTTATAAACACTCCTCCCTCGGGCTGGGTTTGGCTTTGTCAAGTTTTTCAGACTGCGGCTGACCAAGGAAAGGCCCGGCCTCGTTCGGGCCTACAGATACAACGTGAGATTGAGACTTTGTCCTCTAGCGAGGCCGGGGCGAATTTTGCTCCCCGCCCGTTGCTGCTGTCAAGAGCTTTTTTAACTGGGAGTAGTATTACCTCTTGATATAACTAACTTAGAGTGTACAAATTGTTCACCGGACTGAGTCCTCCCGGCGAGCTGTATGAGTTCGAACCGCACCTCTTTGGGTGCCCCATCCTCGCCCGCCGCGGGGGCGAGGGTGGGCTCTCTTTTCTCAGTGCAGCCAAAATTGCGCGCTTGTCGTTCGAGTCCTTTGGACGGTCGGCTACAGAGTTGATGCCCGATGAACTCGCGGCTTTTCACTTCGGCGGCTGAAGCCGCTGTAGGGATAATACGGCAGCCACTTTGCGTAGTTTTACGGACGGGCAAAGATACCGCAAATCGGCGTGCCGCGAGAATCGGGCGGTTCGAGGAAAAGCGCAGATTTGGTCGCGGAAGAAGAAGGCGCTCTCACCTGCGACACTGCCGCACACTTGATCTCAGAGCTGAAGCTCCGACCCCTGGCTTCACTGTGTGTTGTTCTAGGGCTTCTGACTCAGGACCAGTACCTTTTTCCCAAAATTTCTTTGTTACTTGTCATTGTGCCGGAGGTATGTAAATCTGCCCTCACGTCCTCCGCATTCCGTATTGGTTATCCCATCTCCTATCATCTAGAAATTGGGGCTGAGGGGAGAGAGTTCATCAGAAAGCAATCTGGCTGGGGTCCTCATCGTTTGGCGTTCGTGTAGCTAAGAAAGGCTGACGCTTCATCCCATGTGCCGGCGACACAGGGCCCGTGGGTAGCCGTTGTGTGACCACGACGACCTCAACTGGTGGCCGCGGTGACGAAGTGGGCCCTTGCGAATAAATCGCGTTTGTTGACAACAGACGTTCCATTCGATCCCCGGAGGGAGAAGGACAATGTACACAGCACATTATCAAGGGCCGGCTGGCGTGGCCGTAATCGCCGCCCTCGCCCTGTTGTACTGCTTGCCCGCTTTAGTAGCCTATGCCCGCAGAAGGAAGCACGCCGGGGCGATCGCGTTGCTGAATCTCTCGGTCGGCTGGACATTTCTCGGCTGGATCTTGGCCCTGGTCTTGGCGTGCGTGCCCGACCACAGCGCAGCCCCAGCATCAGCGCCCGCGCCGCAGGCACTGGTGCTCGCTCGGGCCGGCCGTCAATAAGGTCAGAAAAACTAACAAGACCGCACCAGCAGAGTCCAATACAGAAATTGAATCCACGTTATCGCTGCATCCGGCGGGCGTCTCGCTCACCGTCCGCTGGCACAAGCCAAGCACTCGTGAGATAGTTCTTGTCTCCTTGGACAGCTTGGTTCCGCAACGCGCGCAAAAGCTGGGCTGACTGGCCGGCTGACCTTATGGTCGCGGCCGGGCAGCTTACCCAATCTCCTGCGTCTCCTTGCCAAACCAGCCAACCAACCAGTCTGGCCGCGCATCGCGGACTCGGGCTTTATCGCTTCGACCAGTGTGTTCGTGGTGGTCAAGGCAATCCTGGCTCTCCCCTTTGCTCTTACCGTCAACGGCCAGGCCCGCTGGCGCAGCTCCCTGTGTTTGCCCTTGACTGCGTCTTCCCTGCGGGAGTTTTCCAACTATGAGAGGCTGCGCCTCTCTGCGCGCAACAGCAGTGCATCCCCGCCTAGAAACATGGACTTGACACCATATGGACAAGATGTCATACTATGGCAGTGAAATGGGCCGTTGAGATGGCCGACGAATTTAAACCGGAATTCGACGCGCTCGACCAGGGTGTCCGCAGAGAGATTCCCGCGTTGGCCCGCGTGCTACAGGAGTTTGGGCCGCAGCTAGGCCGGCCCCGCGTTGACACACTCAACGGCTCCCGCCACGCCAAAATGAAGGAATTGCGATTCAGCGCGGCAGATGGCGAATGGCGAGTGGCTTTTGCTTTTGATCCCAGGCGCAAGGCGATTCTACTCGTGGCGGGAGACAAATCCGGCGGGAGCGAAAAAGCACTTCTACCGCGAACTGATACGGAAGGCCGACGAGCGTTTTGACGCCCATCTTGCCCGGATCGGAAGGGGGACGTAACCATGCCCGTGAACGTGAATGAAATAATTCGGAAACTGAGCCCAGCCGAGCGCAAGAAGGTAGAGGCCCGCGCGGCCGAGCTAATTGCCGAGGAAATGAGCTTGCGTGAACTCCGGAAGGCCCGCAAGCTTACGCAGGCCCGCGTCGCCAAGGCTCTCGGGATCACCCAGGACAGCGTCTCGCGACTTGAAAAACGTAGCGATCTATTGCTTTCGACGCTACGAAAAACGGTCAAGGCGATGGGCGGCGACTTGCGTATTGTTGCTGAATTTCCCGATCGTGCGCCAGTCGTGCTGTCTGATCTCTCTGAAGGCGATCGGCGGCGCAAGTCGTCTCGGAGACATGCGCGCGCTCATGCTTAAGATTCTGTTTCCCTCCGCTCCCGCCTCGTCGAGGGGCAGGCCCGCTGGCGACTCGCTGCGGTTCGCCCATGACTGCGGCTGCGCTGCGGGAATGATCCGGGTATGAGAGGCCTGGGCATCTCTGTCGTCTAGCGAACTTGCACCACCAACCTTGCGGTCTTCGAGCGTCCCCCTGCATCTTCTGCGGTCAACCGTGTAACTGGTGTCTTTGCTCGGGCTTACATCTACACAGCGGCTGAAAGACGGCCACACGGCATTGGGTTGCGGTTCGAGTCGCACGGTTTTCGCGCCGGACACTCCGTAGCACAACTGGGCCGTCTGGCCACGTCGAATGACGCCGGGGCTGGCATAAAAATGCAGGATCTCGAAGCGGTTCCCACCGAGCATCTCGACGGTGCGCTGGTCCTGGGCGCGCTTCCTATCTAATGCCCTCTGCTCGAAACGACGGTACTTTGTCAGAATAAGCCTTTGCCACGAAGCCAGGCCCTCGGCCGTGGCTTCCCCGCCTCCTCCAGTTTTTCTGCCTTGTTTGCGACTCGTTGCGGGTTCGCTGCACTTGTGGCGGTATGCCTGTTCAATTACTCAGGAGTTTTCAGCAAGGTGTGACGGTCCACATGCCGCGCCACAACCGGCAGGGGTTTGCCCATACTTCTCAAGCAACCCTTTTCTTCGCCGCGCGTTCGAGCAGTTCGTGGATGAGCGTCTGATAGGGTTTGGACTGCTTCGCCGCAAGTCGCCGCAGTTGCTTGAGAAGCCGCGGGTCGATGCGAATGGCAATGAGCTGCTTGGCGTGGCCGCTTCTCGGCCGGCCAACGCGCCGCGCGCGCCGGAGTTGTTCGTCCGTCAATTCCGGAATATCTGAGAAATCGATCTGGCTATCCGGCATAGGCTTTCCGCTCTTTGCGGCTCGCCTGCCGCGCGCTGATGATGCGAACGCTTTCCTGGCCATGTTTCAACCTCCTGAGCGTGTAGACCACCGGAAGCACCCGCCCAAGGGCGGACATCCCGAGCCGCTTCGAGCGACGCTCAGACAGAGAATGTTCAATGTCTTCCCAATCCAAGCCTTCGGGGTCGCTGAACACTGTAGCTGCTTCTTCAAATCAGACGCCATGCCTTTCGCAATTGGCGAATCGCCTTTTGCGCCTCCCACGAGAACACTTTATTGTATACACGCTAATTGCGGCGCCCAGTCAAAAGAATCCCGGGAGGCCGCAGAGGAAATTACGTTGTGGTACTATAACCCGCATTTATTGGAGGAGTTATGAAGCGCCGATCTGTCGCCCTTTTTGGCAGTTGTCTGCTGATGGCCGCTGGTGCGGCTGCGCAAACGAAGCCCACGGCCTGGACAGCGCCGTCTGCGGAGCAAGTGAACGCCATCTATCCTGACGTCGAGACGCTTTACCTCGATCTGCATCGCAATCCTGAGCTCTCGCTGCATGAGCAGCAGACGGCAGCTAAGCTGGCCGAGCGCATGAAGGCGTTGGGATACGAAGTGACAACGGGAGTGGGCGGGACCGGCGTGGTGGCCGTCCTGCGCAACGGACGGGGCCCCACGGTCCTACTGCGCACCGACATGGACGCCTTGCCGGTGGAAGAGAAGACCGGCCTGCCCTACGCCAGCCAGATCAGGGTGAAGAGCGATTCCGGCACGACGGTTCCGGTGATGCACGCCTGCGGTCACGACGTGCATATGTCGAGCTGGTTCGGGACTGCCAAGCTTATGGCGACGAATCGGCAACGCTGGCACGGGACGTTGATACTGATCAGCCTACCGGCCGAAGAGATCGGCTCGGGCGCAGCCGCCATGCTCAAAGACGGCCTGTTCACGCGCTTTCCGAAGCCCGACTTCGCGCTCGCCATCCACGACGACGCTAGTCTGCCTGCCGGTCAGGTCGGCTACACACCCGGCTATACCATGGCCTCGTCGGATTCGGTGGACATCACCATCTTCGGGCGCGGTGGCCACGGCGCGGAACCGCAGAACACGGTTGATCCTATCGTGATCGCCGCGCGCACCGTGCTGGCGTTGCAGACCATCGTGTCGCGAGAGAACAATCCGCGCGACCCCGCCGTCATCACGGTGGGCACCATCCACGGCGGGACCAAGAACAACATCATTCCCGACGAGGTAAAGCTTCAGCTCACGGTGCGCTCGTACAAGCCAGAAGTGCGAAAGCACCTGCTGGCATCGATCGAGCGCGTAGCGAGGGGAGAAGCGCTAGCTGGCGGTGCGCCGCGCGAGCCGCTGGTGAAAATCGAGCCCGCCGCAAACGCGACCTACAACGATCCTGAGTTGACTAAACGCCTTGCCACGGCGCTGCGCAATACGCTCGGGCAGGCGAACCTGGTCGAGGTTGTGCCGAGGATGGTGTTCGAAGACTTTTCGGAGTTCTCGCTCGCGGGCGTGCCCTCCGTCATATTCTGGGTGGGCGGGGTAGAGCGGGCGAAGTTCACCGCCGCGCAGCAGTCGGGCACGCCACTGCCGGGGCTGCATTCGTTGTTATGGGCGCCTGACCGTGAGCCCACGCTGAAAACGGCGATCACGGCGGAAACGGCGGAGCTGCTGGAACTGCTGGGCGCTAGGCCGTGATTATAGTCGCGCCAATTCCCTTCTCATACCTCACATGGCGCGCGGTCCAGACCTTAGTATCCCGCAAGGTGCCCCTGTCGCATTGCTTGGTCGCCCTGCACACCGCATTCGGACAGCAGCAACGGGATATAATAATCAAGAGTTAGGACGATGGCGAACCCCACGATTACCATTCCGCTCGACCCGCAAATTGGCCCGATTGTCGCTCGGGGAGACGGATATGGCGGACGAAACTTCCTTCTCTTTGGAGGATTCGTCTTTGTGCTTGGCTTATTTGATATCGCGGATGCAAACCAGTGTGGCACCTTCGGATTGCCACCGCGTTAGGAGAATCATGGGCGACCGAGCCGCAGAGAAGAACATCTTTGAATCTTTACACAGAGTCAAGCCTGATTTCGCCGGCGAACTCTTGCGGGTGTGGAATCAGCCGAAACAAGATCCGCCAGACATTCTTTGTACGACTGCTTCGGGCCGGACGATTGGCGTAGAGCTCGGCGAATGGTTGAATGAGGACCAGATAAGGGACAGGAAGGGTCTGGAAGCGATCCAGAATTCGCTACTGAAGGCAATCGGGAAACAGCCAGACAATGGGTTCGAGAATATCTATTTCGCATGGCCGTGTCCCCTCCCGAAAGCTCGTGTGAAGCCAGCCGACGCCTTAGCACTTCGAGAGGAGATTCTCAAGCTTGCAGAGGGTGTTGATCGCCGGTGGGACCAGGAGCTGGATTGGCAGTCGCCGCAAGGCTGCTTCTTCGATGACTTCACAGGATACCCGACGGTCGGGAAGTATCTCCAGTTGGTGAGGTTCTTTCCCCGGCGCCACTACGAGGGTTGGCCGCCGTATGGTCGCGTGGTGAAACGGACATGGCCTGCTGGGTGTGACTGGCTAGTTTTCCGCCCGGCGGGTGGTGCTTATAGTCAGGACGCAATGGTGGATGCACTGTGGGCTATCATTGCCAAGAAGATCGAGAAGTACGAAGCGAAGCCTCCACAGGTACAGATGGATGATTTCTACCTTCTGATCCACTACAATCAAGCGTTTCTCTACAACACACCGGTTGAAACGCTGTTCTTCAAGTTCGAAGACGCGGCCCGTGCTGGGTCGGCGTTCATCGGTGAGGACCCTGGGATCTTCGGGAAGGCATTCCTTATGCTGGCGTTCCAGCCAGGAGAAAGGGTATTTCAATTGTACCCGGCATGAGGAAGGCCAAAACGACATAGCTCTCAAAGAAAGGGATCAAAAGTTCTCAAGCATCCAAACGTTGCTATCAGAAGTGGCGCTGACTGCGAATGCAAGGTGCCTACCATCGGGAGATGACACTGGCAAACTAACGTTTTCTTTTTCCTTTTTCGGCTGCCATAGGCCGCGTGCGCGGCCATTCAGATCGACGTATAGCAAGGTCGATCCTCCTGCGCGTACACTTGTGAGAAAAAGACCGTCTGAGTGGGCCGACCAACCCACGTCTCTGAGACCAGCCCAACCTTCGATTTGGACATCGCGAAAAATGGCCCCATCGGGTAGGTCGATGATCGAAACGCGACCCTTACGTGGATTGTGCTGGACCACCGCAATTTGCCGACCGTCCGGCGAAAGGTCCCAATCGTAGCCTTCAGACTGGTCAACCTTGACCTTAGTGAGCGGGCGAAGCCTCCCTTGGGCTGGGTCGAAGGCCGAGAAGACCAGCTGTTCGCTTTCTTCGCGACTCAGCACACAAGACATCACCTGGCGGGCACAACGGAACTCGGAGTTACCACTTGTGTCTCGCAGCACATCCTGTGGAGGTCCACCCAGGATTGGGTAACGCATCAAGTGCTTCGATTTTGGTTGAAGACCGCCACTGCGGGGCCACGCCCAGTAGAGAATCCAAGCACCATCGGGTGCCAAGCGGGGTTCGGCCTTCATTTCGGCACCCGGAACAAACGCTTGCGCAGGGCTCCCATCCACGGGCTGTTCGAAAATCTCGTAGACGCCATTGGGGTCCGAATAGAAGAGGACAGCTTTGGAATCTCCGGTCCAACCTGTTGGCCGATCATTAGTCTGCCTCAAGACCAACCCTTTGGGCTTTCTCAATCCGGTGCCCCTTCCTTCGAGTTCTCCCACGTAAATGTCGTCCTGACTTTTGAACTTAAGGTAGGCGAGATGTTTTCCATCGGAGGTCACGCTCAGATCAGAGAAATAAAAACCCGTTTCTTTGGTGAGGCGTTTGGGCTTCTTGGTGAATCTCCAAATCAGCGAGTTCGGCTTGATTTCCCAGAGGTTGGAGTAGGCTGCTTCGCGCCCTCCCTTTTCCCCAAGCGAAAAGACAACGCGGCCATCACCGGTCCAGCACAAAGCGGGGCTTAGCACCAGCAGGGCTCTATTCGACAGAACCGGCCTAGGCTTTTTCTCTTTCAGATCGAGGATTTCAAGCGAAGCTTCACAGTCATCAGGCGCTGAACATGCCTTGATGTAGGCGAGACGGTCAGCTTCGGGAGACCAGGCGAGTTGCTCGAACCATTCCTCTTTTCTTTGGGCCGTAAGAATCACGTGGGGTGTTTCCCCGTTTTCGCTCATTACCCAAATCTCGCGATCATCCGCGCTTATGAAAGCCACATGCGAACCATCTGGTGACACAGCGGGCGCCAGACCGTGGTCGCTAAGCTTGCGAGGGGTCTTGTCGGAAATGGAGATGGACCAAATGCTAGTGGTTTCCCCCGACTCGGCCGACCCACTAACTAGAAAGCGAGTTGAATCCGGGAACCAGGCAACCTGCCATTCAGCGGTTTCAAACCAAAAATGCTGTTGTTGCGGTATTTGAATCGGTTCTGCGTTGCTGCTTCCCAAGACCTTCAAGAAGATGCCGCTTATGTCTACATAAGCGAGATATTTCCCGTCTGGAGAAACAGCAGCAGCATTAACTGGAGTATTTGCCCCGTTAAACGTAAGTTCTAATGGTGGCGGCTTTTGCTCGCCCGCCCGGCGCCAAACGAACCAAGCCACACCAACCACTACGAGTAGTGCCGCCAAGGTTCCGACCACTCGCCGCCACGGGAGAAGCAGCAATCGTATTCGGGAGATCTTTTCCCATGGCAGGTGAATCTCGTAAATGTTCACGGGCAGTTGGATGTTCTTGAGTTCGCTCTTGCCTCGTTCGAGGATCGGCAATTTAATCTTGTTTCTAATTTGGCGGGCCACGTCCTCGGATAGGCATATGCCACCGTGTTTCGCTAGTGGTTCAATACGAGCGGCGATATTTACGGCATCACCGAATACATCGTCTCCGTGATGCACCACGTCCCCGACGTGCAACCCGATGCGGACCAGGATTTGTCTTTCCCTCAGTGTTGCTGAGTTCCGTTCCCGTAGTCTTTCTTGAATCTCGATGGCACAGTCAGCAGCCTGCAGAGCACTTGCAAACTCCACTAGGAAGCCATCACCCATCGTCTTTATTTCTATTCCGCCATGTGCGGCCAAAACGGGACGCACTGTGTCCACATACTCATGGAGCAACTCCAGCGTCAGCGCCTCGTTCTTCTGCGTCAACGCACTGTAACCAACCATGTCGGTGAACATGATGGCTGCGAGTTTTCTGTCCTGAGATTCACCCATGATTAGTTTCTCCCAAAACTCTCTAAGAAGTAATCCCGCCCTATCCAGCTTTTCCGGGCATCTTAGGCCGCACCCGCGGGCAAGTCAACGCGCAGTGCACAAGTGCCCCTCGAAGCTTTCGGTCTGAATCAATCCGGTGGCCCTGTCCGCCCGACGACGAACTCGCGCATGAGCTGGATAGTTTCGTTTAGGGGACGACGCCGATGCCCACTTGCCCATCGGCAATCAAGTGGCCCGGCTGGTTTAAACGCTGTGGTGTACCCTTGAAGCTGCTGGTCGCTTGCAGGAAATGCTGGTTGCTGAGGGAATTTTGGAAGAGGAGATTTTCAAACACTTCAAGCGGTGGCACACCGGCGGGCACAAATGAGTGCTCGGAAAGACTCCCTGCTAGACTCCAGCAGCCTCTCGGTACCTGTAATTGGATAGCGATTCCGAAGAGTGGAGAACTGAACAGCGGATTTTGAATGACTGCTAAAGATTGGCAACACGGGTATAATGGGGCCATGGCGAACCCCACGATTACCATTCCGCTCGACCCGCAAACGGCGCGGGCATACGAGTCCGCCCCGCCAGAGGAAAAGCGGAAGATTCAGGCCCTGTTGAGCCTTTGGCTTCGCGAGCTCGCTGCCGGCGAATACCCGTCGCTACAGCAAGTACTCGACGAGGTCGGACGTAAAGCGAAGGGTCGGGGACTCACACCGGAGATGCTGGATTCGCTCCTGAAGGGCGCGTAGTTGCGCCGCGTCTTCGATACGAGCGTCATCGTCAGTGCGTTGCTCCTGCTCGATTCGAAGCCTCGCCAAGCTCTTGATCTGGCGCTCCAAAAAGGAAAAGTCCTGCTTTCTTTTCCAGTGCTCGCCGAACTCTACGAGGTTCTAGGCAGAAAGCGGCTCCGCCGATATATCGATGAGGAAGACGTTCGCATTTTTCTCGCCGCTCTGACGCGCGAAGCTCAATGGGTCGATGTGGATGTGCAAATAGCAGCTTGCCGCGATTCCAAGGACAACAAATTCCTCGAACTCGCTGTGAGTGGCCATGCGACCCATATCGTTACCGGTGATTCTGACCTTCTCGCGCTCGATCCCTTCCAGGGCATTCAGATTCTTCCTCCCCACTCGTTCCTAGAATTGTCGTTACCTCCGGCCTCCCAGCCTTAAAACAACTCGACACACCCCTAGTCGGCAATCATTCCCTGGATAAGCGAATTCCATTTGTGGTGCTAGTCTCGGGGTCAGAAAACACGAAGAACACGCAACAGGGCAGGGTAAAGCGAGGGATAATCCTGTTTTTGATAGGGGCTGCACTTGGACTTGCAGCGGTCTGGCGCCCGTTGAAATCCGCAAGTCCTTTGGAATGCGCACTTGTGAGATTTCGGTCGCTAAGTGCTTTACAATCCGCAGTTGCGAAATTAAAGGACTTAAAGTTCCTTAGAATGAACAGATACAGAAAAAATGGGGGGTGGACACCTCCAAACCGGGAGCGCCATCGAGAATGGCGGTTCCGCAGTCGCGGCTTCTTGCCCACCGCCCCTTCTAAACGCAAGTCGGGTGGCTTGATGAGATTCAGGGTGCAGGTTGCGCTTGCGCCCAGAAAATGGAGGTGACGCCGTGCAGAGGTTGACGAACAAAGTTGCCTTGGTGACGGGCGGGAACTCTGGGATCGGACGCGCAGCGGCGCACGCATTTGCAAGAGAAGGAGCTAAGGTGGTTCTAGCGGCTCGTGGAGTTGACCGTGGCCACGCGGTGGTCCGAGAAATCAAGGAGAAAGGCGGCGAGGCCATCTTCGTGCAGACCGACGTCTCCAAACCGAACCAAGTCGAGTCACTAATTCACAAGACGGTAGAGCGGTATGGCAGGCTTGACTGCGCCCTGAACAACGCCGCGGCGTATGCCGGCGCGTTCTCCGCCACAGCAGACTTTAGCGAAGAAGAGTTCGATCTCACTATAGCTGTCGATCTCAAGGGCGTGTGGCTGTGCATGAAGTACGAAATCAAGCAGATGCTCAGCCAAACTCCTTCGACGGGCGTCATCGTCAACACTTCTTCTGTGAATGGCCTCGGCGGAGCGCCGCTAGGGGCAATTTACTCCGCGGCCAAGAGCGGGGTTCTGGCGCTTACCAAATCAGCGGCCCAGGAATACGGGCGACAAGGAATCCGAGTCAATGCACTGGTTGCGGGCGCTTTTCAGGCTCCCATGCTGGAGTGGAGTATTGAACACGCCGCGGGTGGAGATCCGGCAGAGATCAAGAAGATAGAGGAAAAATACGCAGCGATGATTTCTCTGGGGCGAATAGGCCGCCCGGAGGAAGCAGCCGAAGTGGCCGTATGGCTGTGTTCGGATGCCGCTTCTTACGTCACAGGGCACTCCATGATCGCGGACGGAGGCCTGACGGCACCTTTCCGGTAGCCTTAGCAGGCGTGACTCCCAATGCCTCCTTCAGCTTCAGCCAACGAACACAGGGCCCACGAAAATCGGGCAGGCCAGACGACTTTGCCGGTTTCTGATATTCTCGTCCATGTGCGGAAAAGCTTTTTGCGCGGAATTCTTCTGCTGATTGCCGCCGCGATTATGTTGGCTGTGCCGGCCTGCACGGGCCAGGCGCAGCAGCAGCCACCGCCCGCGCCATCGCCGGGGCCTCCGAATCCACAAGCGCCTGCGCCACCTCCGCAGGCACCGGCGCAGGAGACTCCGAAACAGCCGGCCGCGCCAGCCACGCCAAGCCGGACGCTGAACGTAGTGGTGCTGGATCCGGGGCACGGGGGCACAGACGCGGGGGCTCGCGGAGGGAACGGCGTCATAGAAAGCGAAGTGGTGCTGAGCTACGCGCGCGCCCTCCGCGCGGAGCTCGAGCGCCAGGGCCTGCGCGTTGTGGTGACGCGGCAGGGCAACGAAAATCCCACACCCGATGAGCGTTCCGCGCTCGCCAATCGCCAGCGCGGCTCCGTCTTCCTGAGTTTGCACATCTCTTCGACCGGGCCCCCGGGCACCGCCCGCGCTTATACACTCCCCGAAGGCGTGGGCCCTCCCGCGCGCTCGGGCCCGTTGCCCTGGGATCAAGCGCAGGAGGCTTACGCGGAAAGAAGCCGCCGGCTGGCCGAGCTTCTACAGGTGCAACTTGCGCAGAAGTTTCGCGGCTCGCCGGAGGTGCCCGCACATGCCGCGGTGCGCCAGTTGCGGACAATTGCAGCCCCGGCGGTCGCCGTGGAAGTCTCCAGCGTCTCGGCGCTCAAACGCGAGCAGCTCGAGCAGATGGGAACGCGCCTGGCCGAGGCCGTGGCGCGAGCGGTGACGGCCTATCGACCGCTCTACGAAGCGGGGGCAAACTGATGTCGCGGCGCGTGAAAATCCTTCTGGCCGCGCTGGGAGTGGGCGTGCTGATCGGCGCGTTGTATTTTCCCGCATTGTTGAGGCAAGTCATGCGCCTGGCGCGTCTGGAACATCCTGAAGCGCAAACGCGGCGGGAGGCCGTCCAGCCGCCCATTGCCACGCCTACCGACGTGAAAGTCCAGGCGAGGGTGTTCTGGGCCTCCACAATCGTCCCGGGCACGCTCGAGGCGGTGGAGATCGAGCTGCCCCTTTCGGCCGATCCCGTCTTGCGCTCCAAGCAACTTCTGAACGTGCTGATCCAGAACGCACCGAGCAGCGAGCAGCGCACATTGCCGGCTGACGTGACGCTGCTGGAATTCTACCTCCTCCCCGACGGCACGGCGGTAGCCGACTTCTCCGACACCCTGACCACCGGAACTCCCTCCGGGATTCTGAGCGAGCAGATGGCCGTGGACTCGATTGCGAGGACGCTTGCCGCGGGTGTCGAACCCATCCGCCGGCTGAAAATTCTCATTCACGGCCAGGACGCGGAGACGCTGGCAGGACACTTGGACCTGACCGGCTTTTTTACGGTTCGCGTGGGCGGCCCGCCGGCGCCCGTCGCCCCTGCCGCGCCGGGTGGCAAGGCCCCGGCGGACTTGTTGACACGACCCGGCGCACCCGGCAAACTGGGACGTTAGTTTCCCGGTGCAGAACCGCTCCCAGTAAACTCAAAGGAGGAATTGTGCGAAGCGACGGACGCGCGCCCGACCAGATGCGACCGGTGAAACTCACGCCGGACTTTATCCCCACTGCCGAGGGCAGCGTGCTGATCGAGGTGGGGCAAACGCGGGTGATCTGCACCGCGTCGCTGGAGGACGGCGTGCCGACGTTCCTGAAAGGTTCGGGCAAGGGCTGGGTGACCGGCGAATACGGCATGCTCCCGCGCGCCACCGAGGAGCGCACCCCGCGGGAATCCACCCGCGGGCGCCCTTCGGGCCGCACGCTGGAAATTCAGCGGCTGATCGGCCGCTCGCTTCGCGCCGTAACCGATCAGGCGGCGCTCGGTGAGCGCACGGTCTGGATAGACTGCGACGTCATTCAGGCCGACGGAGGCACGCGCACCGCTTCGATCACCGGCGCGTTTGTGGCCGTGGCACTGGCGCTCGAGCGCATGGTCGCTGCGGGCATCCTGAAATCGGTGCCGTTGCGCGATTCAGTCGCGGCCACCAGCGTCGGCCTGGTGGATGAAACCATGCTCCTTGACCTTGCCTACGAAGAGGATTCGCGCGCGCAGGTGGATATGAACGTGATCATGACCGGCAGCGGCCGCTTCGTCGAAATCCAGGCCACTGCCGAGGGCCGCCCGTTTGTCGGCGAGGAGCACCAGCGCCTTCTGACTCTCGCTGCGGAAGGCATCCGCGACCTCACTCGATACCAGCAGGCCCTGCTGCAAATGGACTTCAGTGCCCGAGCCCGTTAAGCTGCTGCTCGCTTCGTCCAACCCCGGGAAGCTACGCGAATATCAGGTGCTCGCTGAAGGACGCGCGGTCGAACTGGCACTGCTGGCCTGCTTCGATCGACTACCACGATTCGACGAGTCCGCACCCACCTTGGCCGAAAACGCTTTGGGCAAGGCCCTGCACTATAGCCGCTTCGCCGAGCTGCCTGTGATTGCCGATGACTCAGGCCTAGTCGTTCCGGCGCTGGGCGGAGCGCCCGGCGTGCACTCGGCGCGCTATGGGGGCCCACAGGCTAGCGATGCCGACCGCATCCAGAAGCTGCTCGCCGAGCTGCGCAGCAAAGGCGTGACTGAGCGTTGCGCCCGCTTTGTCTGCGTGCTGGCGCTAGCGCTGCAGGGGCAAGTGCTGGCGGTCTTCTCGGACCTCGTTGCCGGCGAGCTGCTCGAAGCGCCAAGGGGGAGCGAGGGCTTCGGCTACGATCCGATTTTCTTTTTTCCAACGCTGGGCCGCAGTTTCGCGGAACTGACACGCGAGGAGAAAAACCAGCACAGCCATCGCGGCAAAGCTTTTCGCAAGCTGCTTGCGTTTCTGGAATCGCGCCCCCTGCGGCGACCGGAGGTAAGCTCAGGATAGGCGCTGCCCCGAACGATGATTGCCGCGGCCGCGGCGTATGCTATATTCCAGCAGCGAAGCGCATGCCCGTGAAAAAACCAAAGTCGAAAAAACCTGCAGGGTCTCACGAGAAAGCGGGCGGCCCAGCGCGTCGTGCGAAGCGCCGCGCTCCCCACCGGGCTATCGTAAAGGCGCGCGGGGCGCGCCCGGAGCGCGTTCGCGCTATTCTGGAAAAACTCGACGAGGCGTATCCCGCGGCCACCTGCGCGCTAGAACATCAGACCCCTTTTCAACTGTTGGTGGCGACAATCCTCTCGGCGCAGTGCACCGATACACGCGTGAATCAAGTGACGCGGACTCTATTCCCGAAATATCCTACGCCCGAAGCCTTCGCCTATGCCAACCCGCGCGAACTGCAGCAGGATATTCGCTCCACCGGCTTCTTCCGCAACAAGACGAAGTCCATCATCGGCGCGAGCAGGAAAATCATCGAAGAGTTCGGCGGCAACGTGCCGCGCGCCATGGAAGAGATTCTGACTCTGCCAGGGGTAGCGCGGAAGACGGCCAATGTGGTGCTGGGCACCGCCTACGGTATCCCGTCGGGCATCGTCGTCGATACGCACGTCCAGCGACTGTCCCAGCGGCTCGACCTCTCCCGCAACACCGACCCCAAGAAGATTGAGCAGGATCTGATGCAGGTCATCCCGCAGGATAAATGGATTCTTTTCTCTCATCAGCTGATCTGGCACGGGCGGCGCGTGTGCCAGGCGCGCAAGCCGCGCTGTGCGGAGTGCAACCTCGAACAAATCTGTTACTCCAAAGAGAAAACCATTTAGACGTTCTTGCAATGCCGAGCGAACGGAGAAGTGTCTCCTCTGCTTGCTTTGCCTTCTTTACTTCCTGAGTCTCCTGCTGCTTCCCTTCTCTGGACGCGCCAGAGCGCCCAAGGTATAGTGCCCGCCATGGATTTGCTTGCCGGGAAGGACGCCGCCAATCGTGTGGCAGGAATGATCAATGCTAAGTACCAGGTGCACCGCTACTGCGTCCACCTCACGGTAAAAAGTGTTTACTCGTTAGACCCCGTGGGCCAGTTGGACTTCGGCGGCAATGAGTACGTGCCAGCCGGTAAGATCGAGATCGCTACGCAACATCACCGGCCCGAGGACCGCTACGAATGGTGGGATCTGGGACGTGGCTGCTATTTCATCGAGTTCAACGAGACGCTCGAACTGGCCGAAAACGAAATCGCGCTCCTCGAGCCCGACGAGCGGCTGCTGCGCGCCGGCGCCTCGCACGTGACGATCTTTTTGCGCGGCCACGTCGCCCCGATCGAAACCCTGCTCCACGTCGAGGCGCTACGCTTGCAGGTCAAGACAAACGCTCGCGTCTCCCTGCTCCGTTTGTTCCGCCTGGAGGGGCAGGCAGCACCGGCCAAGCTGCCTGCTGCTCGCGCCACCGGAGAACCGAAAAAGACACCAAAGAAAAAACCAGCCGTCCGATAGTGTTAGTGGCCGCTGATGGCTAAAGGCGCGGCTGGCTCTGGTTTGTGGTGGGACGCGCCCGGAGCTTGATGGTGGCCACAATCCGGGAATTCCGGAGGGACTGGGCTCCGTTTACCACGTAAGGGAATGGGAAGTTTTCAACGAGCATTATGGGGATTTTTGCACCGGCACTGACAGGCGTCACCCGATGTAGACGTCTTTTAGGTCCGTTCGTTGCTTCATTGGTAGCGTTGCGCTAGCAGTTTTAAGGTAATTCGCATGACCAGTCGTAGGAAGGTCTCCATCGTATTGGGGCTGATATGCATTCGATTCGCGATCTCTTTTCTGGTCAGGCCCTGCATCAGCAGTTCCACTATTTCTTGCTCTCGCGGAGTTAGCTTGTATCGCTTGGCCACCTGGGAAACATCAAGTTGTCTGGCACCTTTTCTTTCCAGCAACAAGGCTGTATTGGGTTGCAACCCGATGGCCCTGCACAGATAGCGTCTTTTTCCTGAGATAAACTCTGTGCTGAATTCGGGTTGAGATAATCGTTTGCCATGCAACAATACGGATCGAACCTTCTCGGCGAGAAGGGTTTCAAGCTGCTTCTTCTTTGGAGGATATGCTGGGAAGGTAAGGATCCGGATCGCCTCGGAGTTGATGTAGATAGGCTTACGGGAGGAATCGATGAGTAGGAATCCCACTGCTGGGGGCGCCAGTGTGCCTTTCGTTCTGCCACTCGGTAGTGAGGTAGGATTCTCGGTGCGCATGTAAATCTATATTCGTCTTTTCCAGCGAGCATGGCACCGGGGAGAAAGGTGCCCAGAGCGCTGCGCGTGCCTGTCTATAATCTAAGGCAGGCAGAGTCAATCATGCGAATTGCTTAGGCATATGAACTAATCAATTTCAAGCATAGGCCGTCGAGCTGGATTCCTGAGTTCGCACCGGGACGAGTCACTACCCAACCCCGAAGTCCTCACATCCCGGAACCCACTCGCTACGTGGCCCGCCGTGCGAAGGCTGGCCAGTCTCGTTGGCGCTCCGGAGAGTCTTAATCGGCGGCGGCCTGGATGGCTCTCGCATCACTCTGTCAGTCCGCGAGGGCGGGCAATGCGCCTGCCTAGTGTCCTGTCCCATAAA
>QHYU01000172.1 GCA_003224235.1 Acidobacteriota bacterium
TGATAATCCGCACCTTCTCGCCTTGAGCCAGCAAAGTTTCCGCAATCACACTTCCCGTATTTCCCGTTGCCCCGGTGATGACGTACATGTGCCCCCCGTAGTTGGTTTTCTTTACTTCCGCGATCGTCCAGCTTGGTAGACGTCCCGCGCCTTGATTGCGGTACATCTGAAATCGAAGCGCGCTGCCGCTAGCGCATGGGGATTTTGATTCCGGTTTTGCGCCCGAAGTCGACGGCCTCGGCGTAGCCGGCATCCGCGTGGCGCGCGACACCGATGCCGGGGTCGTTGGTCAGCACGCGCTCGATGCGCGCGGCCATCTCCGGAGTGCCGTCGGCGACGGTCACTTGCCCGGCGTGCTGCGAGTAGCCGATGCCCACGCCGCCGCCATTGTGGATGGAGACCCAGGACGCGCCGCTGGCGGTATTGAGCAGGGCATTGAGCAGAGCCCAGTCGGCCACAGCGTCTGAGCCGTCGAGCATTTTTTCTGTCTCGCGGTAGGGCGAAGCCACCGAGCCGCAGTCGAGATGGTCACGGCCGATAACGATGGGCGCTTTCAGCTCGCCGCGCGCCACCAGGTCGTTGATCGCCAGGCCGAATTTGTCTCGCTCGCCGTAACCCAGCCAGCAAATGCGTGCTGGCAGGCCTTGAAAGCGCACGCGCTTCTGCGCCAGGTGGATCCAGCGGCTGAGGATTTCGTCGTGTGGAAACAGTTGCAGCACTAGCTCATCGGTGCGGAAGATATCCGAGGGCTCGCCCGAGAGCGCCACCCAGCGGAAGGGCCCGCGGCCTTCGCAGAACAAAGGCCGAATGTACGCCGCCACAAACCCGGGAAAATCGTAAGCGTCCTGGACGCCCGCTTCGTAGGCGAAGGTGCGGATGTTGTTCCCGTAATCAAATGTCACGGCGCCGAGCTTCTGCAGGTCGAGCATTCCGCGCACATGCAACGCAATCGATTCCATCGCGCGATTGCGATACTCCTCCGGGTCGCGACGCCGCAGCTCAGCGGCCTGCTCGAGTGTCACCCCGCGCGGAACGTAGCCGCCTACGGGGTCGTGCGCGCTGGTCTGGTCGGTTAGTAGATCGGGTACCACGCCCCGCTTCGCCAGCGCCGGGATGAGGTCAGCGCAGTTCCCAACCAGCCCCACTGAGGCGGGTTCGCGCTTGCGCACGGCGTTTTTCAGGATGCGCAGCGCCTCATCGAGGTCGTTGACCATGACCTGACAGTAGCCGGTCTTCACCCGACGCTTGATGCGTTCCGCATCCACGTCGATGCCCAGAAACGCCCCGCCGTTCATCGTCACCGCAAGCGGCTGCGCGCCTCCCATACCGCCCATGCCGCCGCTGACCACCAGCTTTCCTGCCAGGTTGCTGCCATAGTGTTTCCGCGCGGCAGCGGCAAACGTTTCGTAGGTGCCCTGAAGGATGCCTTGCGTGCCGATGTAGATCCAACTGCCGGCAGTCATCTGGCCGTACATCATCAGACCGGCGCGTTCCAGTTCGCCGAAATGCTTCCAGTTGCTCCAGTGTCCTACCAGGTTGGAGTTGGCGATCAGCACCCGGGGCGCATAGGGATGCGTCCGGAAGATGCCCACCGGTTTGCCCGATTGCACGAGCAGAGTCTCGTCGTTTTCGAGCCCGCGGAGCGATTCGACGATGGCGTGGAAGCAGGCCCAGTTGCGGGCCGCTTTTCCCGTGCCGCCATAGACGATCAACTCCTCGGGCCGCTCGGCCACGTCTGGGTCGAGGTTGTTCATCAACATGCGCAGGGCGGCCTCTTGCTGCCAGCTCTTGCAAGAGATTGATGCGCCGCGCGCCGCGCGGACGGGTTGGTAAGCGGCGCCGTTTTCCACCCGCAACTTGGTCATCAGCGGAGTCCTGCGCTCATCTTAACGCAGAACCATTCTGTCAGCTATCTGATGCCGACTTTGAGCCGCTCGCCGCTCTGCTTTCAGAATTTGTCCCCTTAGGGTGACGAGCGCCAAATCATTCAGTGATTTATGACGCATAAATCCTAACAACTGGAAGCTCACACCAATTCTTTCGTTCCGTTGCATCCATCGCAGTGGCTAGGGTAGATTGGCGTATGTAGGCGACCATGGCGTATCCTTCTCTCACGCGATGCCTGCTCGATGCGGTGGATCGCTACTGCAACCCGCGCTCGCTGATGTACAAAGCGGGCAACCGCTGGGAAAGCCTCTCCGCGGCCGAGATGCTGCGCCGCATTGCCGGGCTCTCACTCGCTTTGGCGGAGCTGGGTGTCAAGCCCGGCGACCGCGTTGGGCTGTTCTCGCCGAACCGGCCGGAGTGGCACATCGTCGACTTCGCCATCCTCGGCCTGGGCGCAATCAACGTGCCCATTTATTTCAACGAATCGCCGGAGCGCATGGCTTATATCCTCAACCATTCAGGCACAAAGGTGGTGATCACGGCGGGCTCGGAGCAGGCACGGCGTCTGCTTGCCTGCCGGGAGCGCCTGGGCGCGGTCGAGCAGGTGATCGTCGCCGGAGCCCCGCCGGAGATCGACGGGGAGGTACTGCGCTACGAAACCCTGATCGCCGCGGCGGGCGATGTCGAAGTGGCCGCGTACCGCCGCCACGCGGCCGAAGTCAGCGCCGAGCAGCTCGCTACCATCATCTACACCTCGGGCACCACCGGCGAGCCCAAGGGAGTAATGCTCACGCATTCCAACCTAAGTTCGAACCAGACGGACTCGTTTCGCTCCCACGACTACAGCCCGAAGGACACGGCCATTTCCTTTCTGCCGCTCGCGCACGTCTATGAGCGCCTCATGGGCTACGGCTATTTGTTCCACGGCGTAACCGTCGCTTACGTCGAGAGCATGGAACAGGTGCCGGCGGCGCTGCTCGAGGTGCGGCCGACAGTGGGGGCGGGGGTCCCGCGATTTTTCGAGAAGCTTTACGGCGGCATCCTGGAAAAAGGGCACAAGGCCACGGGCTGGAAGCGCCACGTGTTTGAGTGGGGGCTAGGGGTGGCGGGCAAGGCGGTGCCGTGGCGCGCCTACGGGCGCCCCGTGCCATTACTGGTGAAGCTGAAGTGGGTGCTGGCCGATCGCCTGGTCTATTCCAAAATCCGCGCGGCGCTCGGCGGCCGTGTGCGGGGGTTCATATCCGGCGGCGCGCCGCTGGCGCGGGAGCTCACCGAGTTTTTTTGGGCGGTGGATGTGAAGATTTACCCGGGCTATGGCCTGACCGAGACTTCGCCGGTGGTGGCGAACAACGTGCCCGACGCTAACCGCGTCGGCTCGGTCGGAAAGCCCATACCGAACGTCGAGGTGCGCATCGCAGAGGACGGCGAGATTCTGGTGCGCGGCCCGTGTGTGATGCGCGGCTACTACCAGAAGCCCGACGAGACTCAAAACGTGCTCTCGGCCGATGGCTGGCTGCGCACCGGCGACATCGGGCACTTAGACGAAGACGGCTTTCTCTACGTTACCGACCGCAAAAAAGACTTGCTCAAAACCGCAGCGGGAAAATTTGTGGCGCCACAGCCGATTGAAAATCTCCTGAAGACAAGCCCGCTCGTTTTGAACGCCGCAGTGGTGGGGGACAAGCGCAAATTCGTCGCGGCGCTCATTGTGCCGCAGTTCGCCAGCGTCGAGGCTAAGGCGCGTGAGGCGGGCCTTGAATTTGCTTCCCACGCAGAACTCGCGGCGCACCCCTGGGTCCACGACCTGCTGGCGCAGGAGGTCAAGCGCTTGACCGCGCATCTCGCCCAGTACGAGACCATCAAGCGCTTCGCCTTGCTTGACCAGGACTTTACCTTCGACAATGGCGGCTTGACCTACACCATGAAACTCAAGCGGCGCGTCATCGAACAGCGCTACCGCGACACCATTGAGCGGCTCTACGCCGACCTGGAAGAACCCCGCCCGCTGCCCGCTGAAGGCTGACGGCTGAAAGCTGGCCGCAAGAGCGGAGCCGGCGTTAGAATGCACCGGGGGTAAGAAAATGAACGACCAATTGGTCATTGCCGGCCGCGCCTTTCGTTCGCGGCTCATTGTCGGCACCGGGAAATACCGCAGCTTTCAGGAGATGGTGCGCGCGCACGAGGCCTCCGGCGCGGAGATGGTCACTGTGGCTGTGCGGCGAGTGAATCTGACCGACCGTAGCAAAGAATCTCTGCTGGATCACATCGACTGCAGCAAGTTTTTCATTTTGCCGAACACTGCAGGCTGCTACACGGCTGAAGAGGCCATCCGCACGGCGCGTTTGGGGCGCGAGGTCGGCCTGTCGGAATGGGTGAAACTCGAAGTCATCGGCGACCAGCAGACGCTCTTCCCGGATACCGAGGAGCTGGTTCGCGCGACGAAGGTGCTGGTGAAGGAAGGCTTCATCGTGCTGCCGTACACCAACGATGACCTGATCGTCGCGCGCAAGCTGATCGACGCGGGCGCTGCGGCAGTGATGCCGCTCGGCGCGCCGATTGGCTCCGGCATGGGCATCCAGAATGAGGCCAATATCCGCATTCTCCGCGAGCGTGTCACCGAAGTCCCGCTCATCGTGGATGCGGGCGTGGGCATTGCGTCGGACGCCACCGTGGCCATGGAATTGGGCGCCGACGGCGTCCTGATGAATACGGCCATTGCTGAAGCACAGGACGCCGTGCTGATGGCCGAGGCCATGCGCCACGCCGTTGAAGCGGGTCGCAAAGCGTATCTCGCCGGGCGTATTCCCAAGAAGCTCTACGCCTCGGCCTCAAGCCCGCTCGCCGGTGCCGTCCGATAGACAGACTTCGGAGACGCAGGACCACCTTCGTAAGCTTCACAACGTTCGGAAGAAGAAGTGCCAAGTTGTGTTGACCAGCGTGTGGACCAGCGCTGACGCGAAAATTGAGCCGGTCCGCCGCCATGCCCGCCCGTAGAAAACCCCCGCAATCGTCGCCAAAATGACATACCGCCAGTTCGGAAACACGCCGTAGTTCGTAATGTGCGCAAGGCCGAAGATTACCGAGGCCACCAGCCATCCCACCTCAGCGTTGCTGAAGGTTCGCGAAAACAGGTTCTGCAGCAGCCCTCGAAACAGAAATTCTTCCGGCCAAGCAGTGAAAAAGAAGATACCCAGCGCTGTGACGGGGAGTGTCTTCAAGTGCGAGTATGCCGGATCAAAACGGACGAAGTGAATCACTTGTCCAAGGGGAATCGCAATCAGGGCAAACAGCACAAAACTCAGGGCGACCGCCACGCCCCAGCCGCGTCCCCAGGCAATGCTATATCCGACGCCATCGAGCCGGCGCACGAAAAGAAACGCCGCAACTCCAACGTTCATCGCCAGCAGCACTGCCAGGACGTATCCCAGCCGCTCTTGGGGATAAGGCCACAGGCCGTGCAACCAGTGAATTTTCCACGGCAGCCAGAGCGCTGCTGCCGCCGCATAGTCTTGCCAGACGCCCGGTTTCCGTTGGCCCGCGCTGGCCAGCAGCAGCGGGGGAACAAAGGTACAGGCGGCAGCAATCCCCGCGCGCTGCCAGAGGAAAGTACTTGTCCCCAGGGCGTAAATCAGATAGGCAATAAACAGCAGAGAGGCCAGAACAATCGCAAGAGACAGCGGGCCGCGCATGCTGAAGAATGTTGAGACGCGTTCCTGGACGCCTCGGGCGGCGACTAGGATTTCGGCTGCGAAAAGGAGCGCGAAGACACATAACGTTACGGCGAATCGGCGGCCCCCATAGCCCTGCCAGGAGGCGTAAAATGTCGCGGCCAGGCACGCGCTCGCCCAAAGGCCGAGCGCCGCGACGAGGTTCAATTGGCGTGTGCCGGACACCCCGCGCTAGTCTAGCGCAAGCGGCGGTTACCCGCTGCTTTGGGAATTTCGTTCTTGCGCTTTAAGGAACTGGTCGGAGGGGAAGAGAAGCGAGTGGCGAGTTTCGATTTGAGTTTTCGAGGCTCGATTCAACTGAACACCAAGCAATGAACGAACGACGAAAGCAGCGTTTGACCTATATCGACTGGATGCGCGGCCTGGCGTGCCTGCTCATGTTTCAGACGCATTGCTACGATTCCTGGCTGAGCGACGCGGCGCGTTCGACCAAGTTTTTCAGCTGGTCGCAGCTCGGCGGAACCCTTCCGGCGCCGTTGTTCCTTTTTCTGGCGGGGATTTCCTTCGCCCTAGCGACCGACAAACTTCGTCAGCGCGGCGTGGCGGCCAACGAGATCGCCCGGTCCACGCTGCGTCGCGGCGCGGAGATCTTTGGGCTCGGGCTGCTGTTTCGCGTGCAGGAGTACTTGCTAGGGCAACCCTCGGCCCCATGGACCGATCTGCTGCGCGTTGACGTGCTCAACATGATCGGGCTTTCGATGATGCTGATGGCTCTCGTGTGCCGTTTGGCTGCCGGCAGCGGTATGGATGCAGCAGCGGCGAGTGGCGGTGGCAACCCCGGAAGTCGCGCCGTGACCATTCTAGCCGCGGCCGCAGCGGCGCTGCTGGTAGCTCTGGTCACGCCGCCGTTGTGGACGACGTGGCGACCCCGCTGGTTGCCGTGGTTTCTCGAGTCCTACATCAACGGAGTGCATATTTTCCGGGAACCCCAGCCCTGGCTGTTCCCGCTGTTTCCATGGAGCGCTTTCGCATTTGCTGGGTTGGCGGTGGGCTTCGTTCTGCTCACGGACTGGGCGCGACGCCGCGAAGCGGCGGCTGCCGCGCTGGCGGGTGTCGGCGGAGTCACGATGGCCGCCCTCGGCTGGTGGTTAGACGCGCAGCCCCGGCAGGTTTACGCTGTGTACGATTTCTGGCATACCAGTCCGAATTTCTTCCTCATCCGTATCGGCCTACTCATGGGAATTCTGTTTGCGAGCTATGCTTGGTGCCGCTGGGGCGCGGGGCAGTGGGGGTTCAGCCCCGTCATCCAGTTGGGGCAGACGTCGCTGCTTGTCTACTGGGTTCACATTGAGTTCGTATACGGACGGTTTTCCATTTTGCCGAAACGCGCTATGAGCATCCCCGCGGCGACGCTGGGCCTGCTGGGGATTTGTCTCGCTATGCTTCTGCTCTCGATTGCGCGGACGCGGCTCAAGGGACGCGGGGCGGAAGTTTGGGGCTGGCTGCGTCTTCCGGCCCGTGCGGGGTAGGGCCAAAAGCAAAAGGGCCGCTTGGATTGATCGAGCAAATTACAACTGTTGCTAGCTCAAGGCTGAGAAGCGGCTACTTTTTCGCCGGCTCTGATTTGCCTGTCGGAGGAGCGGGCAACTTGAAGATCAGCTCACCCTCGCGGGCCAGTCCAAGTTCCTCGCGCGCGATGCGCTCGATGAGTTTGGGGTCAGATTTGAGCGCCTTGACTTGCGCATCGAGTTCGCGGTTTTCCGCAGTGACCTGTCGGATCTCTCGGCGCAGCCGCTCGATTTCTTTCTGAGTGCGTCGCATGGCCAAGAAGCCATGCGTGCCGGAGATGTCGTGCACCAGCAACGCGGCCAGCGCCACGCCCAGTATGGTGCGCGCGTGGTGGCGAAGGAACGAGAGCGGTTCTGCGGGGTGGGTCATTGATTCTGGCGCGCGGTTGGGGTATGGCTGCCGCTTACGGCGTTGCTCCGTGCCCCAGGAGTGGCCTCCAGGATCCAGGCGGTGGCCTCCTTGGCCAATCGCGCTGCGGCCTCGCGCGATCCGGCCTCAGTGTAGACCCGCACGACCGGCTCGGTTCCCGAAAACCGCAGCAGAAGCCACGACCCGTCCTCGAAGATTAGTTTCAATCCGTCGGTGCGATCGGTCTGCGTCACGTGGCGCCCGCGGAACACAGAGAAATCGCCCTGCAAGCGCTCGACCGCGCGCGCCTTGACCTCTTCAGACAGGTGCAGGTTAGTGCGAAGCGGCCAGTACTCAGCGCCGGCACGGCTAAACAAAGTCTTGAGTTGGTCGCGCAGCGGCGCGCGACGGATGGCCACCATCTCGGCGACCAGCAGGCCGGCGAGGATGCCGTCCTTTTCCGGCACATGGCCGCGAATGGAAAGTCCCGCGCTCTCTTCGCCTCCCAGCGCGATCTTGTCCAGCTTGATCAGCTCGCCGATGTACTTGAATCCCACCGGCGTCTGATAGACAGTGACACCGTAATGCCGCGCCACGCCGTCGAGCAGGTGGGTGGTGGCCACACTGCGCGCTCCAGGTAGGCGCCAGCCACGCGTCTCTACCAGGTAGTCGTAGAGCAGCCCGAGGACGTGGTTCGGGGCAAACCAGGAGCCGTCGGCGTCGAGGATGCCAAAGCGGTCCGCATCGCCATCGGTGGCCAGGCCCACCTGCGCGCCGCGGTCGAGCACCGCCTCTCGAAGAGGCGCCAGATTGGCCTCCAAGACATCCGGGCCGGTGCCGTCGAACAGAACGTCGCGATCGGTGCGGATCGAAACTGCGCTGATGCCATGCGTCGCCAGGAAGCGATCAAGATAACCGGCGCCGCACCCGTGCAGGGTATCGCACACGATTTTGAGCTTAGCCTGGCGGACGGCGTCGAAATTGACCAGCTCGGCTAGCCGCGCCAGATAAGCGTCGCGCGGTGAAATCCTCTGGAAATCGCTTGCGGCATTGCTGGGCAGAGCCGCGGCCGCGGCCGGCTTGGCGGCCAGTCTCGCGATGCGCTCTTCGATGTCGCGTGTGACTTCGGGCAGCGCCGGTGCACCGTCCGGACCGGAAAATTTGATCCCGTGGTATTCGGCGGGGTTGTGGCTGGCGGTGAAATTGATGGCGCCGTCGGTCTTCAACCGGAGGATTGCGTGGGCGATGGCCGGCGTCGGTGCCGCGGCATCGCAGAGCAACACTTGTACTCCGTGCGCGCTCAGGACCTCCGCGGCGGTGCGCGCAAACTCTTCGGAGAAGAAGCGCGTGTCGTGCCCTACAATCAGCGTAGGCTTTTGGCTCCGGCTACAGACGTGTTCGGCAATGGCAGCCACTGCGAGCCGCACGTTTGGAAAGGTAAACTCGTCGGCGATAATCGCGCGCCAGCCGGAGGTGCCGAAGCGGATAGGATGGGCGGTCATAATTTGCCGAGCCTCACGCTGTTACGGCGCGGTATTGTAGCGCGGCCGGGGCATCCACCGGAAGGCAAAGGTCAAAAAGAAAAAAGCTAAGGTAAAGGCCAAGAGGCAAAAGGCGGAGACCCCAAAGTGGGAAGCTGAGGACCCACTGGCGGGCCGTTAACAGTGATGAGTGGTGAGTAAAAAATGACGGACAAAGTTGTGGTGCTAGTGACATGCGGAACGCGCGACGAAGCTGGCCGGATCGCTAAGCACTTGGTCGAGCGGAAGCTGGCGGCGTGTGTGAACGTACTCGATGCGCGAGTGCGATCCACCTACCGTTGGAAGGGCAAGGTGGAGACGGCGGAGGAAATCTTGCTCTTGATTAAGAGCTCGAAAAAGCTGCTTCCTGCTGTGCGCGCGGAAGTTGAGCGTCTGCACAGCTACGAGGTGCCCGAAGTGATTGCCCTGCCGATCGCGGATGGTTCGCCTGCTTATCTCGCCTGGCTTGCCGAATGCCTCTTTCCGCCCGCCCCAGCACAAAAGGCCAGAAAGGGGCGGTAATCCACCAGAGATGGCGTGAGGGACAAATCCCTTCCCACCTCTGTGACTGACTGCTCTTGGGACTGGTCTCCCTTCAGACTTTAGCGAGTGCCTGGTCCAGGTCCGCGATTAAATCCTCGGCGTCTTCAAGACCTACGGACAGACGCACTAGGCCCTCGGTGATGCCGATTTGCTGGCGCACGGCAGGAGGCATCGAGGCATGCGTCATCAGCGCCGGCAGCGAGATGAGCGTCTCAACCCCGCCGAGGCTTTCCGCCAGCGAGCAGAGCTTGACGCTGTTGAGCAGCCGCCGCGCGGCTTCCAGCCCGTCGAGATCGAAGCAAAGCATGGCCCCGAAGCCGCGCTGCTGGCGTTGGGCAATTTCGTGCTGTGGGTGCGAAGGCAGGCCCGGGTAGAGCACCCGCTTCACCTTGGGGTGCGCTTCGAGATACCTCGCGATGGCCATGCCGTTTGTGTTGTGCTGCGCCATGCGCACCGCTAGCGTCTTGATGCCCCGGGCCACCAGAAAGCAATCCATCGGCGCCAGACCCGAGCCGGCTGAGCGTTGCAGGAAGTAGATCCGCTCGGTATCTTCCTGGCGCGCAAGAATGACGGCGCCGCCTACAGCGTCACTGTGCCCGTTCAAGTATTTTGTCATCGAGTGCACCACGATGTGCGCGCCCAGCGCCAGCGGTTGCTGGAAGTACGGGCTCAGGAAAGTATTGTCCACGACCAGGGTGAGCTTGCGTTCCGCGGCGAGCTTGGCCACGCCGGCAATGTCGGTGATGATCATCGTCGGGTTGGTGGGCGTCTCCACGTAGATCATTTTTGTGCTGGCCTGAATTGCTTTTGCCACGTTCTCTAGGCATGAGGTATCGACAAAGCTGAAATCGAGGCCGAAGTGCGCCAGGAGCTGCGTGGCCAGCCGGAATACCCCGCCATACACCGCCTGCGAGACGATCACGTGGTCGCCCGGCCGCAACAGCCGGAACACCGCATCAATTCCCGCCATCCCCGAAGAAAAGACGAAAGCAGCCCGGCCGCCCTCGAGTTTCGCCACACACCGCTCAAGCCCGCGCCGGTTCGGATGCGCTGTCCGCGCGTAGTCGTAGCCCTTGTTTTTCCCCAGCTCTTCTTGAACGTAGGTCGAGGTCTGGTAGATCGGCGGCACAATGGACCCCGTGGACGGGTCCGGCTCCTGCCCGACGTGGATGGCGTCCGTCGAAAATCCCATTTTGGGCCTCCTTGGCCAACCGGCGGTGCACCGGCACAAAGATTCTCTCGTCAGAAATGTCCCACCAGCGCTTTTTGATTGCAGAAATTTCGCCGAAGGTATAAGAATATTCTTGCGTCCCTCTCAGTTCCGGCACCTTCTAAGTGTCGATTGACGTTAGCGCAGGAATGCGCGCCAGGTCAATCTGCATCCAGGTCCCGCCGGACGAGAAAAACTTAAGGGGGCAGCCATGCGTTGGGGTCATCTCTTGGGTTTGCCTTGGGGTGTGCGTACAGGAATCGCCTCTCTTCTGGCTCTCTTGCTTCTGAGCAGTTTTGCGGGAGTCGCCACAGCCGCAAAGAAGAAAAAGCACGGGGACGTAGAAAATATCGGGAAACGCGACATCAATAAAGGCTCCTTGAACTTGTATTCCACGGAGCGCGAGCTTGCTTTGGGGGACTGGCTTGCCCGGAACTTCGAGCTCACGACGCAGAGGCTGAAAGACCCCCTGATAACCGATTACGTTAACGCCGTGGCCGAGCTCGTGGTGCGGCATTCTGACCTGCGCATGCCGCTGCGAATCCGCGTGATCGTGTCTGACGAGGTCAATGCGATTGCTCTGCCGGGCGGGCATTTCTTCATCACCACCGGCCTGATTCAGGACACTCAGAGTGAAGCCGAACTGGCAAGCGTCATCGCCCACGAGGTTGCGCATCTGGCGGCGCGGCATGTCACTAAGCAACTGACCAAGCGGGAGATGTGGACGTGGATGTCCCTCCCGCTGGCCTTGGTCGGCGGCCCGATCGCTTATACGGTCAGCCAGGGACTGCAGCTCGCCGGTCCTCTGGCGTTTCTGCAGTTCAGCCACAACGCGGAGCACGAGGCCGATTTCCTCGGCGTGCAGTATCATTACGCGAGCGGTTACGACCCGGTCGCTTTCTTGGACTTTTTTGAACGGATGAAACAGAGGGAAAAGAGCCGCACAGGGGGCATCGCCAAAGCCTTCTCGACGCATCTGATGACAAAGAGGCGGATTGCGGCGGCGCAACGCACCATCCAGGAGTCGTTGCCGGCGCGTGATGAGTATGTGGTCACAACTTCGAAGCATGACGAAGTTCGCGTGCATCTGGAAGAGCTGCTGGACGAGCGCAACCCGCAGGAAGCGATTCCTTGGCCGAGGTTGCGGAAGGGCAGGGTGACGGAACATCCTCCGGAGACTGGAAAGAAGAATGCGCGCCTCTAGTACTAGCGCGATGAATCGAGTCGCCGAGATTTCTACCCTCGCCGCCGCGTTGGCGTTGTTGTTGCCGGCCGCAGCCTCAGGGCAGTCGACTCCTCCTCCTTTCAAGGAGAAGGCAGATAAGGCCAGTGCCAGCACGAAGTTGCGCATTGAGGTGACCGGCGGCCCGGACGGCCGCGCGATCGAAGGGGCCAGCGTGTACGTCAAGTACGAACGGCCGCGAACTCTGGCCAAGGATAAGAAGATCGAAATGAATGTGAAGACCAATCGGGAGGGCACCGCGCGCGTGCCCGACCTCCCGCGCGGCAAGGTGCTGATCCAGGTAATCGCCGAGGGATGGAAGCCGTTTGGCCGCTGGTATAACCTCGAGGAAGAAGCGGAGACGATCAAGGTGCGGCTGGAAAAACCCCCGCGTTGGTACTAGTGCGTCCGAACTTGACTCACCAACAGTTCGCGCCCATGCGGCATCGAAGCGATGCGCCTTCTCATTCCCGGGGATAGCTCCAAATAGTTGAAACGGCACTGAAGCGCCCGGGCGGCTGTCTTGCTAATTGCGACGCCTCTCCCTGGGTCCAAAATCCTTTCGCACGCGCTCGCATCTCCTCCAATTGCGCGCCTTAGGAAAAAAACCAATTTTGTCGCCAACGCTGCCCCTCTATTTTGCCTTGGAACAGTGCAAACCGGAGCAACCCTCTCCATTCGCCAGTGTTTAGAGAAGGCGTGAAGCCTTTTTCCACAAACTTTTCAACACAACTGTTGAAAACCGGCCGCCGGGGGTGTGCCGTGACGCTTCGCAAAAGGCCTCTCGCATGCAGGAGCGCGAGATTTTCCAAAGTTTGCCGCTAGCCCGCGCACAAATTATTGGAAATCGTGCCCACTCGAGCTTATCAGGTGCCGGGGTCAGAGCCCGTTCGCATATAGCTCCAGCTCTGAGGCGAGACATGTGAATCGAACCCGGGAGCAGGCTTTGGAGAAACGCGCTTGCGATGGGCGAATCCTCTGCGCCACGCTCCTTTGACCGCAATCGATAGGGATGCTAGATTAACGAGGCGGAGATAGGCCGCATGCCGGAAAAGTTTTCCTACGGTTTCTCGATCTGGAGATTGCTCTGGAATAACCTGGGCGCGCGGCCGCTACGCTCCACGCTCAGCGTGGTAGCCATTGCCTTGCAAGTCTTTCTGATCCTTTTGATTGTCGGGTTAACCACTGGGGTTATGGCCGAGTGGGCCAACCGCGTGGAGGGCGTCGGTGCGGATATCATGGTGCAGTCGCCCAACTCCTCGATTTTCTTCGCTGTCTCCAGCGCGGTCATGCAGGAATCGGTGGGTGAAACCATTGCCCGCATCGAGGGCGTGGATGAAGTCGCGCCGGTACTGATTGTGATGGACACGCAGAACTTTCTCCTCGTCTACGGCATTGACTATCCGCGTTTCAACGCGCTGAGCAAAGGCTTTATCTTTCGTCGCGGACGCCCCTTCGAGAAGCCGGATGAAGCCTTGGCCGATGATCTGGTGGCCCAAGCCGGGGGGCTGCGCGTGGGATCCAAGGTAACGCTGATCGGCCACGAATTCACCATCTCCGGCATCGTCGAGCACGGCAAAGGCGCGCGATTCTTCGTGCCCCTGCGCAGCGCGCAGGATCATGCCGGCGCGGACAAGCGGGTTTCCATTTTTTATGTGCGGAGCACGGGAGATACGGAACGCACCCGCGCGAAGATCGTCAAACGGCTGCCCAACTACCGCATTCGCTCCACCGCCGAATATCTGACGCTGATGAGCTCGTCGAATCTGCCGGAGCTGAAACCCTTCATTCGCTCGATGATGGGCTTGGGAGTCACAATCAGTTTCCTGGTAGTGCTGCTCACGATGCACACCATGGTACTGGAACGCACGCGCGAGATCGGCATCCTGAAAGCACTGGGATCGTCGCGTTTTGACATTCTCCGGCTCATCGTGGGAGAGACGCTGCTGATAGCCGCCCTCGGCATCGCTCTGGGCCTAACCTGCACCTATGGGGTGTCTGCTGTGTTGAAGCACGCGGTGCCCACCCTGGCGATCAAGATTCCCGGGGACTGGATTTTCCGCAGCATGTTCCTGGGAATCGTGGGCGCTGTGTCCGGCGCGCTGTATCCTGCCTATCGCGCGGCACAGTCCGACCCGGTTGACGCGCTGGCCTATGAGTAGTACTGCGGGCCGGCGTGAGGAACCCCTGCCCTTCTGTCGGCTTTGATTCTTTTCGCTATCCGTCGTATCTTGCTTCTGTATGCCGATTTCCCCGGAGCCTCCCCGCGGCGCGTGTCGCTACTCTGTTGTCGTGCCCATGCACAACGAGGAAGCGCACGTTGAGCCGCTGTACAAGCAACTCGCCGTGGCCATGGACGGCCTGCGCCAATCCTATGAGCTCCTCTTTGTGGACGATGGCTCGACCGATCGCACCTTCGCCCTGCTCACTCGGCTCGCCGAAACAGACCCGCGCGTGTGCGCGATCCAGCTCAAGAGGAATTTCGGGCAGACGGCGGCTTTGACGGCCGGTTTCGATCATGCCGCCGGCGAGATTTTGATCGCCATGGACGCCGATCTGCGCAACAGCCCGGCAGAAATTCCTGTCTTGCTCGACAAGCTGGCCGAAGGTTATGACCTGGTGAGCGGATGGCGCAGGGACCGCCGGCACGAGGGCCTCCTCCGCACCTGGCCTTCGGGCGTCGCCAGTTGGTTGCTGGCCAAGATCTCCGGTGTGCCGCTGCGCGATTTCGGCACCACATTCAAGGTCTACCGGCGCGAGCTGGTGCGTGGACTCCGGCTGTCCGGCGAGCAACACCGCTTTATCCCCGTGCTTGCGAACTGGCTAGGGGCACGGATCGCAGAGGTTCCTGTAACCGATTCCCCGCGTAAGTTCGGTAAGTCTCACTATGGCTTGGGCCGGACTTTGCGCGTGCCTTTCGACCTGATCACCCTCAAGTTCCTGCAGCACTATCGCATGCACCCGATGCGTCTATTCGGCCCGGCGGGCCTGATCAGCTTCACTGCCGGCTCGGCGATTCTGTTGTCCTGGCTGGCCAAGCGTGTCTTCCATTGGCCGGCGATTTTTCCGCAATCCATCGGCGCGGTGATCCTTGGAGTTCTTCTGCTTCTGGCGGGACTGCAATTTTTCAGTATAGGATTGGTTGGTGAGTTGCTCGTGCGCAGTCACTTCGAGGGGCAGAGAGAGCCGATTTATCGCGTCGAGCGCCTGGTGAAGGCCACGCGCCTCGCCCGGTCAGCAAACTAACCGCTTGCACTACACCGACGCCTGCTCGCTGGCCGGCCCCGGCCGCGCCGTGCCACGCACCACGACTGCTCAGGCCTTCTTCCAGCCACATGGCGGGGGGCTTTGCACCACGGCCGGTAAGCTGGTACAACCTTGGGTGGCTGGGGGTGGGAGAGTGAGCCTAAGGTTTCGCGGCTGCGGTCCGACACCGGGAAAATTGCTTTGCCCGGAGGGAGAACGATGCAAATCGTGCGCAGGACGTTTTTATTCGCAGTGCTGATCATTCTCGGGGCGGCAGTCGGAAGCAGCGCGCAGATGGGCCTGGGGATGCGCTCGCCGCAAATACAAGGGGTGTGGAATCCGGTCGTGGGCTCGGGGGCTGCCTACCAAGTGGAATCCAAGGGCGAACGGAAGACCGAGCTGGAGATGGCGGTGGTTGGCAGCGAGACCTACGAGGGCAAGACGGGCTATTGGCTGGAGTGGACCATGCAGGACCCGCGCTCGGGAGGACAGGCCTACATGAAGCAATTGATCGTGCTCGACGGCAAGCAGACGGGAATGAAGCGGATGATCCTTCAGGCGCCCGGCCAGCCGCCGATGGAGTTTCCCATGCAAATGGTGAACCGAGGCGGCCAGCCCAGCGAGCAGTCGGCTGACGCGCGCGACCGAGCCGAGCGCGTGGGCAACGAGTCGGTCACCACACCCGCTGGCACCTTCACCTGCGAGCACTGGCGACTGAAGGACGGCTCGGGTGACGTCTGGGTCTCGGACAAGGTAGCGCCCTGGGGCCTTGTGAAAATGACCGGACGCGAGAGCAATATGACGCTGGTGCGTATCATCGCCGGAGCCAAGACCCATATCACCGGAACCCCGCAGAAACTTGACCCCATGGAGATGATGCGGCAGAGAAAAAATCAGTAATTCCCTAGGCTCTCGCGCATGACCGCTGGCCTTTACAATGGAAAGATGGAGCAGGCGCCCCGATGGCTGAATTGGGGCGCCTTCTTTTCGCCGGGGAGAAACATTCCCAGCGTTCGACTCGCGCAACTCCGCAGGGAGAGAAACCGCCGATGAACACTGCCCAAGACAAGTTCTTCCGCGCCCGGATCACTCAGCGCGCCGATTTCTCTGAAGACCTCTGGATGATCCGCGTGGATCCCGGCGGGGAGTTCCACTTTATCGCCGGGCAGTACGCCACGCTCGGCGTCCAGACCCCGCAGAAGCTTGTGGAGCGGCCGTACTCGATCGTCTCCTCGCCCTACGAGAAGGAGGTCGAATTTTTCCTTGAGCTTGTGCCTCATGGGGAACTCACGCCGCTGCTCTACAAACTCCATGTGGGCGATGAGTTCACTTTTCGCAAGGTCGCGAAAGGTCGCTTTACGCTCGACATTAAGAGCGGCCGCACCAATCACCTGCTGCTATGCACCGTCACCGGCATCGCCCCATACGTCAGCTACACCCGCACGCTTTACAAGGATTGGAAAGACGGGAAGTTCGCTGGCGAGCACAAACTGTTCCTCATTGAGGGAGCGAGCCGCTCCTGGGAGTTTGGGTATCACGACGAAATGATGAAATACGCCGCCGAAGTCCCCTGGCTGATTTACATCCCCACCATCAGCCGGCCATGGGAAGATCCCAACTGGAAGGGCGAAACTGGCCGGGTGGACGACCTGGTCCGCAAGTACACCGATATGTGGGGCCTGACCGGACAGAACAGCACCGCCTACCTCTGCGGTCACCCCACCATGATCGAAAACGGGAAGGGCATCCTCTATCGCCGCGGCTGGACGAAAGAAGCGATGAAGGAAGAGGTTTATTTCATCGTCGCCAAAGAAGCCAAGGACTGACCCACTGCTCGTGCGCTGCCGTTAGGCGCTCGGGCCCAGCGATTCAAGCTGGGCCGCGATGCGGTCCGCCAGACGCAGCGGGAAGGAGACGTGCACCGTCTCTTCCGGGGATTGGACGTCAATCACCAGCGAGCCTCCACGCTTGGTGATCTTCACATACTTATTGACGTCCTGAACTTCGACGAGGTCACAGTCCGGCAGCCGCGCGAGCTCGGCGCTCGCCACGCGGATGGTCGGAAGAAACAGCCGCGCCTGCGTTGCAGCATCGAGCAAGTTTTCCACGGGCACAAACCTCATGCCCATCGGGACCAGCGCTGCCGGCACAAGCAAGTGGACGTGTCTGCCGTTCGCGCGATGTTCATCCACGGAGACTCGCACCGTCCCCTGCTGGACCAGAAAGGCTCCGGCCAGCGCCGTTGTTCCCGCCAACCCCAGCATCACTTTCCCCAGCATGGCTGCTCTCCGGTGGGAGATTCGCGATCAATCTGAAGTGCTTCTCGAGTCCAACCAGATCCGCACTGTGCTCTTCTCGTCCTTCACGGTGACCAGCTCAGTGTCGCCCTGCGAGCCCAGGGCGCGGAGACCGGCCACCAGGTCGAGTTCGTTGTTTCCGGCGGAGAGCAACGCATCAACCACGGTCAGCGGCACGCGCACCTCCACCCTCTTTTTGGATCCATCCTTGTTCTCTCTCGCGTGCACCAGGAGGTAGCCTCCCTGCTTCGCCACACGCACGTCGCCTGTAGTACCCTGGACCGTGATAAATTCGCCGTCCTTGGTAGTGCGCACAGCTTCAAGCAGCGCGCGAAGGTCCACTCCGTTGGCCTGGTCAACTGTAATCTTGCCGTTGCGCAGCTTGTCGTGCTTGATCGTCGGGAGGACTTTCTCGGCGAAGGAAAGCGGCAGGTTGATCCGCACCAGTTCGCCCTTTGCTTCCTGGTTGTCTACGCGGACATGCAGCCAGCGGTCGGGCTGTGTCCCCTGCGCCGCGCGTCCCGCTGCGATCGGGACCTGCGCGGCCGTGCTCGCCAGCAGCAACGCAGTCACAAGGGCGAACATTCGCCTCTGTTCAAGTGGGGATATCATGCGGAAGTTCCTCCTATCTTGGGTGACTCCTGGTTATACTACGCGCCACCCCGCCGAAATGTTCCACGGCGTTGCTCAACTATGGAGGACAGGCATCCCCTCGCTTTATGCCCCCTTGGTCGGCGTGAGTCAGTCCACTACCGCGAGTTGTGCTGCGTCTCTGGGGAATTCGGTTGGGGAGCGTTACTCGATTTCGTAAACCAGGACAGGCTTGTCCACAGAATTCCAGAAGACAAGCACGAAGTCGCCTTTGGCGCTGAGCCGCAACTGCGCGCGTTTATCCGCAGGGGGGAGGATCTTCGGGGAGGTGGTGACGATCCTGCCAGAGGGCAAATCCCACAGGCGAAACTTCTGTTCTAGGATTTCCGTGGGGTCGCTGGCGCTGAGGTTCAAGGTGGCCTTTTCCGATCCCACGTAGCCCAGGAGCCTCTTGCCATCCGCAGAAAGCGCAAGGCTTTCTCGTACCCCGGACGGCGCGCTTTCGATTTCGCGCAGCAGGCGCTCCGACGTAGCGTTCCAGATCTTGATCTTGTGCGTGCCCAACACAAGCGTCCAGCCAGATTCGGCGGTGGCCGTAACCAGCTTGTCGTCGGCTGTAAAGCAGATCGGTCCGGCCAGGTATCCAGTATTGATGCGGGCGAGGATTTTACCGGACTCCGCATCCATCACTTGCAAGGTTTTCTCGTCCTTCGGAAGCTGGACTCCCGGCACAACAGGCAGCAATGACACCGCGAGCTTCCGGCCGTCGGGCTTCCAAGCCACGCGTGCGCCGAGCTCCGGATAACCGTGGTCGAACTCCCACTGACGGCCCAGCGCCCCGGTTTGCAAGTCGTAGAGTCGAACTGCGCCGCCGCGGCCGCCGCCCCAACTCAGCAGCACCGCCACCTCGCGAGCCGCCTCGCGCGGCATGGCCAAATCCACCACTTGCGAATCGCGCGGCCAGGCGGGCAACCCCAGATCAATCCGTGTGATTTCTTCCAGGGTGTCGGCCTGCAAGACGCTCAGCAGCTCGCCGTCATAGACCAGCAAGACGCGGCCATCGCCGGAGTAGCGGACTTGGCCCCATTCAGCGGTCACGGGGGCGGAGGCGGGCCGATGCTCTAGTGTGCGTTGCGCCATTCGTTTGTTCGCGCGAAAATCCCAGATCTCCACATCGACAAACGCTTCCTCATTGTTGGTTTCCGGCGCAACGACCTTGCGGAGAACGGCAACGGCTACCGAGTTGCCATCGGGGGAGATATCCGCTCCCCACTGACCGGCCACGCGCAGGGAATGCACACGCATAGTCTTTTCTTTGAGCGGAGCCCTTGCGCGTCTCGCGTTCTGGGCGTGGGCGGGCGCCACAAAGCAGATGCCTAGGGTCAGCGTTAAAACTGTAATCGGAAGGACCATCGCTTCTTTGAGAAGGTCAGCGTCGTTTCAATGCGGTTTTATTTTGCGACAGTTCAGCCGGATACGGGAGTTCCGCGGAGCGAAGCTTGCTCAAAAAGTATGCTCCGCCTTCTCTGCAGTGCATGTGGCAGTCAGGCCACGGATCTCCGGCCGGGCGCGGTCCGCACTTAGGGAGATATCGATCCGTCAGCCGCGTTGAAGTTTGAGGAAGAGGACACCGAGCGGCGGCAGGCGCAGGTTAAGCGAGCAGGGGCGGCCCATCCACGGGACTGGCTCCGCCATCAGGCCGCCGGCGTTGCCGGAGTTGCTGCCGCCATATACGGCCGCATCGGTGTTGAACAGTTCGCGATAGTAGCCGAGTTCAGGCACCCCCAGGCGATAGCCTTCACGCACCACTGGCGTAAAGTTGGCGATCACAACCACGAAATCATTCGGGTCTCTTGCGTGGCGAATAAACGAGAGCACGCTCGAATCGGCATCGTTGCAGTCCACCCACTCAAAGCCATGCCAGTCGAAGTCCACCTCATGCAGGGCTCGCTCGGATTTGTAAAGCCGGTTCAGATCAACCACCAACCGCTGGACCCCGCGGTGCGGCTCGTAGTCGAGCACGTACCAGTCGAGACCGGTCTCGTGGTACCATTCCACCCCCTGACCGATTTCCCCGCCCATAAAGAGCAGCTTCTTGCCAGGGTGGCCATACATATAGCCGTACAGCAGCCGGAGGTTGGCGAACTGCTGCCATTCGTCACCGGGCATCTTCCGCAGCAGCGCGCGCTTGCCGTGCACTACTTCGTCGTGGGAGAGCGGCAGGACGAAGTTTTCGGTGAAGGCGTAAAGCATGGAAAAGGTCATGCGGTTGTGATGATACCTGCGGTGAATGGGGTCTTGCGACATGTATTGCAGCGTATCGTTCATCCAGCCCATGTTCCACTTCAGGCTGAAGCCCAGGCCGCCCACATAGGTGGGTCGCGAAACCATCGGCCACGCCGTGGACTCCTCGGCAATGGTGAGCACGCCGGGGTGGCGCGAGTGAACCAGCTCGTTTATGCGCTTCAGCAATGCAATGGCGGCCAAGTTTTCCCGGCCGCCGTACTCATTGGGAATCCACTCGCCGCTCTTGCGTGAATAATCGAGGTAGAGCATCGAGGCCACGGCGTCCACACGCAACCCATCGAGGTGATATTTGTCCAGCCAGAACAGCGCGTTGGAAAGCAGAAAATTCTGCACTTCGGTGCGGTTGTAATTGAAGACCAACGTGCCCCAGTCGGGATGCGCGCCCTGGCGCGGATCGGCGTGTTCGTAGAGGTGCGTGCCGTCAAAGTTGGCCAGCCCATGCCCGTCGCGTGGGAAATGCGCCGGCGTCCAGTCCAGGAGCACGCCGATGCCTTCCTGGTGGCAGCGGTCCACAAAGTGCATGAAATCGTCAGGCGTGCCGAACCGGCTGGTCACCGCGTAGTAGCCAACGGTCTGGTAGCCCCACGAGGCGTCATAGGGATGCTCCATCACCGGCAGCAGCTCAATGTGCGTGTAGCCCATCTTCTTGACGTAGGGAATCAGCCGGTCGGCCAGTTCGCGGTAGCTCAGCCAACGCCCGCCTTCCTCCCAGACGCGTTGCCAGGAGCTCAGGTGCACCTCGTAGATCGCAATGGGCGACTCAATCCAATTCCACTGCTTGCGCGCCGCCATCCAGCCCTGGTCGTTCCAGGTGTAGCGATCGATGTTGGCAACAATCGAGCCGGATTTCGGCCGCACCTCAGCATAGAAGGCATACGGGTCGGCCTTGAGCAAAGGGTGGTCCTCATTGTTCGAGCGAATTTCAAACTTGTAGATCATGCCCTCGTCCAAGCCGGGGATGAAAACTTCCCACAGCCCTGACGTGCCGCGGTTGCGCATGGGGTGCACACGCCCGTCCCAATGGTTGAAATCACCCACGACGCTGACCCGCTGCGCGTTCGGCGCCCAAACAGCGAAGTGTACCCCTCGCACGCCTGCCACCTCTCGGACGTGCGCGCCCAGCTTTTCGTACTTCAGGTAATGCGTGCCCTCTGTGATCAGGTGCAGGTCGAAGTCGGTCAGCAGCGGCGGGAAGGCATAAGGATCGTAGACTCCTTCGTTCGAGCCGTCCCAGTAGCCGAGGTGCAGGCGATACGAAGTCGGGGAGGCCAGGATCCCATCGGAGTAGGGAATTACGGCCTCGAAGAAACCGTCCGGATGAATGCGCCGGGCAGGATATGAAGCGCCGCCATTCTCCAACACCACGGTGACCTCGTTCGCCCGAGGCAGGAAGGCACGGACCGCAATCGCTCTTTCAGCGCCCGCCTGGACGGGGTGCCGCCCGAGGATTGCAAACGGCTCCCCATGTTCGGCCCGCAAAATGCTCTCGATCTCCCCTAGGAAATGCTGCTCTGGCGTCGCCACTGTCTTTGTCTCCGACTTGTTCCGGGCAGGCTGCGCAGCAGCGCCGCTGGTGCCGGTGCGCGCGCTACGCAAAATATCGGAATAATCTTTATCTCTGAGCAAGATAGCGCTCCTCGGGAACCGCAACGTCCATTCTACCCGAGATGCCCGGCGTCTACAAACTGCTTAGCTTGCGGAACGCATGCGCTTGGCCGCATGCAGTTGCTGGCTATGCCACGCCTTTCATCGCCCCTGGTGTCACGCCACCCTTCGGGCTCGTCATTTCGGGCCCGACGTTTTCTGTCGGGCCGAGGAATCTCTCTGAGAGATTCCTCGCTACGCTGGAAAGACAGCACCAGCGTTTTCAGGTGTGGCTGGACGCCGTAAACCGTGCTGGAAGGCCTTGGGCGCCAATCTTTCGGGAAGGACCTCTTCCGCTGGTGCGCTCCTTGATCGGCTTCGCAGTCCAAGGAAGAATCTGCTTGGCCCGCCCTATTTCCCGCGGCGCTGGCTCTGCTTGGCAAGCCGCGCAATCTGTTCGAGGTGGTTGAGATCGTGCCCGGCGTACATGGCGGCCACCCGCGCGATGGTTTCCTTGCCGCGCTCTGCGTGCATGCCGTAGTTGCGCCACTTTTTCCGGGGCAGCGACTTCAGCAGGGCCAGATTGGCCCCGCGCAGGATGCGGAATGTCTCCAGCGACCGGCGCGGGTCCTGCCGGGCGTAGTTCGAGTTCTCCGCCCAGACGTTCTGATCGAAAGCCTGAATGGGCGTCCCGTTCGAGCTCAGAATCATGCGGATGCGGTAGCCGCCTACGAGCTCCGTCTCCGCCAGATGAGCCAAGATCTCGCCGATGGACCATTTCCCCGGCGCAGGCCGCTTTCGGAGTTCCTGCGGCGTGAGAGGCCGGATCAGCCGTTCGATCTTCTTCACGGTGGCCTGCTGCACGCGCAGAGGCTTTTGGCCCTGGACATAGCTCAGAATCCGTTTGGTGTATTGGTGTGGCGTTTCTTGCATGCGCCTCTCGATCCTCCTCGCTAGAGATCAAAGTCTCCCGGGTCGCAGGGCCCGGCCGGAGCGCGATGCTGGCGAGCACCTGCAAACTCTCGCAGTTCCCACGTTCTGTCAACAGTCAAAGTAGCGCAGGATTCTTGCCCGTCTGCACGAAGCCTGATTGATGCGATCGATATCCTCTTCCAAGCACCCCGTAGCGGCCCCGCCTAGCAGGTTGCTGAAGAAAGGTTTCAATCTGTCATCTCTGAAAGCGCTTTCTGTCAACCGACACTTCGGTTGCTGGTCCGGGTTGTACCCAGTCATCTCTCCGCCCTCTCGGGGGCATGAAATTATTCGGAGGTGCGTCGCATTCATTCCGCGAGCCAGAGGCTCATGACAGAGTCGCGCTCACACCTCGCCGGTACAGTGAAAGGCCGCCTCGGCCAGATGGCGCGCCACTGCTCCAATGGCTTTGTGGTGTCCCTTACGCTGGCGCAGGCGGTCATAGAGTTGGCTGACGTGCGGCTCCGGACAGCGCCGGTGATTGACGGCCATCTCTGAAAGCGCTTTCTGTCAACCGACACTTCGGTTGCTGGTCCGGGTTGTACCCAGTCATCTCTCCGCCCTCTCGGGGGCATGAAATTATTCGGAGGTGCGTCGCATTCATTCCGCGAGCCAGAGGCTCATGACAGAGTCGCGCTCACACCTCGCCGGTACAACCCCTTTCCAGAATCGGATCCCGGTACGTCTCTTGGCGCCGCAGCACGTGAAAGGCCGCCTCGGCCAGATGGCGCGCCACTGCTCCAATGGCTTTGTGGTGTCCCTTGCGCTGGCGCAGACGGTCATAAGAGTTGGCTGACGTGCCGCTCCGGACAGCGCCGGTGATTGACGGCCACCGAGTTGGCGGCCTCCACAAACGCCCACTTCAGATAGCGGTTCACGTCCGCTCGCAGCCGGCCGTACCGCACGCGGCCG
>QHYU01000173.1 GCA_003224235.1 Acidobacteriota bacterium
CGCGGGCACGGTGCTTTTCTCAATCACCAGCTTGGGCGAGCGGGCTTCGGTGGCGATCAGGCGGGCCACGTTGTCGATCGCGGAGAGATCGGCTTCCCCGGTTTGCCGGGGCGGGGTACCCACGCAAATAAAGATGGCATCACCTGCGCGCACTGCTTCGCCCGCATGGCCGGTGAAGGTGAGACGCCCGGCGCGTCGGGCGGCAGTCAGGACCGCGTCGAGGTGCGGCTCATAGATCGGCACCCGGCCCGCCTCCAGCATGGCTATCCGCCCGGGGTCATTATCCGTGCACACCACCTCGTGGCCCACTTCGGCCAGGCACCCGCCGGTCACCAGTCCTACATACCCGCAACCAATTACCGAAATTCGCATGCTTCCACCCCGAGGGTACTCCCTCGCTGGTTGACAATCATAGGTCGTTTATTTTCACTCAAATCCTCTCCAGGAGAAAGAAAAAAACTGGGCTGGCCTGCAGAAATTCGCACCCTGAAGACCTCAGTTCTTCGAAAGGGAAAAATTGCCGATTACCAGCGCGTCAGCGCCTGAGCAGAAAAAACTCCGCACGGCGTCCCGCGGTGTAATCACTAGGGGCTCGCCAAACAGGTTGAACGAAGTGTTCACCAGCAGTGGGGCCGCCGCGCGCTCACCGAAGCGCTTCAGTAGTCGCCAGAACAAGGGATTGGCTGCACGCTCGACCACGTGTAGGCGAACACGATCCCCCGGCAGAACGAACCCTTCGAGCAGGCTGCGGCCTTGGGGACGCACCCAGCCCATCGTGGTCATAAAGCGCCCGGATGGAGAGCAGTCGAAATACTGTGGACAATCCTCCGCCGGCACCGAAATCGCAAACGGACGGAACGCCTCGCGATGCTTCACGTACTCGTTCAGGTTTTCCTTGACGTACGGTGCCCACGGCGAGGCCAGCAGGCTGCGGTTGCCCAGAGCGCGGGGGCCGAACTCGGCTGCGCCCTGGTGCCAGCCGACGATCTTGCCGGCTTCCAGCAGGCGCAGGACCTCGTCGATCTTTTGGTCTTCGCTGTCGTGCCAGCGGTAGCGCGCCTTGCAGTTGTCCAGCACCTGCTTGATGTCCTCGTTGGAGTAACTCGGCCCCCAGTAGAGATTCGTCATCGGCTCCAGGCGTTGGCGTCCAAGCGTGTGGTGCCACGCCAGCCAGGCCGCACCCAACGACGTGCCTTCATTGCCCGCGGCGGGCTGCACATGAACGCGCTCGAAGCCGGTATTCTTCTCCACTGCCGCCACCAGCAGCGGGTTCAAGAAGAGCCCTCCGGCCAAGCACAAAGCATTGGCTCCAGTTTGCCGGCGATAGGCCTCAGCCAGTTCTGCAACCACTACCGCGCAGGCCTGCTGGACGCTGGCTGCGAGCTGGCGCCGGAGCGTTTCGCCCAGCTCGGTGCGCCGCAAACCCTGGGGCGCGCCGGAAGATGCCGGCGGCTCGATGCCCAGGCGAGCATAGAATTTCTTCGAAAACGCGATGTGGCCGGCCAAACCGCGGTTGAAGTAACTAAAATCAAGATGCGGCAGCGCTGCCGGCGCGCGGCGGAACATTTCCAGAAAGAGCTTTTCAAACGCAGGCTCCCCCTCCAAGCTCAGCCACTGAGTCTTGTGCTCGTCCCGGCGGGGTTTGAACCCGAGCAATTCGGTCACCTGCGAATAAACCCAACCGAGCGAGTGCGGGAAGGTAATGGATTGCAACACGCGGATGCGACTGCCCTCGCCTAGCCCCACCATGCCCGAGTGGCCGTCGCCCATCTCATCGAGCGTGAGCACCAATGCCCGCTCCGCGGGCGATGCGTAATATGCGCTGGCCGCATGGCAGAGGTGATGTTCGAGGTGGATCACCCGGCCACCGAAGCATTCTCCCATCTCCTTCAGCAGCCGATCGTTGTTCAGTTCACGGCCCAACTCGCCCAGGGCCTTGGTTTGATAGTAGCTGCTGGGAACCGGAGCAAACGGAGTTAGCCGGGCGCGCAGCCAGGCCTGACGGGCCCAATTCTTAACCGGGCGACTTGCAACGGCCACCAGGGAGACGTCGCGCCAGCTAATCCCGCCCCGTTCAAGACAATAGCGGATGGCTTCGCGCGGAATTCCGCTCACTGTGCGGGAGCGCAGCAACTTGCTTTCTTCCAGCGCAGCGGCAATGCCTCGTTCGCCCAGTAGTGCGGCTGCCGAGTCATGCGTCAGCCCCGAAAGCCCCAGAATGTGCATCTAACTTGCCTCAACAGATGCCGGGCTCTCGATTGCGTCCGGGAGGATTCCGCCCGGAATTGCAGGGGAATTGTCTTGGGACACGATGTTAGCCACGCTCGCGGGGGGACAAGGAGCCTTTGGCCAGTATGCCACGGAGGCCAAGCAATAGGAGGCGCGGCTGGCGGACGCAGACATGCCAGAGCACGCGGGCGACCTCGTCACGCGAATAAACACTGAGGGAGCGCCGCGCGGAGTCGTTGAGCAGGTCAACGAGCCGGCTGTAGTCGGCCTGTTGGAAGCGGTGGAGGGTTCTGCGGATCAGCAGGTGCAGATCGAGTTCGCGGCGCAACGCGCGCAGTTCGCGGCTGTGCCCGTCGTTCAAGATGGCTTGGGCAACGCCGAGCGCTCCACGGAGACCGGTCACAATTCCACCCACGGTTGTGACCTTAACTTGGCCGGCCGCATCACCCACCAGGTAAACTTGCCCTGTGCCGACCTGCCGCTTGGCCGGGACCCACCCGGTGTATACAGGGATGCGCGCGCCCTGGAACGCTAGCGGAGTGAAGCAGCGCTTTTCGAGAAACGTCTCCAGGCACCGGCGGGTTTGCGGGCCGTCTTCGCCAATTAGCCCGAGCGCGCCATGTGTCGGCGAATGGGGAATCAGCCAATAAAAATAGGGAGTATCTTCTGGGACGAACCAGACGCGCACCACATCCGGCGCGCACTCCGAGCGGAGCCGCACGATCGCTTGGATCAGCGGTACCGTTTGCTGCTTTGGCCAGCCGGCCGACTGGGCCACCTTGCTAATCGCGCCGTCGGCACCCACCACTGTGTCTGCGGGAAGTTGCTCTCGCGAGCCATCCCGGCTGCCCTCTACGGTCAGCGAAAATCCCCCGCCGTTGCTCTCAAGAGAAACGAATCGCCGCCCTAACTCAACCCGTGCGCCGGCCTGCTGGGCCTGGAGGGCTAACCCGCGAATCAGGCTCGCGCGCTCGATGATCAGGTCGGGCCGCTCAAGCCGCACTGTCGCTGCCCGCCCGTCGGTGAACAGCTCAAACCGTCGGATTTCATTGACCACAGAGCACTCGCCAGCCGCGCCCAGCAGGTCCCGCATCCGGCTGGTGACGATCAGCGTGCGCGGCGTGGGATCCAGCTCTTCAGCTCGTTCCAAGACTCGCACACGGCAGCTCGCGCGAGCCAGGAGGTAAGCAGTGAAAAACCCGGCAGCAGATCCGCCAACGACAGCAACTTCCTGCTCGGCGTTATTCATGCCGCGGTTTACATTTGCTCCTTGCAGGTTGGCCATCTTGTTCCGCTCGTCCTGCTGTTCGGCACATCGCCTCTGGGCGGGAAAGAGATGCCGCAGGCAAAAAAACTCCACGCTACCTGACTGAATGAGGACCCAACTGCTTCAACGGTGCGAAAGATTATTCGCCCTTGCTGCCATCCAAGTACCGGGGTGACGGGGCAAGCCAGAAGTATATCTAATCGCGGTGAGAGCGCAAGCTGTAGAAACCAGAGGGAGGGTTGCTGGCCGTCAGCCAGTCTGGAGCCCGCAGAAGCGCTAGCCGGACTTCAAGCGTGCTTGCTGGCGCTCGTAAGGGGCGCGCTCGAGCAAGACCACAGCCGTGAGGACCGCCAGGAGCGTCAGGGCGGCGAGCGCGTAGCCTTGTCCCACGGGAAGGCGGCTGACACCTAGCGCGAGTAGACCAAACAGGCCGCCCAAGCCGTACAGAATCAGCACAGCGCCGCGCTGGCCCAGGCCCAGATTCGCCAGTCGGTGAGCAACATGGTCTTTGCCTGGCGTAGCAAAAGGCAGCAATCCACGACGAGACCGAGAGATGGTGACCAGTGTGGTATCGAAAATGGTGACGCCGAGGATGAGAACGGGCACCAGCCAACTGGTCGGAAGCGGCGAGTCGGCCGGCCGCAATTTCAGTCCCAGGGTAGCCATCAGAAACCCCAGGAACATCGCTCCGCCATCGCCCATGAAGATTTTGGCAGGCTTGAAGTTCCAGCGCAGGAAACCCGCGGCGGCGCCCATCACGGCCGCTGCCAGCGTGCTGACTAGAACCTGCTGGCTCATGCTCGCGAAGATGGTGAAGAATGCCGCGGCTATTGCGGCGACGCCGGCGCACAGCCCGTCCATGTGGTCAAAGATGCTGAACGAGGCAGTGACCCCCACGACCCAGATTAGGGTCAGGGCGACATCTGCGAGTTGACCGGTGCGCCCGGGCCAGCGCAAAGAAAAGACCTGCGCATGGATTCCCGAGACCAGCAGAATCAGCGCAGCAACCGGCATCCCAGCAAAAAGTTTGATCTGATGGTGCAGCAGGCCGCGGTCATCCAGAATCCCCACGAGGGCCGCCAGCGTGGCGCCCGCCAGAATGCCAACAATCTGCGCGCGGGCCTGGCCATCCATCGACACCAGAATGGCCAGCACTACGCCGCAGTACATAGCCAGGCCCCCGAGAAGCGGGATGGGAGTCAGGTGCACCTTGCGCGGGCCGGGATGATCTACCATGCCCACGCGCAGGGCGAGTTGGCGGACCGGGACGGTCAGGCTGAGCGAGGCAATCAGTGACACGGTGAAGGCGATGAGGCTCGTGGGCATCTGGCTTTGCGTGCCTAGCGCTCGGTTAGCATCCTATTCAGGATCGCCTTCACCTGCTCGCGCTCCTTGGTCTTGAAATACCAGTCGATGGTGAGGCGCAGGCCTTCGCGCAACGTTACTTTCGGCTCCCAGCCCAGAAGTTTTTTGGCCAGGGAGTTATCCGCCACGCGGTTGAGCGGCCCTGTGGGCATATCCGGCCGAAACTCGATCTGCGGCTTGTGCCCGGTCATCTCGCAGACCATCTTCACCGCATCGATCACGCGAACGCGCTCCATCGTGCCCAGGTTGACTGCCGTGCCGTCGTCGATTTTCTCCGCGGCGAGGATCGTCCCGGAGACGATATCGTCGATATAGGTCCAGTTGCGGATCTGCGTGCCGTCGCCCCAGACTTCAAACGGGTCTTGCCGAATGAAGGCGCGCGCGATCATGGCGATCACCGCGTGATTTTCCACACCCCGCGGGCCGTACACGGTGAAGTAGCGGCACGACGCCGCTTTCAGCCCATGCTCACGCGCGTAGGCTTTCAGCGTGAACTCACCCATCAGCTTCGCCCAGCCGTACATGTTGTCGGCGTCGTTCGGCCCTTTGGTCAGATCCTCGGTCAAATAGATTTCCTTGCTCAGGTCGGACTGCAAAAAGTTGGGATAGACGCACCCGGACGAGGCAAAAACCACTTTCTTGACTCGGGCCCGAAGCGCTTCGGCGAACACCATGCCGTCGAGGAAAAAATTCGACGCCGGCCCGGCTTGGTGCAAATCGACGTAGCCGCGGCCGCCATGGTCCGCCGCCAGATGAAAAACTGTGTGCACTCCCTCCATCGCCGCGCGCGACACGCCCGGTTCACGCAGGTCAGCCTGGAGAAACTCCAGGTGCCCGTTGGACAGATGGCGGCGAATATTCTCCAGGCGCCCACTCGTGAGATCGTCCACCACACGAACCTTTGCGCCGCGCGCGACGAGCTGGTCCACCAGGCTCGAGCCGATAAACGAAGAGCCCCCGGTGACCAGAACCTTCTGGTTCGTCCACATAGTTTCCCCGTGCCTCACTCTGCGACTGCCTCCTCGATGGTCTGCGTAAAAATTTTTAGTTGCGTCACTCTATCATAGTGGACAGCAATCTCTCGGGCGCGCCGGCCCATGTGCTCAATGCGTTCAGGGTCGCGAGCGAGGGCCCGCACCGCTTCGGCCACGCCGGCCGGGTCGTCGGGACTCACCGCGACCCCGCAGCCGGTCCGGCGCACGATGCGCGCCACGTCGGTTTCTTCCGGCGCTACGGCCAGCACCGCTCGTCCTGCCGCCAGAATCGGGTAGAGCTTACTCGGCACCACCACGCCTTCGAGTCCGCGCCTGACCGTGACCACGTGTAGGTCCCCGGCCGCGAGCACGTAAGGCACTTGCTGCGGCGGGCGGAAGGGCAGAAACCGTACCGCACGGGAGGCGCCGGCGGAGGCTTCGATCTGCCGCCGGGTCGCTCCATCGCCGACGAAGACCAACCCAATGCCGTCGTTTTCGAGGAGTTTCGCCGCGCGAATCAGGGTCTCCCAGGCGCCGTAAAACCCAAGGTTACCCGCGTGCAGTAGGACGAAGGGAAAGCCGCAGCGAATCTCCTGCGCTGCTGGATGATCGGCTGGGGGAAGGCTCTCCGGCAGTTGCGCGCCGTCGCGAACGATCACCACGCGCGCTGGGTCCACGCCCTTGGCGACGATGCGGTCGCGCATGTCTTCACCGAGCACGATCACCCGCGACGCCCGGCGCAACGCTCGCCGGTGCAGCTTCTCCCAGCCCTCGACCCAGTGGCTTGGGCGGACAATCTGGCCACCGAGGGCCATGTCCGGGTAGAGATCGCGGATGTTGTAAACAAAGGGCCGCCGGGACAGCTTGGAAACGAAGGCCCCGGCGAGCCCCATGATCGGCGGGTCGGTCATAGACAGGATGACGTCGGCGCGGATGGCCAGTGCGCGCGTCACGGCCAGTGAGAGATAGGTGAGATAGTTGCTCACCCGCCCCTTCATCCGGAAGCGCGGATAAGTGGTCGAGCCCACGCGTTCCACAGTCACGTTGCCCTGGACCTCGCGGCGCAGGAGATAGAACGGATGGCGCTCGGAGGGATCGTACGAAGGGCGTCCTGCTAGTACCGTGACCCGATGGCGCTCCGCCAGCGCTTCGACGATCATTGCTGCCATCTTCGCGGTGGCGGAAGTGTCCGGCGGGAAATACTCGTTCAGCAACAGGATGTGCATGGCGCAATCCAGGAAGAGCGGCAGAGTAGCGATGGAGCTTTCTCCGGTTCGGATCGAGGCGGTGCGTTTTCACACCCGGAAACAGAATCCCCGCGTCGACAGATGCGGGCTGCATGCAATCGCAGATGTATTTCGGCGGGGCGCGGTCGGATCAACGCAGCGATTCACCCTCGAGCGCAGAAGAGGCCGGCTTGCGGACGATGGTGTTGCCAAGCACCAGAGTGTTCATCTTGGTTCGTAGAAAGCATTCGATGGCTTCTTCCGGCTGGCAGACGATAGGTTCGTTCTCGTTGAAAGAAGTATTCAAGACTACGGGCACGCCGGTCAGGTTGGCAAACTCCCGAATCAGCCGCCAGTAGCGTGGATTGACGCTCCGGCTCACCGTCTGGAGTCTTCCCGTGCCGTCCACGTGCGTCGGCGCAGGAATCTCTTTGCGCTTCTCCGGCCGCACCGCGTAGGCTAGGGCCATGAACGGGGAAGGATAGGCCTTCTCGAAGTACTCACCGGTGGCCTCCTCCAATATCGATGGGGCAAAAGGACGGAACACCTCGCGGTGCTTGATGCGGCGGTTGAGAATATCTTTCATTTCCGCCCGCCGTGGGTCCGCCAGGATGCTGCGATTGCCTAGCGCTCGCGGGCCCCACTCCGCTCGGCCCTGAAACCATCCCACGATCTTGCCGCCGGCGATTTCTTTGGCGGTTTCCTTGGCCAGTTGCTCTTCCGGCAGCTCCGTCACCTGAAACTCGGAGCTTGCGATCGAGCTACGTTCGAGCGCGGCGCGAATCTGCTGTTGGGAGTATGCCGGACCCCAATACGGATGTTCCATCACGAACGTCCGCGGGTGGCCGAGCACATGATGGTAGACGTAATACGCAGCCCCGACCGCCAGGCCGGCATCGCCGGCGGCGGGTTGAACGTACACCTGATCAAAAGGGGTCCGATCGAAGATCTTGCCGTTGGCTGCACAGTTGAAGGCCACGCCGCCGGCTAAGCACAGGGCCCGGTGGCCGGTACGCCGCTGAAGCGTCGTCAGCAGGTCGAAGAGGACTTCCTCGAGGCAAGCCTGCATGGTTGCAGCAGCATTGCGGTGACGCTGCTCGACCGGCTGGTCGGGGGCCCGGGTCGGCCCGAGGCGCTCTTCCAGGTAGGGGGAGAAAATCCGCCCGAGCTGCGGTGTTTTGTCGGCCTCGCGCCAGGTCATGTCGGGTCCGGTGTGGTGGTGCGAGAAGTAGGCGAGGTTCAAGCGAAAACCGAGCGCGGCGTTGCTTTGTAGAATGCGGCGGAACTCCTCCAGGTAGGCCGGCTCGCCGTAGGCGGCCAAGCCCATAACCTTGTACTCGTCGCCGAATTTCCAGAAGCCGAGGTATTGCGTGATTGCGGTGTAGTACATCCCGAGCGAGTGGGGAAACGCGACGGCGCCGTGCACGCGCAAGCGATTGCCCTCCCCGGTGGCCCACATCGTACTGGCAAAGTCGCCCAGCCCATCGGCAGAGAGCACGGCAGCTTGCTCGAACGGCGACACGAAAAAAGTGCTAGCCAGATGTGCCAGGTGATGCTCGACACGGTGATAGCGCGCCCGGATGCGCTGCGGGTCCACATCAAACGCCTGCTCTAGCGCCTCGGGGAGGCTGGTGAACCGGGCCAGTACCCTTACTCTTTCCCGGGCGAAGCGCGGCATGCGGACGGCGTAGAGCAACTTGGTGCCCAAGCGCGCCCAGGGATTGCGCGGAATGGCGATGTGATCCACGTCGTCGAGTGTGATGCCCGCTTCGGCCAGGCAATAACGGATGGCCGCGGCAGGAAATCCCGCCGCGTACTTCACCCGGTTGAACCGCTCCTCCTCCACGGCCGCGACCAAGCGACCATCACAGACGATCGCAGCCGAGGCGTTACCGTGGTAGGCGTTGATGCCGAGAATGTACACGCAGGGACTCTCCCAGTTCCGCGCAGATCAACGCGGATGAGCGGCGGCCGCAGCCAGCCGTAGGTCCGCCACGAACTCGGTGTTGCTGCCTTGCAGGTGCCGCCGACACCATTCGTTCAGCACGTACAGGCTCCACGGGCGCGACCAACTCGTGCGTCCCGCTAAGAAATCGCCCCAGACGGCTTGCACGGCGTTCCTGTTCAAAATCGGCCGCAGCGCCGGCGCCAAATCGGCCAGCCCCGCAGCAACCTTTGCGCCGAGCGCCCCGTGCAGCCAGCGCTGCCAGGGAAAAGTAAAGGTGCGCTTGGGCTGGTGCACCACCTCGGCGGGCAGCAGTTTTCCCAGAGCATCCACCAGGAGCGCCTTGGGAGTTCCTCTCCGCCGCTTGACCGATTCGGGGAGCTGCGCCACAAATTCCACCAGCCGGTGGTCCAGCAGGGGCACGCGCACCTCCAGCGAATGGCTCATGCTAACCGCGTCGGTGTCGCGCAGCAGGGTGTTGACCAGATACGACTGCGTCTCCAGGCAAGAGACACCTGTGAATTTGCCCAAGAGCACGGCTTGTCGCGCTGCTTCTTCCAGCCGCGCCCGCCAGAGCGACTCCTCCCGGGCTGCGGCGCCGTTCAGCAATGCCGCAACTTGCTCGCACGGGAAAACAGCTCGCGTATAAAAATAAGCGTGCGGGAGCGCGTCGGGGTTGCGCCACAAGGCTGCAAGTTTGCGCGCCGCGTCAGCATGCCTGGAGCCCTCGCGGAGCTTCACCACGATCGCCGCAGTCGCCGATCGCACGGCGCGCGGAACGAACCCACCCAGCGTGGCCAGGCGCGCAAGGTGCGGCGTCCAATGAAAGGTTCGATAGCCGCCGAAAATCTCGTCGCCGCCCAGCCCCGAGAGCGCCACTTTCAGCCCCGCCTGACGGACCCCCCACGAGACGATGTACATGTTGATGCCGTCCATCGTGGGCTGATCGAGCGAACTCACCGCCTCTTCCAGCCGCGCCTGCATCTCTTCTCCGCTGAGCTGGAGCTCCTGGTGCTGCGTGCCGAAGCGCTCAGCCGTTTGCCGGGCGAGGTCCCCTTCGCTGAAGTCCTGCTCGGGGAAGACGACCGTAAAAGTGTGGACGTTTCTTCGCTGGCGGCTGGCCAGCGCGGCGAGCGCAGTGGAATCGATGCCGCTGCTCAGGAAAATCCCCAGCGGCACATCCGCGATCAGGTGGCTGCGAACGACATCTTCGAGCAGCGGCCGCAACTGTTCGGCGATCGCGCCGCGGGCGCGTTTGACCGGAGTCGGAGATGGCCGCGCGGCCTCGCCAATATTCCAATAGGCTTTGCGGCGAATATCTGAAGGATGCACCGCCCTGCCGAATTCCCCCGAGGCCAGTGGAACAACCATCTGCCACCCCGGCGAGGATTCCAGCGCCTCCGCGGAAAGCCGCGGCGAGACCCATCCGCTTTCGAGCAGCGCACGAACCTCAGAGGCGAACAGTAGTGCGCCGTTTACCACCGCGTAGTAAAGCGGCTTGATACCCAAGCGGTCGCGCGCAAGGAAGACGCGCGGTGCTGCGTTGGGGTCAGGGCTGGCCGTCCTGGCGGCAGGTCCTTGCCGCAGGTCCAGCACCGCGAATGCGAACATCCCTCGCAAGTGATCAACGCAGTCTTCGCCCCAGGTCTCATATGCATGGACGATGACTTCGGTGTCCGAGCGGGTGCGGAAAACGTGCCCCCGGGCTTCGAGCGCCAGCCGCAACTCCTGAAAGTTATAAATCTCGCCGTTAAATACGACGGCGACATTTTGTTCTTCGTTGAAAACAGGCTGGTGGCCGCCGGGGAGGTCAATGATACTCAGGCGGCGCATCCCCACCGCCGCTCCCCACGGTCCGAGGCGCGCCCCGGGAGGAGTAACAAACAACCCTTCGTCGTCGGGCCCGCGATGCCACATAGCCGCCATCATCCGGCGGACGATGGACTCTGCCACATCGCTTCGCGCGCTCCCCACGACCCCACAGATGCCACACACGCGATTACTCTACCTTGGATTGCTGAAAAGAGCTTCCCCTACCCGCAAGAGTTGTTTCCTCAGAGGCACGCATGTGATTCCCAGCCTGTGCTTGCCGTGCCAGCTCAAGGCGTAGCGACCGCATCGGCAAACCCCTTCAGATACCTCTCAGTGGAAATCTCCCAGCAGATTCCGTGCACCAAGGGAATGGCGGAGGCGACGAGCAAGACATTGAGGAGACACCAAGAGAACTGAAGGAAGGGATAGCGCCTCCTATTCGCTTGCGCTCCGGAGTCAGCTCTCCCTCTTCCCACCCATTCGAAAGAGTGCTTATCGAAAGTGGCTTTCGATGCTTCCCGGAGCTCTCTCGGCGAGAACATGCGTATAGTAATCTTCCATACGGCCCCCCAATTCCTCCCAGGATATCTGCGCCACGACATTGTAACAGCCTGCTTGCAACCGAGAGTAGAGTGCCGTGTTGGCGGTAAGTTCTCGAAGTCCTTGTGTGAGGGCTCGCTCGCTGCGGGGGATCACGAGGCCGGCACCCTGGCTGACCAGCGCGCTGATCCCGCAGGATTCCGTCACGATGACCGGAGTCCCGCAGGCCATGGCTTCGGCCGCTGCGTTCGCGAAATTCTCATAGCGAGACGGCAGCGCGAATATATCCGCATCAGCCAGGGCAGCATTCTTATCGGCGCCATACAAGGGACCTGTAAATGCCACTCGGCGGTCGATACCCAGCGCTCGAGCCTTCTTCGCCAGCGTTTGCAGGTAGCCTGGTTCCCCCTCCGGGCCGGCGATGACCAGCCTGCCTGTGTGCGAAAAGGCGGTCGCGAATGCCTCCAGGAGGAGGTCTGCTCCCTTGCGGGGAATCAAGCGCCCGAAGAACAGAATCAATGGTTCGTTGGGCTCGATCTGCCACCTTCTCCGAAAAGACCCGCGCGGGGGGAGTTGTCGGAATTCCTCTAGGTCCAGCCCGTTGTACCGCACTCGGACTCTTTCTGGCGGAAAGCCCGCGGTGATCAGCTCGCGTTGCTCCTGCTCGGAAGTGGCAATCAGCAATGACGCTCCTTGCAAGACGCGATTCCCAAGCAGCACGTGCCATAGACGCTTCAGCCAGAATCCGCGGTCAATTGGCCGAGTCATTCCCATTGGCTCCACTACATAGGGGATGTCCCGGCGGCGGGAAAGTGAGGCCACCGCTGGCCCCAGTAAATCGTAAAGACCGTAGATGTGCACCAGATCGAAATCCCCGAGGGAAGCTTGCGAAAAGCGGATCACATCAGGATTCAACGTCATGGCCCGATAGCGGGCCCGTGTGCGCAGATAGATCGCTTCCACCCCGTCCTGGCAGGATCGCCAACCCCAAGCATTCGGCTCCACCGACGCCGATAGACCAAGCGACTGGTCCAGGCCCAGGTCAGCCGTGAGAACGGTGACGTGGTGACCCCGTTGGACCAACGATCTGGCAAGGCCGCGCACCTTGAGGGCTGGACCGCCCATGTCGAGAAACGGATAGTAAGCCTGCGTGACTTTCAGAATCCTCATGGGGACGCAGCTTTTATAGCAGTAAACCAAACCTCATAAGCCAACCAGGCAAACCTCTGCACAGCCCACTGGTCGATCTGGCGCACAGCGGTGAATGCGCGCGCCGGCGGGAAGGAGAAGCGTCCGATGCTGAGTGGCACCGTGGCGAAAAGACTGTCACCCGCAATGCCGAGCAACTTCAAGCCCAGAGCTTGCAGATAGCGCCGGTAAGTCGCCGGCCGCCGGAAGTTCTGGATGAAACCTCGCTTGCGATGGTTTCTCAGTCGTACCGGCAAAGAGAACGGCGATAGCGCGTTATTCATGCTACAGACCAACAATCCGCCCGTCCGGAGCACTCGCACCATCTCCTGCAACGCGGCGAATTCATCGACCACGTGCATCAGCACTCCAGTGCAGATCACCTTGTCAAACGATTCGGCCGCAAACGGCAGGTGGTAAGCAGTGCCGACCAATGCACGGGGCTGATAGGCGGCCAGCGAAGTCCGCAGTTCCCGAACCATGCTCTCGGATGGGTCCAGTCCCACCCAGCGAATCTTTGCTGCATCCAGGAGCGCGCGTGAGATCCAGCCGTATCCGCAACCGACCTCCAGAACCCGGTCTGCCTCGCGAAGCTGCAAGGCTTGTACGGTCAGCGAGCGGTCGCGCTCGGATTTGAACTGTCGATAAGGACTTGAGGATTCGCGCCACCCTTTCCAGAATGTGGGCGTCCACTCAAACAAGAACTGATCCCCTCCGAAAAGCTATTCGGGCACGAGAGAAGCGCAGGGGCTCACGATACTACATGGCTGCATGGCTGAGCCAAGCCGATTTTGAAAAGAGTTTCCGCAAGTTCCCCACGGGGAACCTTCGAAGCATTTCCCACGGCGAACGGGGCCTAGCCGATCTGCCCGGATGCTACTCCGGCAGTTCCATCCAGGATTCGGGTCAACCTCTCGCGGAATTGCTCAAACGAAAAGTTTGCTTCTACCGCTCGTCGTCCGGCATCTCCCATTCGCCTGCAGAGCTCGTCGTCCTGAAGAAGCCGGATCAGCCGATCCGCGAGAACATTCACACGGTCATATTCAACCAAAAAGCCGGTTACGCCGTCTTGCACGAACTCGGGCGTGCCCCCATGGTTGCCGGCGATAATCGGCCGGCCAAAGGCCATCGCTTCCAGGAAAACAATTCCGAATCCTTCCTGGCGGCTTGGCATGACGAAAGCGCAACATCTCGAATAACATTCTTTCAAATCGTGCAGTGATTGCTCGCCGAGGAAGAGCACACGGTCTCGCACGTTGCTTTCTTGCGCGAGTCGCTCCAGCCGAGCCCGGTCATTCCCCTCACCCACCACCACATAGAATGCATCTGGAACAACGCTCAAGACCTTGGGCAGAGCGCGGATAACCGTGTCGATCCCCTTGCCGGGCTCTGATGAGATCAGCCGGCCCACGGTCAGGATGAGCCGGCCCTGTGGAGGCAAGGGCAGCGAAGCTCCTGCCCTTCGCCCATTCGCGAAGCCTGGTTCCAAAGCGGGCGGAAGAAAGAATACTTTGCGGGGATCCAATCCCTGCGCCTGGACCACGCGTTCGGCTGTGAAGGCGCTTACTGCTGTGATCCCCCGCGCCTGACACAGGGCCAGACGGCGAACTGGTGAGAGCGGGCTCCAGACCTCGATACCGTGGGCCGCCACCCAATATTGCAAGCGACGATTGAGCAGCCGCATAGACAGGCCCAAGGGGGCTAGGTGCGGATGTCCCAGGTACGCCATCTCCAGTTTCGGTGCAACGCCTGCCAGGCAGGCCACCAGCCTCGCTCTGTTGCGCCCAAATCCCTGAAAGGTGAATGGGTCGGCCCCAATGGTGTACGAGTGGATCCCAGGGTTGTCGTTAAAGCCCAGCAGCAGGCACGACCCGCCGCGGTCGAGCGCCATCTGTTGAAGGACTGCCCCGACGTGCCGGCTGAGCTGCTGGATGCCGCCGATCTCGGACAGGGCCGTAAATAGTCCAAGGATCATTCCCGTCTGGCGAATCGCTTAATCTCTTACAGACTCATTGTTCGAGACGGCTCATGCTTTCGGGCTTTGCAGCCTGGCCGCCACGGCGGGAGATGCGCCATCTCGAACCCGCCTGGCTTGCTCAAAGAGCGCCCGCATTTCTGCCGCGTTGTTTTCCCAGGTGTATTGCTGTGCCGTCCGCGCGGCGTTCTCGCCTAGGCACCGGCGAAATTCCGCATCTTCATAGAGGCGGCGGATGAGCCGCGCGAGTTCCTCCGCGTCGGTGGGATCTTCGAGGATCAACCCATCCACACCGTCTGTCATGACCTCGGAAGTTCCGTTGGTTACTGATGTGATCACGGGAAGACCGCAGGCCATCGCCTCGGCAGGTGGCTGAGCAAAGGTATCTTCCACCGAGGGCCCGACATAAACATCCCCCGCCGCGAAATACGCTATAACATCAGGCCGTAAAGGAAGAAAATGCACCTTTCCATCCAAGCTGTACTCCTGAATTTGCTTTTGGTAGGGACGCGAATCATCCTGCCCCGCTACCAACAAATGGAGTCGGGGGTTCTTTAGGTTCTTGAGCGCCTCCAGAATGGTAGCTAGTCCTTTTTTCCTCCAATCGTTGCCAATGAGCAGCAATACAAATGCCCCCTCTTCGAGCTCAAGCTGCTTTCGCGCATTGCTTCGAAGGGCTTTTCGAGCTTCAGGATTGAAGATTTGGTGGTCGAGCCCCAGGTAAACAACCGGCAAAGTGTCGGTGCGACCGTAAAAGCGTTTTAGGTCCTCCGCCGTCTTCCGAGCAATGAGGATTAGGGAGGTGTCCATTCTCGAGTAAATCCTGCGCTCCAGCAAAATAATGAACCGGTAATAGACCTTCCGGTGGAGAAGCCGAGGCCAGAACGAGACGGGGTGCTGGCGGAAGCGCAATTCCGGTTGAATCTGCCGATAAAACTCGGCGAACACGATGTGCACAGAAATCGCGCCGGCATCCATGCAGTTGATCCCTGGTGAATAGACGAGGTCGGCGCGGAGTCCACGAAACCGGCGGTCCCACCAACGTTGCAGATGGTTCGCCGCAAACCACCAGAGATACTTGATCAGGTGAGGTCCTGGAATTCCATGGACCCGGTGCCAGACAATTTTCGAAAGATCGAGGTCGTTCACGCGTTCGCTGTACACGTGGAATTCGTAATCGCCAGTCAGCCGCGATACCCACTCAGCCACACGGCGTTCAGTTCCGTGGCATTTGTCGATGAAGGGTGAAACGACAGCGATCCGGGGTCTGCGCATAGCTCAGTGGCTAGGGGTGAACTTGCATGGTCTCACACCAGCGTTGCAGTACGAACAGGCTCCAGATGCGAGACCATCCGACCGCCGCCGACGATCGCACGTATCGCTGCCAGAGCTGGCCTACGGATGAGGGTTCCAACACCCCTACACTCTCCAGCCGCTCCGCTGCAAACGACTGTTCGATCGTCGGACGCCAATCCCGCGTCAGCCAGCGGGCGAAAGGGAACGTGAAAGTGCGTTTCCGGCGCGCTTGCAGGTCCTGCAGCAGCTCGCTCGGCAGAAACCGCTTGGTGGCTTCGAGCAGCAGACGTTTCTGGTGGATGCGAATCGCCGACGGGATCGGGAGCAGGAACTCGACCAGGCGGTGGTCCAGGAAAACGGGCCGAACTTCCAGGCTGTGCGCCATGCTCATAGCGTCCATATCGCGCAGCAGGCGGGGCTCAAGGTGCGTGTGAATGTCCATGAAGGCGAGTTTCTCCTTCAAATCCCGCTCCTCCACCCGCTTCGCCCAGTAGGCAAGATGGTATTCCGCCTCGGTCTGCCGGCCGTTCTCGGCGAGCGGAGGAATTAGGAGCCTTCGCAGGTCCCGCTCCAGAAACAGCACCTTCACCGCCAGTTGCGAAGCCACAAAGGGGTCACGCCCGCCAAACAGATAGGAAAGCTTGCGCCAGCGGAAAGGCAGCGCGGTTTGATCGAGCAGCCTGCCCAAAGCTCTGGCATGCCACGGGCGCACCCACTGGGCGATTCCGGTGAAGCGCTCAAACCATGCGAGCGACTCGTAGCCTCCGAACAGTTCATCGCCGCCCTGCCCTGAGATGGCCACCTTGCAGCCGGCCTCCGCCGCCAGCCGCGAGATCCAATACGTGTTCAATCCATCCACTGTGGGCTGGTCCATGGCCCAAACCACGTGGCTGAGATCCCGACGGATTTGCTCCGCCGGCAGCGTGACGATGCGGTGGGGAATGTCCAGGGCTCGAGCCGTCCTTTGGCTCAACTCCGATTCGTCGAACTCTTCTTCGGTAAACCCGACCGTCATCGCGGTCAGGTTTTGGGCGCCAGCCTGCCGCGCCGCGGCCGCCAGGCAAGCTGAATCAGTGCCGCCGCTGAGAAACAGCACGACGGGCACGTCAGAGACCAGATGGTGACGCATGGCATCCAGGAAGACATCGCTCAATTCCTCGGTGAGCTTTCCCGGCGGTGGAAGTGCGCCGTTGGTCGAATCCGAGCGCAGGCTCCAATAAGCCGAGGAGGTCCATTTCTGCTCTTGCCACACGGCCACATGACCGGGTTCGAGCGGCTGGATCCCCTGAATTGCCGTCCAGGGCGGCGGCACGTGCCCCAGTTGCAGGTATGCTCGCAGCCCGGCCGGGTCGAGCTTCCGCGGCAGCAGGCCGGAAGCGAGCAGGGCTTTCAACTCTGAGGCGAACAGCAGCCTGCCATGCGAAATGGCGTAGTAGAGCGGCTTGATCCCCAGCCGGTCGCGCGCCAATACCAGTTTCCGGGTGCGCGCATCCCAGATGGCAAACGCAAACATGCCACGCAACCGCTCGACGCAGCGTTCGCCGAATTCCTCGTAGAGGTGCAGGACGACCTCCGTGTCCGTGGTTGAGCGGAAGCGGTACCCGCGCTGCATCAGCATCCGTCTTAATTCGCCTGCGTTATAGCTTTCACCGTTGTAGGTGATCCAGACGCTGTGGTCCTGGTTAGCCATCGGCATGCGCCCGCGCTCGCTGAGGTCGATGATCGCGAGCCGGGTATTCACCAGCACACACTGATCGATGCACTCAACCCCGTGGCTGTCCGGACCCCGGTGGGAGAGGGCGCCGGCCATGAGCTTTGCGGCTTCTAACAGTGCCTGCGCGGAGCCTTCAGCAACCATCCCGGCGATGCCGCACATTGCTTCTATTTGCCTCCGGTGAAGGCTATCGCGTGCCGGCTGGCCAAATCGTGCTCGGCCACTGAAACATGATGGGGAAACTGGGTTCCCAGCGTGGGCAGGCGGAACAGGATGCCGACAAGCAGCCAGAGGTAAGCGTTCATCACAAAGTTCTGGTATGGCTGCATGCCGATGCACATGAATGGCAGCAGAACCAGAAACGCGAACCAGAAGATACAAAGTGCCACCGGTAAGTAGGCTGTACCTTTCAGCCGCCGCACCACCCGCCAGGTAGTGAGCAATAGACTCCCTGACCATACCAGCCAGAGACTGGGACCCAAGATTCCCATTTCCACGACCAAGGCCCCAAATCCGCTCTCCACCCCCATCTTGCCGGGGGGCTCTCCCAGCAGACGCCTGACGTACTGCACACCTAGGGAGGAGGTCCCGGTCCCATAGCCGTAGGGCCAGAGGGGATTTTCAAATGCCAAAAGAAAGTTCTGGACGGGGTACCCCCATGATCTCCAGGCCAACTCGGAACTAGGACTTACGGGAGAGAGAGTCTCAGAGTAGAAGTCCCAGCGGGGGCCCACGGCCGTGGGGAAATACCAGACCACAACGGCCACGCCCAAGCCAGCCAGCAGAAGAGTTCGGCGAATGGCTTTCAACAAACGATTTGCCTGCCCCCACTTCCACGGCGCGCTCCACAGGAAACCCGCGGCCATGACAATTGTGTTGCAAAGCGCCCACACCACCGCCGAGCGAGAGCCGCTCACCAGAATGCCGGCGGCCATTACGGCAATGGAAACAAACGCAGTTTTCCGCCCGCGGCGCGTGTGCAACAGGAAGTACCCGACGCTCCCCAGCCCCAGCAGCCAGGTCAGAACCATATACCAGCCGAACCGCCCACCGCTGACGAACACGGAAGTGGGAATAGTGACCAAGCTGCCGGAGATGGGTGCCACCCGCGTCAGTCGTCCCAGGGTTGTCAGTTCGGGCGCCAAGACCTGTGGGTTCAGGAAAGTCGGCCCCTCAATCGCCTGCACCACCCCCAGCAAGGCAATCACGCTCGCCATAACCAAATTGACGACGAGCAACCGATGTAGATCCCTCTCCGAGCGGATCAAGGCATAGCCCACAAACATCAGCGGCACGTAATAGAAATAAAGCTTCAAGCCCAGCAGCCCGTAGAGCAAGCTCGGCGAGCCCGGATTAAACATTTGCCCTACGGCCAGCCAGAAGAACAAGCTCAGCGGAAACAGGAACGGTGGCCGGAAGGTTTCGGCCTGGCGACGCCGCAGGGCGAGAAAGAAAGACAGGTACGTCATTCCGATGAGGACGTCCTTGCCAAAGTAAATGTACATATTGTTGCTGAGATACTTGCGTGCCAGGTCTTCGAACAGCAGCCAGACGAGGGAAAGATAGAAGCCGGAGCGCCAGTCGTTCAGGATGTTGAGGAGGATGGCCCCCCCCAGCAGTCCCAGGCCCAGCATAACCAGTTCCGTAGGCGTCCCGACCACGATCCAACTGGTCAGTACCCAGATCGCGCCGAGTACACCCGCTGCCATGGCTAGGCCGTGCAGATGCCGCCGACTAACCGGTAGGCTGATTTTGTCGAGCATGCGCCTCCGTTTGGAAATTGATGGCCGAGGCCGATTCCTCTCGCCCGATGGCCGCGAGCAGCGCCTCAACGTACTCGCGCGGCGGAGAATTCAAAGTTTCGGCTCCGCGGGAGATACTGCGTGAGTTGGAAGCGGATCGGTCAAGAGAGCACTCTGGGGGCAATCGCTTGCCATGGTTTGGATGTAGCGCTCGGCGATGGCGTCCCAAGAGAAATGCTCCGCGTAGGCCCTCAGATTTCGTTGATGGAGCTCTCTCCACAGATCTTCTTCGGCCAGAACGCGCCTTAGGGCCTCTGCCAGCGCCTCACGGTCGCCCTGGACGACTAACTCTACGCCGGCCTCCGTGATCGGGCCGCCGGTTTCAGAGCCGCGATAGCCGACGATCGGCAGCCCGCACGGAATCGCCGCAATTGCGCTGCTTCGCCGCGTCGAGATATGCCCCCGGACAAACAGCAGCACATCTGCTTCAGACAGAATTCGCTCGATATCCTTCGCGGGCTGAAGGCCGAGCACCGAAACTTCTACCCGCGTTCCGTCGAATTCCCGGCGCAGCATTGGCTCCGCCTCTTCCGAACCACGTCCCAGGACAACCAGACGCAAAGCTCCTACTCGGTTGCTGACGTGTTTCACCGCGTAGCCGATGTCAACGCACTCGGGGGCGATCCCGACGCCCCCGGTCACGCCAAACACGGTGACAGTTCTTGGCGTCCCTGGCCTCCGGCCATTGGATTTCGTGGAGAACCCAGCTTCCGAGATATTCGCTCCCACCGGAATAAATGTCGCCTTAGTCTGCGTGGGATTGAGCCAAGGCACCTGTTCCACGGGGACAGTCAGAATCGAGCGGTCGGCCCACCGGGAGGCCGTGCGCATCACCGCATATTGAAATGCAATGCGAAATCGGTCGAGTAACCGATGCGGCCGATCGTCGCGCACGTCATGGAACACCACCGCAGTTCTTACCCCCCGCGCTCTGAGCAGCGCGAGCACTGCAAGGACACCGAAAGGGAATCCGCGCCGCGACCAGGCCAGCGCTGTGTATTGCATCAAAACCCATTCTCCGCGCCACTTCCAGCTCTGCTTCCAGAGATTCCAGAGTTCTCGGAGCCATCCATCTCGTTCCCAGAAAGACTCTGCAAGCTTCAATGTGACGCCACGACGGCGCAGCGCCTCCGCCAGCAGGGAACAATAGTCTCTCACGCCGTCGGTGGGCTCATCCCGCCGGCCTAAGAGCGCAACCATGCTCGGAGCAGAATGATCCGCGTGATCCGCAGCTTGGGCCTTCACTCCCAAACCTCTTTTTGCCTGTGAACCGAGGATGCCCCGCGAGAAGAATATCTCAACCCGTAGGCGTCCCGACGCGGCGCCGCATGGGGAGTTGTCCTGGAAGGAACGGGCCAACTTTGGGCTAAATCCAAGACTGTCCCTCGGCTCAGTGGTTCGGGCGTGAATGGTGCTCCGGAGGGGAGATGGGCTTCTTTCCTTTAGCATTGATTCCATTGAAGCCCAGTTTGATTTGGATCCCCTCGAGACCGGCTTCTTCGAACCACGCTCGCACATCCTCGATTCTCTGAGGGTGATCGTGAGCGGGCGACAACATGTCGAGCGCGCTCAGGATCTTCACTTCTTTGAGTTCCTCGTCGGTGTAATCAAGTTTCGGCTTATGTGAGAGTGGCCCAATAGGGATCAGAGCTGCGATGGCCTCGCCTGCGACAGGTATCTTGTAAAGTGCTTTCTTCAGCTCAAACAGCGGCGGGATGGTCCAGCGCAACACGGTGTGAAGGGTTTGGGGCTGCATCCGCCGGGCGAATGGCCGCGCCCAGTATTTCAGCGGCGGTACGCCCTCGTGCCGCTGGTAAACATCCGCCGCGATTTCCCCGCCGCGTCGGAGAAAGGGAATCAAGCTCATAAAGGCCTGCTTGACGTTGGGGCAATGTTGCAGCACGCCCATGCAGAAAATCTTGTCGAAGGCCTCTCGACGCAGAGGGATCTTGTAGATGCTCGCCTGAAAAATGTGAACCTTTGCCGCGTCGGTGTTGTTCTTGAAATTGGCTTCAATGGCGCTGCTCAGGTCAAAGGAGAAGACTTCAGCGCCGGTCTCCAGGGCGATTTGGGTGAACCGGCCCATACCGCATCCGGCCTCCAGAACCCTCTGGCCTTCGAGGTGTTCGGGCCAGCCGGTCGTGGCATAGAAGCGCTCTCGGCTGAGATCGTTCCGCATAAACTTGTCAAGCTGCAGCTTGTCGAATTGATTCCACTGGTAGCCGAGGGACGCCGCATATTCGTCGGAAGAGACGAAGCGGGGCATCGAACGCAAGATCGGGAAGGTCGCCGGGCACTGGGTGCACCTCAATTGACCTTCCTTGATCTTTCCGTTTTGAGAGCCGCCTTCCTCGCGTCGCGCTACGCGAAGCTCCGCCCCGCATTCGGGGCAAGCAAACACATCCAGCGCTTTAAGGTCCATTTCCAGGTGTGTCCCCGGCACGTTGGGCCTTCACTCCAAACCTCTTGCCTGTGGACCGAGGATGCCCCCGCAAGAGACTACTGCAACCTGAGAGGCAGGCCAAAGCGGCGTTGCAAATGAAAGTGTCGTGGATTGCAACCGGGCAGAATTGCCCCGGCTGCTCGGGCCGTGGGGCATGGGCCACCGCTACCCGCCGTCGGCGGGATTGATTTCGTAGTGGAAGGCGATGGGCGCGGTTTTGCGGAGTGTGGCGGCCACCGAGCAGTACTTGTTCTCGCTTAGCTCAATGGCGTCGCGCACCGCTTTCTCGTCGAGTTGTCCGCGCAGCTTGTAGACGATTTCCAGCTTCACCCACACCGTGGGCGGCTCTGCGGCGCGCTCGCCGCGCACCACCACCTCGAGCGATTCCAGTTTCTGGCGCTTCTTGGCGAGGATGCCGACCACGTCGGTAGCGGTGCAAGCGCCCAGGGCGACCAGCAGCATTTCCATTGGCCCGGGCGCGGCGTTCGATCCCCGGTCGGAATCGAGTGGCATGGCGTGGCCCGAAGGAGTCAGGGCGAGGAATTGCTCTTGGCCGACCCATTTGACGCGTGCAGTTTGCATCAGGCCTCCGCGAAGAAAGATTAGAAGTTGTCAGTCGAAAGTGGAAACGGAATCAGTCTAATGTCGAAAGGCAGCGAGGGGAAGAGTCAAACGGTATCGGGCTGGCAGAGTCGAAGAGTGGACAGTCACCAGTCGGGAGTTGAGCCTGTACCTGACTAATGGTTTGACGGACCGAGGCCGAAGGCGCGGGAATGAAACTGGAGCGAAGCAGGCAGGTGCTCCGCGAAATAGGGCCAGTTGTGACCGCCGGGGTAAAGGTGAAATTCGTGGGGAATGCGGCGCGACGCAAGCAGGTTGTTAAGCGCCTTGGCGCCCGCATGGAAGCCGAAATTATCCTCGGAGCCGCAATCAAAGTAGATCTTCAGTCCTGCGAGGTGAGCGGTACGCGCCAACGTAAGCGGGTTGTTGCGTTCCCAGAAGGCGCGATCGGGCGGTGAGCCGAATACGTCGCCGAGAATTCGTAAGCTGGCAGTCTGCCCGGAATCGGCGAGCGCGACGGCGGGAAGTTTCTCGATCAGAGCGGCGCTGTGCGCGCTCACGGATCCGAATAACTCTGGATGGCGGAAGGCCAGCCGCAGCGCGCCATATCCGCCCATCGAAATCCCTGCAATGCCGCGGAATGCGTGACCTGCTCGTGTCCGATAGCGGTTTTCGATGAAGGGCAGAAATTCCTGCAGAAAGAAGTCCTCATAACGGCGACGGCCATCGCGCGAGTTGATGTAGAAGTTTGAATCTCCCGCTGGCGTCACGATCAAGAATTCACCGAGCTGATGTTGCTCCCAGAGGTCTTCCGTGAGATTCCACGCGCCCGAATGAAGAAACATCTGCTCGTTGTCGCCCAGGCCATGGAGAAAGTAGAGCACGGGATAGCGGCGAGTGTTTTCCCCATCGTAGCCGGGCGGTAGGAGAACGCAGTAAGCGACCGCGTGGCCCAGAATCTGGCTCCGCAGGGAAAGGCACTCGGCGCGACCCGTGGCATGCGCGGGACGCGCGAAGGCGAGACACAAAAAAACCAATGCCGCCACCCCGGCGCGCTTGAGTCTATTCATACCGCAGGGCCTCGACGGGGTTGAGGCGCGCCGCGCGCGATGCCGGATAGAGCCCTGCGGCGAGGCTCACGATGATGGCGAAGGCGATTGCTCCCAGCACAAGCCACCACGGCACGGAGAAAACATGTGCGGGCGGCAAGTTTTGCCGCCGGAGATAAATATTAGTGCCCCACGTAACGGCTCTCCCGATCAGCCAACCGAAGCCCACGCCGAGGGTTCCGCCCAGCAATCCCATAACGCCGGCCTCTACGAAAAACAGTTGTTTGACGTCGCGGTCGGCCGCGCCCAGGGCCTTGAGTACTCCGATCTCACGCCGGCGCTCGAGAATGGCCATCGCCAGCGTGTTGATGATGCCGAGCGTGGCGACGGCCAGCGCCAGGCTGCCGAAAATCGCGAGCAGAAGATCAAAAACGGCGAAAAAGAGGCGGAGATTGCGCGTGGCGTCGAGCAAGGAAAAGGCGGAGAAGCCCATGTTTTTAATGGCGGTTTCGATTCCTTCCACCTGCGAAGGGCTCTTCGCGCGCACCGTCAAGCTCGCGTAGCTGGGCTTGCCTTTCGTTCCGCGCACGACGTCCCGCAGATCGTTCACCTGCGCGGCCCTCAGCGCTGCCGCGACCTCGAGCGGGATCAGCACTCGGCCGCTGCCGAAGCCACCAAAGCCAGCCGCCGGTTCCGTCTCCACGATGCCGGCGATGCGCAGTTTCTTCTCTCGCGGCACGATCGAGAACCCGGAACCCGCGCCGTCATCGCTATCGCCGTTGACCGGATCGCTCACTCCAGTCTGGGCTCCAAGCGCTTGGCGTTCCGCGTAGCGCAGCACGAGTTCCTCGCCGAGTAAAGTGGAAGGATGGTCGGATAATTCCTTCGCGAATTCGATCTGTAGGATGGCCTCGTCGGCGGTGGGACCGGAAAAAAAGCTGCCCTGTATCCCGTCGAATGCGCCGTTTCCACGCGCCGATGCGGGCATGCCCGCCACCATCGTCGTATAGGGATTGCCGGCATAACGCACTTCCGTGAAGAAACGAATCTGCGGATACACCTCCACTACGTTTGGCAGGCGTTCCATTTCCTGGCGAGCTCCTTCATCCAGCGGACGCGACGCGCGCGAAGGCGAAGAATTCGCCGGCCTGGGACGACCAAGACCGCGCAGGTTCGTCCGCGGCGTCACGACGACCGTGTTAAACAGACCGGACTGAGAGAGGCGCTTCGAGGCAAGCTCCTGCAGGCCCACGCCGAGAGAAAGCATCGCCACGAGCGAAGCGACACCCACGGCGACGCCCAGCGTGGTCAGCGAGTTCCGCAGGAGAGCCTCACGCAGATTGCGCAGGGCAAGTTCCCCGAGGTCGCCGGCTTTCATGGTTTCACCCCGTCGCTGACCAGTCTGCCGTCCGCTACAGTGGCGATTCGATCGGCGAATCGCTCGCCGAGAGGGCGTTCGTGCGTGACCAGCACAATCGTCATCCCCAGCGATTGCTGGATCTCGCGCAACAACAGCAGGATTCCTTCGCCTGTCGCGCTGTCCAGATTGCCCGTGGGCTCGTCCGCGAGAAGAAGAGCGGGGCGGTTTACCAGGGCTCGCGCCAGCGCCGCCCGCTGCTGCTCCCCGCCGGAAAGTTCACTGGGGCGATGGCTGAGCCGTTTTTCCAGATGCACCCGCTCCAGCGCTTCACGCACCCGCCCCGCGCGCTCGCTGCGTTCCACCTCCGCCAGGCGCAACGGCAGCTCGACATTTTCCTCCAGCGTCATTCGCGGAAGCAGGTTGAAAGCTTGAAAGACCATGCCCACGGTCCGGCTGCGATATCGGGCCAGCTCGAGCCGGCTCATCTCAGACAGATTGCGGCCGTGCGCAAAAATGGTCCCTGAGGTCGGGCGATCCAGGCCGGCCATCAGGTTCAAGAGCGTCGACTTCCCTGAACCGGAACTTCCCAGCAGCGCCAGGAACTCCCCTGCACAGACTTCGAGCGTGACATCATCCACCGCGCGGATCAGCGCGGAACCCATCTGGTAATGCCGCGAGACCCGCTCGGCGGAGACAGCGACACCATCACTTGCCGGTATCATCGCCCCTCGATGGTACTACGCATCAAGCGCGGTCCGGGTTACGGCCTGCCATGGTGCCGATGTTGTAAGGCTGAAAAGCGTTCTGCCCCCCAAATGGAAAGCTGCAGGAGAAAAAACGCGGGGGGGGGAGAAACAAGACAGCAAGAAGGGCAAAACTATCCGGCGTTGGCGGGAGCGCGCTGCGATGACGACGCGGCCTCGAGAACAGGGTACGGCAGGAGGCGCATCTTCCGGATAAATACCTCCACCAAGTCCGGGTCAAACTGTGCGCTGTCGCAGCGCTCGAGCTCGGCAAACGCCTCTTCGGCGGTGCGGGCCTTCTTGTACGTGCGGTCCGAGGTAATCGTGTCGTAGGCGTCAGCGATGGCGAGGATGCGCGCGCCCAGTGGGATCCCGCTGCCGGTCAGGCCATCGGGGTAGCCCGAGCCGTCGAAGAATTCGTGGTGGTGCTTGACCATCTGCTGCACACGGCCGAGGCCGCGGACCGGCTCGAGGATGCGGGTGCCGTATTGGACGTGCGTCTTCATCGTCTCCCATTCGTCGGGGTTGAGCGGCCCGCTCTTGTTCAGGATGGATTCCGGGATGCCCACCTTGCCAATGTCGTGGAGCACGCCGGCCAGGCGCACCTCCTCGACTTCCGCTTCGCTGAGCCCGACCGCCTCGGCCAGGAGCGCAGCGTAGCTGGATACTTTTTGCGAATGGCCTTGCGTGTAGTGGTCCTTCGCGTCGATGGCAAAGGCCAGCGAAGTGATCGTTTCGATCACAGCAGGCGGCAGCGCCCTAGGTCCCTCAGCTCCATGCGGGGCAGCTTCTGAAGTTCCGTGAGTGCCGGCCGAGGAGTTTCCGCCTGCTTCCGGCATGTCCGCCGGGCTAGCGGACAGCGCCTGGGTGAACTGCTCCAGGCGCTTATAGATCTCCTCGAAGGCCTCAGGGCCGGTGGAAAACAGCCGCTTGAGTGTAACGCCGAGGTAGGCTTCCAGGACGTCGCGTTTCCACTTCTTGGTTTCATCGGGGTCGAAGTGCTCGGCGGTGGAAACGGTGTTGCCTCCCTGATGCTTGGAAAGGTACATCGAGGAGTCGGCCACCTGGATCAACTCCTGGGGCGTGGAGCCGTGCATCGGAAAGCTGGCGATGCCGAAGCTGCCGGTAATATTTTTCTCGCGCAGCAGAGGGTCCGAACAGATCCAGGAGCGCAGCTTGGAGGCGAGCTGCTGGGCCTGCTCGATCGTGGTCTCCGGCATCAGGATGACGAACTCATCGCCGCCGTAGCGTGACACCACGTCTGAGCGGCGGCAGTTCTGCTCCAGGATGTGGCCGACGCGCTGCAGCACCAAGTCGCCTTCCAGGTGTCCGAAGAAGTCGTTGACGAATTTGAAGCGGTCCAGGTCCATCAGCACCAGCGCGAACGAACGGCCAGCGCGTGTCGAGCGCTTCCATTCGGCCGATAGCGCTTCCATGAAGAAGCGGTGGGTCTTGACGCCGGTGAGGCCATCGGTGATGGCCTGCTCCTGAGCCTTCTGGAAGGTGAGGGCGTTGTGCAGGGCGCTGGAGATCAGGTCCGCCAGGGTCCGCAGCAGGCTCTCTTCTTCGGAGAAGTCGCACGGCTCGGAGGTTTCGACGTAGAGCACCCCGTGCAGTTGGTCCGCGTAAACCATAGGCAGCGCGATAGCGGAGACTGAACCCGGCAGCACCGGGCCTCCTGCTGCATCCGGGGCGGCAAGATCGCGCACGGCGATCAACTTCCCCCTGCGTGCCACCTGGCCCACCAATCCTTCGCCCAGCGGGATGCGTTGGCCCAGGGCGCCACGCCGTCGGCCGGCTTCGGCCTGGATCACTACTTCCTTGTTGGAGTAGTCGAGCAGGGCGATGCCGATGTGGTCGTAGGTGAGGAACTCCTCAAGCTCAGCCGCAATGTTGGCCAGCATCTCATCGGAGTTCAGCGTCGTGATGGCGTTGCGCGAGATGTTGTTCAGCAGCGTAAGCTGCCGCGACTTGGTTTGCTCTTCGCGGAACAGCCGCGCGTTTTCCAGCGCGATCCCGGCCTCGCTGGAGAGCACGCGCATGAACTCGAGGTGGCCTTCATCGAAGAGCCGCTCCTGCAGGCTGTGCACCGCCATGACGCCGATGGCGCGGCCACGCTGCATCAGCGGCACGCCGCAAAAGCAGCCCACCTGCCGGAGCGGATTCGCGCCCAGCTTGCTCGCCTCCTCGGCAAAATTCTCTCGGATCAGCAGCGCCTGTTGAGTGCGGATCAGGTACTCAGTCAGGTGGTTGCCGGCCGGGCGCGAGCGCTTCGGCAGGCGTGTCCCGTCGGTCACCTCGAGCTCGAAGCGGATTTCTTCCCGTGCAGGGTCGTGAAAGGCGATATAGAAATTGCTAACGTCGAATAGCCTCCGCATCTCTGCGTAGATCTTCTCAAACAGAGCGTCGCTTTCCAGCGTCGAGCTGAGCGCGCGCCCGATCGCGTTCAGGATGTGCAGCTCTTCCGAGCGCCGCGCGGATTGCTGGATCAAATAGCTGTTTTCGACAGCCATGCCGATCTGGTGTCCCAGCGCCAGCAAAAGGCGCAGCTCGGCGGGCGTGAATCGCCGCGTATCAGGAGTGCCCAGCAACAGCACGCCGAAGGCCTGCTCCTTGGCTTGCAGGCTGATGGCGACTACGGTGCGCAGGCATTGCTTCACCGCCAGTTGCCGGAACTTTCGGAAGGCTTCTTCTCGGTCCAACGCCACCCAGGCGGAGTCACGCGTCAAGTCGCGAAAAACCACCAGGCCGCCCAGGCGCGTTACAAGGCTGACCAGGTGGTCATCCAAGCCCTCTTCCTGTGCCGCCCCACAGAAAGAGTCGCTCAGCCCTGCTGCCACCAGCGAAGTGGGTCCCTGTGGGTCCCCGTGATGAAGGAAAAGCGCGCCTGCCGGAATGCGCACTACGCTCAACACGCGATCCAGCGTTTGGGACAACATCCTTTGGATTTCGCCGCCAACGAAGCTCGAGGTTGCCAGATTCAGGTTTGAGAGTGCCAGCATGTTGCGCTCGACACGCCGTTTTTCTTCCTCGTAGAGCGCCATCACCATCAACACGGCGGCGAACAGTTGCGGGACAATCGCCAGCAGCCGCAGACCGGCTGCGAGCTGCGACGAAAGCCGGCCGCCGAACAGCGGAGCAACCAGCATCCCTCCCCACACCAGGAACGCCGCTGCCAACAGCAGGTCGGCCATGGTTTCCTGCCTGCGGCCTTCCTGCCAGAAAACGCGGGCCGCGCCAAGTAAAACCAGCGCCACGCCGAGATCCGGAGAGACGCTGACCCAGTGCAGGTGATAGCTCACCGCCCAGACCATAAATAGCGCCCCGGCCGCCGCGAGCGGGCGCACCCAGGGGCGGGCCTGTGCGTACAGCTGCGCGGTACAGAAAAAAAGCAGCGCCGCCGCAGCCAGCAGCCAATGGTCCAGCGCCGTCTGCCAGGGCGCCGCTGCCATCCAGGGCTCCAGTGCCAGGCTCAAGTAGCTCAGTGCCACCAGGCTCCAGCCGCACGTCCACAGCAGCAGATAGAGCTGGCGTTTCAGCGTGTACACGTAGGCGAAGAAGGCGGCGGTGAAAGCCGCGGCTGACAACAGCCCCAGAGCGATCATACTTTCATGTGTGATCAAGTTAGGTCCGCCACTCGGAACCGGGATGGAGGATCACAACAGTCCCTTGCAGTTGTGCCGTCTGTTCCCGGGTCGGAATGTTGGCGCCCATGGCCAGAAAGTTCGCCAGTTTCCCGCGAAGCTGGAGGAGTTATCTCCACCAGACACACCACTTCACGCGGAATTCTCGAAGCTTTGGCGAATATAGCCTATGGTTTCTGGAAGGGTCAAGGGTACAGGGGTACTGCTCACGATACAAAGCAGCGAGCCCGCCAGGATCAAGAAGACGATGGGATAAGCATGTTCCGCACACGAGAACTGTCGGGCCTTTAACAAGTTAGTAAAACTGAGGTCCGAGACTCTGGCCCCACAGGGTAACCGTTGGCTGCGTTCGGATTCCGAAGAGGGTTGAAGAAAAAATGAGTTCTCCACAGACGCAGGACTCGACAGGAATCACGTGACGTGCAGGCGGAGCTGGGGCACGACCGGCTGAAGCTGCTCTTGGACATGACAAATACCCTGGTTTAAAACTGGTGGGCAAAGCGACGGGCGATAACCAGCAGGGTGGAGATGCGCTCAAGAACGCAGCCCAGCTCCCGGTGCAGCGTTGCGAATCAGAATCGAACAGCACCTCGACCCAGATTTGTTTCGACTTCGTGAACTTACAAAATCGCGGGCACAGAAAGGGCCATGGCCAGCTCATGCTGCCCCCTTGCTTGATTACACAGGTGTAGCGGAGTCAATGACCTTCACTGGGTGGTCCGACGGCATGTTGGGCAGCGCCATACGGCCAGGAAGTAGCCTTGCCCGGAATCCTCCCGCACATGGACCAGGCGAGGTTCGATGAGGTTATTACAGCAGGATCTAATCAGTCCGGCGCTGGACCTAAGCCCAGCCTTTATGTCTGTGCTCACATTCATGGACTTTCTCCTTTGCCTGATTTCGAGGGTCTTTCTTTGCCCTCACTCTGTAACGCGAAAATCGCGCCCGAAACGGCTCACGAATTACCGGTGAACACCTAAAAGCGCAGCCTTGATGCCCATCTTCGCCTTCGTGGTCCTGTCTTCCTCTCCTCAAAACGTGGAGCGGCTGAGGCCTTCACCCAGGAACGCGGAAATCGGGAAAGAAAGGACTTACGGGTGGTGAATAGAGTTTCGTTAGCTTTGAAACTCGCGGGGCTGGCCCAGGAGGGCGATCCCGCCCGCTACGGCTGTGGCGGCTGGTTTCACCCTATAAGGCGAGAATCGTGCCTGAAATGGCCCATTAGTCAGAGCAATTTTCCCCTCGGCGAGAGCCCGGCCTACCGGTGATTGGGACGGGGCAGGCGTGGGCCGGGGCGGGCCGAAAAGTACACCCTGAACAACGACTGCATTTCAAGCACTTCTTTTAGCTCGCAAGGTTTGTTTCAGGCTGACGAGGAGAATCCGTTGCTCCACTGGGGATCGGTATCGAGGGCGAACTCGTCTCTCACTATCAGGCAAGGGAAGCCAAGCTCCTAGCTCCTCGCGGCGGCGGCCTTGCGCGCAATGAGACCAAAGCCCTTCGCTATTGCGTCCTTTTCGAGGGCCTCAAGGTGAGCGCGGCCAGCGGCGACCTTGCCCGATTTCATTTCGACCTCACCCAGGGCCAAGCGGGCCTCGAACTGATCGCCAACGAAACCGTACTTCGTCGCTTCGGCGAGAGTAGCCTCAAGACTCTTGGAGGCTTCGGCAGGTTTGCCCAAAGCGGCGCGGACGCGGGCAGCGACAATCGCCATCTGGAGACGGGCGTCGCGGTTCTGATTCTTCGCAACAAGCCCTGCCACGCGGGCGATCTCTCTCTGCGCCTCGGCGGGGTTTCCCATTTCAAGAAGAGCGCGGGCAAGTATGGATTGTGCAGAGATCTCGTCGTCAATCATTCTTTCCTTTTGGAACTCTACAACGGCCTGTCGGATGGGCACTGCGGCCTCTGCTGGATGCCCTTCTTCGATGGACAGCTCGGCAAGTGCCACCAGAGTCTCGCCGGCCTCTCCGTTGTTTCCGATCTCATTCCGGATGCTCAGCGCCTCCTGAAGTTCCTTCCGCGCCCCAGCCAGGTCCCCCTCCGCAGAAAGGATTACACCCAGGTCAAAGAGCGCGTACGCGGAATATTTCTTTTCGCCAGTCTCGCGAGACATGGACTGCGCCTCCTCCAACCTCTTCTTTGCCCCGCTCAGGTCCCCCTGGGAGTAGAGTGTCAACCCCAAATTGACTAGCGCGAGCGTCGTCTGACTCTTGTCGCCAATTTCGCGGAACATTGCCAGGGACTCCTCAAACATCCTTCGTGCCCCGGCGAGGTCCCCCAGGGAAAGGAGATCGTCCCCGATGTTGTTCAGGGTAAGAGCGGCGTCGGGTTTAGCGCCAGTTTCGCGGAAGACTGCCAACGCCTCCTCTGACATCCTCTTTGCCCCAGCGTAATCCCCCCGCACCGCGAGTGTGGTGGCGATGTTGTCAAGTGCCGCGGCCATGTCTCTCTTGTTTCCGGTCTCGCGAAAAACCGAGAGGGCCTCTTCATTCTTCGTCTTTGACCCGGCAAAGTCCCCTTGATTAAAGAGCACCGCCCCGATATCCTTTAACGAATGTGCTAGGCCAGCTCGATCACCCGCCTCAGTAGAGATGCGTTTCGCATCCTCGCAAGAGGCTATCGCCTGTTTCGGTTGGCCAAGATTCGCAAGGGCCCAGCACTCTTCCCTGCGCGCTCGAGCAACCAGGAGCCGCGCACCCTGTGCCGCCCCCTTTTCCGCCGCTTTCGCTGCCACTGCTTGCTCCCGCTTGAAATTTCCCAGCGATTTGGCCGCGAAGGCTTCCTCGAGGTCGACGCGCGGGTCTTCTGAAGCGGGGGGAGGGAGCTTCCGGAGCGCCTCAAGCGTGGCGAGGGCATTTTGCCCCTTCCCGGCAGAAGTCTGCACGCTGGCCAACCGCAGGCCGTAGTCGAGGTTATCGGGGAAGAAGCCGAAGAGCGTCCGGTAGATCTCAACGGCTTTGTCCCATTCCCTGGCGGTTTCGCGATACCTACCTTCCACCCAAAGCCGCTCCTCGCGCGACAAGTTCGCTGAAAGGTCAAATGCTCTCTGGGCCTGCTCCTTGGCCTTCTGCTCATAACCCAGGTGCCACCAGGCCGAAGCCAAGGCTGCGTGGGCAAGGGCATGGTTCAGATCGGCAGCCACCGCCTTCTGCAACAAGTCTCGGGCGGCGAGCGCATCAAGAACTCGCAATTTGGCCAGCCCATCGGAATAAAGCCGGGCGGCCTCGGGATTCGACGGCAGCGAGGCACGCACAGCAGCGGCCTCAGCCGCCGAAATCGCCCCGGCACCAAGCTTTTCTCGGACAATAGCCCCCGTGCGCGCAACCAGATCAGAGACTTCGGCTTCCGCTCCAGATGCCGACACCGAGGTAAGCGTCTCCCCAGCCGCGGCGTCCTGAAGCCGCAAGTCCAAGCGGAGTGTCCGGCCCGAATCTTTTCCCAGGGCGAGATACGAGCCGAGAACAACGTAATCAGTCCCCAGGTTCTTGCGGATGCGCGCCAGGGTATCCGGGGCATAGCTGTCGGCATCGGCGAGCGAAAGGTCAATCTTGGTTCGGGCGACGTTTTCGCCGGCGATGGTCCGCAGCTTTTCCCCAGCAGCGAGTTCCGTGGTGAGCATTTCGGAGAGCGCCGTGGAAAGCCAGGCCTCATCCGGCCGGCCCGAGAGGTTTTTGAAGCCAAGCACAGCCACAGAGCGGCGGGGTTTGAGGCGGACTTGGTTCATCTCGGTCCTGGCCTTGCGCACCTCCCAGGTGGTGGCTGCAATGCCGCCAATCAGCGTAAGCACGCCCAGTACGGCCGCTGCTACTTCTATTTTGTGCCTCTGAACGAACTTGGAGCTGCGGTAGCCGAAGGTGGCTGGCCGAGCCGTTACCGGCAGGCTCTCCAGGTGCCGCCGGATGTCTTCGGAGAACTGCTCCACCGAGGCATAGCGTTGCTGCGGCTCCTTACGAAGAGCCATCAGCACGATCGTGTCTAGATCTCCGTGCAGACGTCGGCGCAATTCCTCCGGCCGACCCTCGCGCGTTTGGCTCACCAGCTCAGGTGTGAGGGTGATTGTGCTTCCCTCGGAGGAGGTTATCTCTTCCACCCGGCTGATAGCGGTGCTGGGCTTTTCCGGGTCCTCCTCGCAAATCACCCGCTCGATCTCCAAAGGAGTCTGGCGCTTCAGACGGTACGGCCGATGGCCGGTCAGCAGTTTGTAAAGCAACACTCCCAGCGAGTAAATGTCCGTTGCGTTGGTGATCGGCTCTCCACGCACCTGCTCCGGGCTGGCGTATTCTGGGGTCATGGGCTGTAAACCGGTGCGGGTGACCAGCAGGGTCTGGGAAGAGAATTCCAGGTTCAGCAGCTTGGCAATGCCGAAGTCCAGCAGTTTGGGCACCCCCTCGGAGGTCACCAAAATGTTGGC